>DAOPYP010000043.1:0-13037 GCA_035352975.1 Oscillospiraceae bacterium
TCAAGTGACTGTAAAGCACCTCTTCCTATAAAGGACATATTGTTGGGAGCGAACAGTCCGCCTATTGTAATAAGGTGTATGTTTGGATAATCGGCAAGGAAACCTATTACCTTCAGTGAGTTGGTTAAAACCGTAATACGCATATCGCATATGGCTTTGGCTATGAAAATTGCGGTAGTTGAAGCGTCAAGAAAAATCGAATCGCCGTTATGTACAAGCTCGGCACATTTTTCGGCTATAAGCTGTTTGCTGTCGGTATAAGCGGTTTCACGAACAGAAAGTTCAACCTCGTTCTGAACCCCGTCCTGAATAAAAGCACCGCCGTAAGTTCTTGTCAGAAAGCCCTCGTCCTCAAAGGTCTTAAGGTCTCTTCTGATAGTTTCTTCGGTTACCGAAAACATTTCTGCAAGTTCAGAAACGACAACGCTTTTTTTCTCCTGAAGTATTTCCTTGATTTTTGATTTTCTGGTTACTGCGAGCATATATTTTATCCTCAATTCTAAACGTATTATTGTTGTTTTATTTCCGTAAAATTATAATGTGTTTGTTGAAATAAACTTTTTATCAGTATATAAAACCAACATTATAATTATTATTGCATATTGTTTTGAAAAAGTAAAGATTATTTATTAAAATAATTAAAATAATTACTCAAACTCAAAAAAGTCAACATATTTAACAAATTAATTATATCTCAGGCATATATTATCTGTTTTTTTCGCCTGTTGTATAGAAATAAAAAATAAAAAGGAGTGAAAAAGGTGATTTTAATATGATAACAATTCAGAATGTAAAATATATGTCTGATTTTGAAGCAAAAAAAGCTATTATAGATATCGGAAAACGAATGTACATGAAAGGCTTTGTTGCGGCGAATGACGGCAATATAAGCTGTAAGGTAGGACCTAACGCGTTATGGACAACCCCTACTGGAGTATCAAAAGGCTTTATGACCGTTGATATGCTCGTTAAAACGGATTTAAACGGAAAGGTTTTAATGGGAAACCGAAAGCCCTCCTCAGAGCTTAAAATGCACCTCAGGGTTTATAACGAAAATCCCGAAGTCATGGCGGTTACACATGCTCACCCTATGGTTGCGACGTCCTTTGCGATTGCAGGGATAAGCCTTTTATGTCCGGAAAGGAGGCAGATATGGCGATTGGATTTCTGGAATGTGCCGGTTACGGAGCAATTATATATGCGATGGATAAGGCATGCAAAACGGCGGATATAAAAATTCTCGGTATTGATACGATAAACCCGAAAGATACCAGCGCGTTTATACCGCTGACAACACAGGTGAAATTTGAGGGCAGAATTTCCGACGTAAAAGCAGCATTAAAAGCGGCAAAAGAAGCGGCTCTCCGTTTTAACGATGAAAGCGAAATAATTACGGCGGTCATCGAAAATCCTTATGACGGGGTAGACAAGCTTTCTGAAATATCAAAAGTAAAAATTAATAAATAAAATTATCGGAGGAAAAAATTATGTCAGCTATAGGAATGATTGAAACAAGAGGATTAACAGCAGCAATCGAGGCAGCAGATGCAATGCTTAAGGCAGCAGACGTTGAGCTTGTAGGAACAGAAAAAATCGGTTCAGGACTCGTAACGGTTATCGTTAAGGGCGAAGTAGGAGCAGTAAAGGCTGCAACAGAATCAGGTCAGGAAGCAGCTTCAAGACTCGGCGAGCTTGTTGCAGTTCATGTAATTCCAAGACCTCATACCGACGTTGCAAAAATTCTTCCCTCAATCAAATAATTAAAAGGCTGTGAGGAAATTGAAACTTAATGCAATCGGAGTTGTTGAAGTAAACTTCTTTACCAATTCCGTTGTGGTTCTTGATGAAATGCTGAAGGCTTCTGATGTGGAGCTTGTCAGCTTTCATACAAAGCTCGGCGGAAGAATGGTTCACAGCATAGTATCAGGCGAAACCTCGGCTGTCAATGCGGCGATAGAGGCGGCGGAAAATGCAAAATCAATTGTCGGAGAAAAAAATATCAAGGTTGCCGTCACAATAAGCAACCCACATCCAGAAATTATAAAGCTTCTTAATATGATAAAAAACAGTTGAAATTGATTATTAAAAGAAAGGCGGAGATATAAATGGCAGCAGTGAATAACGAAGCGGCAAAAGAGGCCGCAAAGCCTGTAAAAACAGGTATGCAGGCTCTTGGAATGATTGAAACAAGAGGACTTACAGCTTCAATTGAAGCGGCGGATGCAATGCTTAAAGCGGCAAATGTTGAGCTTGTCGGAACAGAAAAAATCGGTTCGGGACTTGTAACGGTAATGGTTCAGGGTGATGTAGGAGCTGTAAAGGCGGCGACGGAAGCGGGACAGGAAGCGGCTTCAAGACTCGGCGAGCTTGTTGCGGTTCATGTAATTCCAAGACCGCACGCAAATATTGCGTCAATACTTCCTTTCATAAAGTAAGTTAAAAAAACAAAAACAGAGGTAAATTTATGAGCTGTGATAATGAATTGATTGAACAGATAACAAGGCTTGTTATCGAAAGCCTTGAAAAATATTCCGAGTCGCAAACAAAAGTGCCTGTCGGAGTTTCTGCAAGACATATTCATCTTGAAGAAGAGCATCTTAAAATACTGTTCGGCGAGAATTATCAGCTTACAAGCATAAAGCCATTAAGCCAGCCGGGACAGTATGCGGCGGAGGAAACTGTTGAACTGACAGGTCCTAAGGGTAAAATCGCGAAAGTAAGAATTCTCGGACCTGTACGTCCCGAAACTCAGGTTGAAATAACCTCGACGGATGCGAGAAAGCTCGGAATAGACGCACCGGTAAGAACATCGGGCGATTTAAAGGGTACTCTCGGCATAACTATTGCCGGACCAAAGGGCGAAATTACAATTTCAAAGGGCGTTATTATTGCCGACAGGCATATCCATATGACGCCCGATGATGCAAAAGTCTTTGGAGTTAAAAACGGTCAGAAGGTAAAGCTTCTCGCAGCGGGTGAGAAAGGCGGCGTTTTACATAATGTGATAATCCGCGTCGGTGATAATTATGCGCTTGACTGCCATATTGACACTGACGATGCAAGTGCCTTTCAGATCCGTCAGGGGCAGCTCCTTGAAATTATAAAATAAAAGGAAAGGGTATACCGTATGATTTTGGGAAAAGTTAAAGGTACGATTGTTTCGACAAGAAAATGCAGTAATCTTGTGGGGTATAAGCTGCTGCTTATTTCTCCGTATTACGGGGACGGAGCACAGATATTTGTTGCGGCGGATACTCTTGGTGCAGGAATAGGCGAATTGGTGCTGATAACTACCGATAATACTACGCAGTATGCTCTCGAAAGATCTGCTCCCGTTGACGCTGTTGTGGTGGGAATTGTTGACGCACCGCCTCAGGAAATAAAATGACTTTAATCAGGGACTGACTTTACTGACGTAAAAGATACAGTCCCTTTTTCTGTAAAGGAATGATATTATGAACGATAATATGCTAAAGGTACTTGCGGTCGCAGATCCCGCCGTTATGGTTTATACCGACAAAAAGCTTGACATACTCAAAAATTTTAAATATAAGGTTCAGTTTGACGTTTTCCCTTGGGAAAAATATTACAGTACAATGCTTGACGTATTTAACGGCAAGGCATACTACGACATAGTTATGGTTGCGGGACATCTCTGGAAAAGAGATTTTATTGAAAAAAATTATATTCAGCCGATTGAATTTGAAGATGAAGATATTTTGCCTGCCATTGTGCAGGAAATGAAATATAACGGTAAAACTTATCTTTCACCGTCGTTTTGTGACGGACATATGATAGTTTACCGTAAAAGCTTGACAGAAAAAAGATTTGACAAGGTAATAACACCAGAAGAATACGCAGACTTTGCAAAGAATCATATTATTGCAATGAAGGCTCATCCGTCTGAAATATTTACCGATGCACTTCCTTTCCTTCGTATGAACGGACAGGATGTTTATAATGAAAATCACAAAGCGATATGTGCTTCAGAAAGTATTGTGAAAGGTCTTGAAGTCTACTGCGGACTTAAAAAATGTTCTCTTGACAATACCAAAACTTTCGGGAATGGAGAAATTGCAGAAATCCTCAGAAACAAAAAAGTCGCCGCCGCTGTAACATGGAGCGGACAACTTGGGACGGTATTGAACGAAAGCTGTATCGAGCCAGACGACCTTGCTTTCTCGACTTTTTCAACAGCATGGAATGTAACCTGGGCGTTTGCTGTATCCTCCTCATGCAAAAATCAGACAGAGGCAAATGAACTTCTGCGTTTTCTGCGTTCGCCCGAAATTGACGCTCTTGCGGGAAGTTTAAGCGGAGCACCTGTAAGAAAGCAAAGCTATTTGAACGGTATGAAAAAATACCCATGGTATGAATGTCAGCTTAAAATGATTGAAAATGCGAAGCCTCTCCCCGATATGACATCGGCGGGAGATAAAAACGGGATTTTCTATGAAGAAATTGCTAATGCTTTTTCAGGAAAAAAGACGCCATTACAAGCAATGACAGATGCAGAGGAAAGAATCAATAAAATATAAAGCGGGAGGTTAACAGAGTGAAAGTAATTATTATCGGCGGGGTTGCCGCAGGAATGTCGGCTGCCTCAAAGATTGCAAGAAAAGACAGTACTGCTGAAATTGTAGTATATGAAAAAGGCGGGTTTCTTTCTTACGGTGCCTGCGGACTTCCTTATTATGTCGGCGATTTCAATGACGATTACCGCAGAATGATTGCCCGAACACAGGAGCAGTTTTCTAAAGCGGGAATAAAAACTCACCTCTATCACGAGGCGGTTAAGGTAGATACCGAGAAAAAACAGGTTATTATAAGAGATATTAAAAACGGAAATATTTTTGCGGACAGCTATGATAAGCTTATGATTGCGACAGGCGCATCGTCAATAGTACCGCCGTTTCCAGGGGCGGAGCTTATGGGCGTTCATGTTCTTAAAACGCTTGAGGACGGTATTTTTCTGAAAGAATTTGCCGCGATGCCTGAAATAAAAAATGTAACGATTGTCGGCGGAGGATATATAGGCGTTGAATGTGCCGAGTCGTTTCTTAATATAAAAAAGAACGTCCGCATTATTGAGGCGGCGGACAGAATTCTTACTCCTTTTGATACCGAAATGTCTGAAGCTGCGTCAAAGGAGCTTGAAAAGCACGGCGTAAAGCTTCATCTCGGCGAAAAAGTCAAGGGCTTTAAGGGGACGTCAAAAGTAGAAAAGGTTGAAACCGACAAGGGAATATATGATACCGACCTTGTGATAATTGCGGTGGGAGTACGCCCTAATACAGCTTTTCTTAAAGATACAGGAATACGCCTTGCAAAAAACGGAGCAATTATTGTTGACAGGGAAATGAAAACTACGGTTGATGATATTTATTCCGCAGGCGACTGTGCTCTTGTTTATAACAAAATTACTGAGGAAGATTGTTTTCTTGCGCTCGGAACTGTTGCCAATAAATGCGGACGAATTGCAGGGGAAAATATTTCGGGAGCACATCAGAAATTTTCGGGTGCACTCGGTTCTGCCGCAATAAAGGTTTGCAATATTGAAATGGGACGAACCGGAATGGGCGAGGCCGATGCAAAACGCCTCGGTAAAAAATATAAAACCGTAGTTGTTCAGGCAAACGATCATCCCGCATATTACCCCGACCCTACTCCCGTAACAATAAAGCTTATTTATGAGGACGGAACAAGAAAGCTTTTGGGTGCACAGGCCTGCGGGCAAAAAGGCGCGGTGCTTAGAATTGATGTTTTCGCCGTTGCAATTCATGCGGGAATGACAACAGACGAACTTGGAATGACTGACCTGGTTTATGCTCCGCCTTTTGCGGGGGTGTGGGATGCAATACACATTGCTTCAAATCTTGCAAAATAATTATACAGAGGTGAAACAATAATGAATAAGCTTATGTCGCTTTCTCAGGCGGCTGAATTAATAAAGGACGGATACACTGTCGGAATAGGAGGGAATGTTCTTCACCGTGCTCCGATGGCTCTTATCAGAGAAATTGCACGACAGGGCAGAAAAAATCTTCACATAGTCAAAACCGCTGGGGCAATGGACGTTGACCTTTTGTGTCTTGCTGAATGTGCAGAAAGCGTTGATGCAGGATTTATCAGCTATGAAACGGAATATTCGCTTGCGGGGCATTACAGAAAAGCCGTTCAAAGCGGGAACGTAAAAGGGAACGAGCATGCCTGTTATACCGTAATATCTGCTCTTCGTGCGGCGGGAGCGGGAATTCCGTTTATGCCGGTGAAGGGACTTCAAATAAGTGATTTAATAGAAGTGAATGATTATTTCACAAAAATAAGAGATCCTTTTTCGGGTGAGGAAATTACCGTTGTAAAGGCAATACGCCCTGACGTTGCGATAATTCATGTTCAGGAAGCTGATATTAACGGAAACGCCCGTATTACGGGTCCTAAATATGATGATATTCTTTTGTCAAGGGCAGCGGATAAGGTGATTATTTCGGCTGAAACTATCGTACCCGAAACTAAATTTTCATTTTCATCTGATAAGGCTGATATTCCGCACTTTATGACGGCGGCTGTTGTACATGCTCCTAAAGGCGCTGCTCCATGCTCCTGCCCCGGGAAATATGATATTGACCGAAGCGGTCTAGACGACTTTAAGGCAATTAAGGATAAGGACGGACTTGCCTCTTATCTTGTAAGATATATGTCTGCTGATTACAGAAGGTAGGGAGGGACAATATGCTCTATAACAATTATAATTCTGAATTATCCGATAAAAACTATCGTGTCTGCGATATAATGGTCTGTGCAATGGCAAGGCTGATTAAAAACGGAGATACTGTTTTTCACGGTGTTTCGTCTCATATGCCGATGACGGCGGTTATGCTTGCAAAGGCTCTTCATACCCCCGATGCGGTATATCTTAATATCCCGGGAGGGGTAAACCCAAAGCCGTCAGCTTTACAAAAATATACGAGTGCGGGGAATGAGCTTTTGGAACGTTCAACAGCATATTTCCCGTTAGCTGAGGTATTTGACCTTTCAATGAGAGGGAAGCTTGACGTTGCGTTTTTAAGCGGAATACAGTTTGATGTCAACGGAAATGTAAATGCGTCGGTTATCGGGGACTATCATAAGCCTAAGGTACGTATGCCCGGAGGAGCGGGGAGCGCCGTTCTTATACCAACCGCAAAGCGTGCGATAATCTGGCGCACAAAGCATGATAAAAGAACTTTTGTTGATAAAGTGGATTTTGTAACCACAAGAGGGAACATCGACAGGATTGTTACTCCTTTGTGCGTGTTTAAGTTTGAAAACGGAAGGCTTATGCTTGATACGGTTCACCCGACATCAAGCATTGAGGAGGTTATTGAAAATACCTCGTTCAAAGTTGAATATGAAAGGCTTGAATATACTCCTTCACCGACAGCACAGGAGCTTTCAATGCTTAAAAGAATAGACCCAAAGGATTACAGAAATATAGAGTTTTAACAATTGCCGCACATTAATCAAACGGCATTGACACGGAGGTTAAAATGGGAATTCACAGAGTAAATTCGGTTTCGGTAAGCTTTTTCGGGAAAGGCTCAATAAGTCTTCTTCCCGATGAACTTAAAAAAAGAAATCTTAAAAGGGCGCTTATTATAACAGACAGCTTTCTTTATGAGTCGGGAACGGCGGAAAAGGTAGGAAATGAACTTCTCAAAGCGGGAATAGAATATGCAATTTATTACAGGGTACAGCCTAATCCGACGGTTGAAATAATCAACGAATGTATATGCGCCGCAAAAAGCCTTGATGTTGATTTTCTTGTTGCGGTGGGCGGTGGCTCGGCAATAGATACATCTAAGGCGGCGGGAATTGTCCTCACAAACGGAGGAAGAGTAGAACAATACGAGGGACTTGACAAGTCGAAAAATCCTGCTTTACCGGTTGTCGCAATAAATACTACCGCGGGGACAGGCTCGGAGGTAACTTCCTTTTATGTTGTCACAAATCCTCTCACACACTCAAAAATGGTAATGGTTGACCCAAACTGTATGGTGAGCATTGCCGTTAACGACTGTGATTTTATGATGTCAATGCCCAAAGGTCTGACGGCGGCAACAGGCATGGACGCTATGACTCATTCGATAGAAGCGGTATTATCCTGTCAGTCAACTCCACTTACCGATAAGGACGCTCTTTGGTGCATTAAAACCATTAAAGATTATCTTCCCCGTGCGGTACAGAATGGTAATGATATTGAGGCACGCGAGATGATGGCGTATGCTGAATATACCGCAGGAATGGCTTTTTCAAATGGCGGGCTCGGAATGGTTCACGCTATGGCACATTCTCTCGGCGGCTTCTATAATCTTCCCCACGGAATCTGCAATTCAATACTTCTTCCTTATGTTATGGAATATAACGGACAGGCAGAAACAGTTCAGAAGAAGTTTACACTGATAGCTGAGGCTCTCGAAATTGACGGGACTAAGAAAATGCAGCCTGTTGAAGCAATGAAAGCGTGTGTACAATATATAAGAGATTTATGCAGGAATGTCGGAATTCCATCGGGCTTTTCAGAATTCAAGGTTAAAAAAGAGGACTTTTCAGCGCTCGCTGATCTTGCACTTGCCGATACCTGTATGCCCGCGAATCCTATAAGACCGACAAAAAATGACATAATATCCGTATACGAAAAAGCATATTAAATTTTAGGAGGAAGCTAAATGAAAAAAATCATCAATAAGCCTGAAAATTACGTTAATGAAATGCTTGAGGGAATTTATATCGCACACAGCGATTTAGTTACCTATACAGCTGATGACCTTCGCTGTCTTGTTACCGCAAACAAAAAAGAAGGAAAGGTCGGAATTGCTACAGGAGGCGGTTCGGGACATCTTCCGCTTTTCCTTGGGTATGTAGGAAAAGGTATGCTCGACGGCTGTTCAGTCGGTGATGTTTTTCAGTCACCGTCTGCGGAGCAGATGCTTGCCGTAACAAAAGCAATTGATTCGGGCGCAGGTGTGCTTTATATCTACGGAAATTACAATGGTGATATTTTCAATTTCGATATGGCGGCTGAAATGGCTGATTTCGAAGAAAACATAAAGGTATTGAGCGTTGTTGCCGGGGATGACGTTGCTTCCGCAGGACCATCGGCACCGGGCGAAAAGAGTACACGACGAGGAGTTGCCGGAATATTCTTTGTATATAAATGTGCGGGAGCGGCCGCAGATAAAATGCTTTCACTTGAAGAAGTAAAGAGAATTGCCGAAAAAGCTGCCGCTAATGTAAGAACTATGGGCGTTGCACTTACACCGTGTATCGTTCCGCGTGTAGGGAAGCCCGGATTTTCAATTAATGATGACGAAATGGAAATCGGAATGGGCATTCACGGAGAAGCCGGAATAAGAACAGGAAAGCTTGAAACAGCCGATCAGATTACAGATGAAATGCTGGATAAGATCATATCTGATCTTCCGTTTGAATCGGGAGATACGGTTGATGTTCTCGTCAACGGTCTTGGTGCAACTCCGCTTGATGAGCAATATATTGTTACAAGACGGATAAATCAGTATCTTTCTGAAAAGAATATTACTGTACATCGTTACTATGTCGGCGAATATGTAACTGCAATTGAAATGTCGGGATTATCAATTTCTGTTTTAAAGCTTGATGATGAACTGAAAGAGCTTATGGAAGCACCTGCCTGTACTCCGTTTTTTGTACAGTAAACCGACTTGATCTGAAAGGACTGAACTTCGTATGGATAAACAATATATTATAAAACTGCTTGAAAAAATCAAAAATATAATGGCTTTGAACAAGGATTATCTTATTCAGCTTGACAGCGTTGTCGGCGACGGTGATCTCGGGCTGACAATGAGTGACGGTTTTCTTGCGGCATATAACGCGGTTAAGGATTCCGATGAGGAAGATTTGGGAAAGCTTCTCTATAATGCAGGGAAAGCGATGTCAATCGCCGTTCCGTCAACTATGGGTACGCTTATGGCGTCGGGACTTATGAATGCAGGTAAAGTTCTTAAAGGCACAACGCAAATTTCGCTAGAGGATATTGCAAAGCTTTTTGAAGCTTATCTTGACGGGGTTGCTTTAAGAGGAAAAGCAAAGGTGGGAGAAAAAACCTTTCTTGACGGACTTGCGCCTGCCGTTCATTCTTTAAAGACATCTGTAAGAAATGAGGACAGTCTTGAACAGGCGGCGAGCAACGCTGAATATGCGGCGGAAGAGGGCTTCAGGAACACAACGACAATGATTGCCGTTCACGGAAGAGCTGCAACAAGGGGAGAGGCGTCAATGTCACTTCAAGACCCCGGTGCGGCAGTGGCAATGCTTATTATGAGAGCATTTAATGAAAGTATAAAATAAAAATTCACCTTCCAAAGCTTAGCGTTGGAAGGTGAATTTTTAATTATTTGTCTTTATCAATAAGCATATCAAATGTATACGAGGACAGTTTGTCCTGAACAATTTCAGAAATTTCGCTGAATACCTTCTGATAACAGCATATTCCCGATTTCCCTCTGGTGCATGAGTAATTTTCATCAAGACAGCGGCTCAGATAGTATGTACCCTCTACCGTTTCCATAACATCTTTAATGGATATTTCTTTCGGCGGCTTTGCAAGTTCGTATCCGCCTTGTGTTCCTTTAAAGGATTTTACAATACCGCCGGCAACAAGCTTTCTTAAAATTTTAAGCGCAAAGCGAATGGTTACACAGGTTTTGTCAGAAATAGTCTTTGCGTCAAGGCGGTTGTTATGGTTAGCAAGACAGGATACTATTCTGACGGCATAGTCAGATTCAAGCGTAATATGCATAATAAACCTCTTATTCTTTAATCAAGAAAATCCTTGACTTTTTTACTTCTGCTTGGGTGACGGAGCTTTCTCAGTGCTTTAGCTTCAATCTGTCTTATACGCTCACGTGTTACGTTAAATTCTTTTCCTACTTCCTCAAGAGTTCTTGAGCGTCCGTCCTCAAGTCCGAAACGGAGTCTTAAAACCTTATTTTCACGGTCGGTAAGGGTAGCAAGTACCTCACTTAACTGCTCTTTTAAAAGAATAAGAGATGCCGCCTCAGCTGGAGCTGGAGCATCGTCATCGGGAATAAAGTCACCAAGATGGCTGTCCTCTTCTTCACCGATAGGAGTTTCAAGAGAAACTGGATCCTGTGCGATTCTCATAATTTCACGCACACGCTCAACCGGCATTTCAAGCTCTGCGGCAATTTCGTCAGCTGACGGATCGTGCCCGTTTTTATGAAGAAGCTGGCTGGAAACCTTTTTTACTTTCGTTATTGTTTCAACCATATGAACAGGAATACGTATTGTTCTCGCCTGGTCGGCTATTGCACGCGTAATTGCCTGACGTATCCACCAGGTTGCGTAGGTTGAAAATTTAAAGCCCTTTGTGTGGTCAAATTTTTCAACAGCTTTTATAAGTCCGAGATTACCCTCCTGAATAAGGTCAAGAAACTGCATTCCGCGTCCGACATATCTTTTGGCGATGGAAACGACAAGACGGAGGTTTGCTTCCGAAAGACGCTTTCTTGCATAAGGGTCGCCTTTAGCCATACGCTCGGCAAGCTCGATTTCTTCCTCAGCTGAAAGAAGGGGAACACGTCCGATTTCTTTAAGATATATTTTTACAGGGTCATCAATTGCAATACCCTCGGTAGAAAGTGAAAGCTCAACATCGTCCCGAATGGCGATAGGAATGGAAATGTCACTGTCGGCATTAAAATCCTCAATAATTTCAATATTAAGAGTTGCACAGTTGTCATAAAAGGTATCCATTTGGTCGACATCAAAATCCAATTCTTCAAGCGCATCTGTGATTTCCTTTGTTGTAAGCTTTCCGCTTGCCCTTCCCTGCTCCATAAGATTTTCAATGGTTGCTTTTTTATCGGTGTTCATAAATTATACTCCTTCGGGATTAATGTTTTTTGTTTTTCAGTTCCTGTGCCAGCTTTAAAAAATCGTCATCGGAAATACCTGCATTATTTTCTATAATTTTATGTGAAAGCAACACGCTTATATAATCATTCGCTTCTTTTTCTGAAACAGAAATATCTCTTGTTTTTGCTATCATTTCGGATATTCTACCCATTTCATCCACACTAAATTCATCAGATAACAAAGAAATATCGAAGTCAAGAGATTTTTTTATCTTATTTACTAATATTTCGTAAACTTTTTTATTAAACGACGTTATAAATTTGTCAGGCGGAAGCTTTTTTGAAATTTCATCCGCTTTATCCGGGTTATTAAAAAGGTAAGAAATAATACCTTTTTCCGCCTTTGTTTCTTTAGGGAATTTAACAGCATCAGGGTTTATCGGATCAATTTTTGAAGAATACGAGGTTATCTGAGTCCATTCGGTGTTTTTCTGCGTATTAATTTTTTTCTTTATCAGAGAATTAGTCTGTTCGCTTATTATTTCTTTTGAAACGCTCTGTTCGGAAGCAATTTTTGAAATATATACATCTCTTTCAATAGGCGATGTTATATCCGCAAGCACTTTTACGGCGCGCTTTAAATATTCAATTTTCCCTGTATCAGAATCCATATCAAGTCCGTTCATGCATTTTTGAAGCTCAAAAGAAATTGCTCCGTCGGAATTGTCAAGCAAAAGCTTGAATCTGATTGCGCCGAATTTTTTTATGTATTCGTCAGGGTCCTTTGCATCATTCATTTTAATTATTTTTGTGCTGACTCCTGCTTCACCGAGAAGATTAATTGCTTTGTGCGTGGCAGCTTGTCCCGGCCCGTCAGAATCGTATGCGATAACGACTTCTTCGGCATAATGCGCCATAAGCCGAGCCTGTTCAGGAGTAAGCGCCGTTCCGAGTGTCGCAACGACGTTTTCAAATCCTGCCTGATTTATTGAGATAACGTCCATATACCCTTCGGCAAGTATAAGTCGCTTATCTTTTTTTGATTTCGCAAAATTTAAAGAAAAAAGATTGCGGCTTTTTTTAAATACGGGGGTATCGCCGGAGTTAAGGTATTTAGGCCCCGAGCCGTCGATTATA
>DAOPYP010000044.1:0-12684 GCA_035352975.1 Oscillospiraceae bacterium
GATTGCACCGAGTGCAAGAGCGTCGGTATAATCAGAAGCGAGGATAGAAACATAAGCTTCAATTGCGTGAGTAAGAACGTCAAGTCCTGTGTCTGCCGTAGGCGACTGAGGAACGCTCATTACAAATTCAGGGTCGATTATTGCAACGTCTGGAGTAAGCTCATAGTCAGCAAGCGGGTATTTCATATTCTTGCTCTTGTCTGAAATAACTGCAAATGAAGTAACCTCAGAACCTGTTCCTGATGTTGTCGGGATAGCGACAAACTTTGATTTCTTACCCATTTTAGGGAACTTATAAACTCTTTTTCTGATGTCAGGAACTTCTGAGCCATTCCGACAAAGTCCGCATCCGGATTTTCATAGAAGAGCCACATAGCCTTTCCAGCATCCATTGCCGAGCCGCCGCCGAGAGCGATTATTACGTCCGGCTTAAAGGAATTCATTGCTTCTGTACCTTTTTTAACTGTTTCAAGGTCAGGATCGGGTTCAACATCGCTGAATATTTCATAAGAAACGCCGTTAGCATTCTTGTTTAACTGATAAATTACTCTGTCAACATAGCCAAGCTTAACCATCATCGGGTCAGCAACGATAAGTGCGCGTGTAATATTCGGCATTTTTGCAAGATACTGAACTGAACCTGCTTCAAAGAAAATTTTCCCCGGAACCTTAAACCACTGCATATTAACTCTCCTCTTTGCCACTCTCTTCTTGTTGATTAAGTTAGCCGCGGAAACATTCTCTGAAGTTGAGTTACGTCCGTAAGAGCCGCAGCCGAGAGTTAATGAAGGCATCATTGAGTTATAAATATCTCCGATACCGCCGAGAGCAGAAGGTGAATTTACGATAACACGTCCGGCTTTCATTCTTCTTCCGAATTCTTCTATAACGTCATTGTTTGTTGAATGAATAACAGCCGTGTGTCCCAGACCGCCGAGATTAAGCATAGCTTCAGACTTCTGCATTCCGTCTTCAACGTCCTTAGCTTTAATGATTGCAAGGACAGGCGAGAGCTTTTCTCTTGAGAGCGGGAAGTTTTCTCCGACATCGCCGATTTCACAGCAGAGAACCTTGGTTTCCTTAGGAATTTTAATTCCTGCCAAAGCGGCAATTTCATAAGGATATTTACCAACTATATCAGGGTTAACCATCTGTTTTGACGGATTGATTACAATTGGTTCAAGAATTTTAACTTCTTCGGGAGTTGCAAAATAACAGCCTTGACTCTTCATAAATTTAACTGCCTTGTCATAAATAGGCGCTTCAATGATAGCAGCCTGTTCTGACGCACATATCATACCGTTGTCGAATGCTTTTGAAACGATAAGGTCTGTGAGTGACTGTTCAAGGTTAGCGGTTTTTTCAACGAAGCAAGGAGCATTTCCAGGACCTACGCCGAGTGCCGGCTTTCCTGCGGAATATGCCGAACGAACCATTCCTGAGCCGCCGGTAGCAAGAATCATAGCAACCTTAGGGTGATTCATAAGTGCGGTTGTTGCTTCAATTGAAGGGTATTCAATCCACTGAATGCAGTTTTCAGGAGCACCGGCCTTAATTGCCGCATCGCGGACGATTATAGCCGCTTCCCTTGAACATTTCTGTGCGGATGGATGGAAACCAAAAATAATAGGATTTCTTGTTTTTGCGCATATAATAGATTTAAACATTGTTGTTGATGTAGGGTTTGTTGTAGGAGTAACGCCTGCTACAATTCCGATAGGCTCGGCAATTTCAATGTAACTTTCGTCCTCGTTGTCTTCGATTACGCCGACGGTCTTATCATACTTTATGCTGTGATAAATATATTCTGTGGCAAAAATATTTTTTGTTACTTTATCTTCAAAAACGCCTCGTCCAGTTTCCTCAACCGCCATTTTTGCAAGCTTCATTTGAGCGGAAAGTCCTGCTAAAGCCATAGCCTTTGTAATATTGTCAACTTGCTCCTGAGTAAGCTTCATGTACTCGTCAAGAGCTTTATCTGCTTTTTCAACTAAATTATTAATCATTTCCTGAGCATCAATTTTAGGCGCTGTGTCTTTTGTTTCAGTATTCTTAGCCATAATAATTTCTTCCTTTCAAAAATCAGTAAGTAAGATTTGATGGGGTATTTGCGATTGTTAATTTTATCACAATCTCATTATACAAGATTGTTATTATTTTGTCAATGTTTTTTGAAGATAAAAAATTCATAAAATTAAATAATAATATAAGCATGAGATTGTTGATATTGCATAGGCGGCTTTATAACAAAACCGAATTAAAAGATAATTTCTAAATCTGATAATTCGGTTATGTACATTATTAATCAAGAATATTGTTTACGCCATAGGTAAGTGTCAAAAGGCTGTCGCCGAGATGAACGTTTTCGACGACAATATTACTGTAAGTCATTCTCAGGTCATAATGGCTGAAATTCCAGAATGCCGTAATTCCTAACTTTACAAGAAGCTCTGCAATTTCCTGAGCGGCAGTTTTTGGGATACATAAAATCGCAACTATCGGATTATTAGTATTGCAGAAATCCTTCAGTTTATCCATATTTTCAACAGTGATACCCGCAACTGTTTCACCCTCAAGTGACTTGTTGCTATCAAAAATGCCTATAAGATGACAACCGCGCTTTTCAAAATTCATGTGTGCAGCAATGGCTTTTCCGAGATTTCCGGCACCGATAAGAATAGTTTTATATCCCGCGTCAACGCCGAGAATTTTGCCTATCTCTTTGTGAAGCTCTTCAATATTATAGCCATAGCCTTGCTGTCCGAATCCGCCGAAACAGTTTAAGTCCTGGCGAATCTGTGAAGCGGTCAGCCCCATTTTTTCCGAAAGCTCTCTTGAAGAAATACGGTTGACGTTCTGTTTCATCAGTTCTCCCAAAAATCGGTAATATCTAGGGAGCCTTTTTATAACAGATGAAGAAACATTACTGCCTTTAGACATTTTTAATATGCCTCCAATCATTTTTTACAAAAGCTCTTTAAGCCTGTTGTTTATTTCAAGAAGAAATGTTTCGGTATCGACAGTCTTTCTGTTTTCAAGAGTTGAAAGTAAAGCAAGGTCGCCTGTCATAATTCCCTCTTCAATTGTCTGAACAGTTGCTTTTTCGAGCTTGTCCGCAAAATCAATAAGATCAGGTGTATTATCAAGCTCTCCGCGCTTTCTTAATGCGCCTGTCCATGCGAATAATGTTGCAACAGAGTTGGTTGAAGTTCTTTCACCCTTTAAGTGCTTGTAATAATGGCGCTGAACAGTTCCGTGAGCCGCTTCATATTCATAAATTCCGTCAGGTGATACAAGAACCGAAGTCATCATGGCAAGGCTTCCGAATGCAGTAGCAACCATGTCCGACATTACGTCGCCGTCATAATTCTTACAAGCCCAGATATATCCGCCCTCAGAGCGAATAACTCTTGCAACTGCGTCGTCGATAAGGGTATAAAAATATTCAATTCCTGCCGCTTCAAATTTCTCTTTGTATTCAGCCGCATAGATTTCATTGAAAATATCTTTAAAACGGTGGTCGTATTTCTTTGAAATTGTATCCTTTGTTGCAAACCATAAATCCTGTTTTAAATCAAGTGCAAAATTAAAGCAGGCTCTTGCAAAGCTGCCGATTGATTCATCAATATTGTGAAGTCCCTGAATAATTCCGTCGGAGCCTTTAAATTCATGAATAAGCTGTCTGGTTTCATTTCCGTTTTTATCGGTTACGACAAGCTCGGCTTTTGAACCGTCGGGAACAGTCATTTCCGTATTTTTATAAACGTCGCCGTAAGCATGACGGGCAATAGTTATAGGCTTTTTCCATGTGGGAATAAACGGAGTAATTCCTTTTACAAGGATAGGAGTTCTGAAAACAGTTCCGTCAAGAATTGCACGGATTGTTCCGTTAGGCGACTTCCACATTTCCTTGAGGTTGTATTCGGGCATTCTTTCCGCATTCGGAGTAATTGTTGCACATTTTACCGCAACGCCGTATTTTTTTGTTGCTTCGGCGGAATCGAATGTAACCTGATCGTTTGTTTCGTTTCTGTGGGGAAGTCCTAAGTCATAATATTCAGTGTTAAGGTCAATATATGGAGTAAGGAGAATATCCTTTATCATCTTCCATATAATTCTTGTCATTTCGTCGCCGTCCATTTCGACAAGCGGGGTTTTCATTTTAATTTTATCAGCCATTTTTTACCTCCGTGAATTAAAATATATAAATTTTCAGAATACCGATAATCAATAAGTGCAAAGGATAGAATACATAAAAGAACCATTTGTTAAAGGGGTGTGCGCTTCCTCTTTTCCCGTTGTATAAAAGGATGAACAACGGAGCGATAAGTAGCCCAGACTGCCATATAACATTAGTAAGCGGAGCGCCCGAAATTAGCTTTGGAAGTACGATCGCCATTATTTCCAAAGCGGCGACAATGTAGTAAAATATAAGCTGCTTTTTCAGATTACCCCTGAAAATCCCGAAGCCTAAAACCCAAAGGACGCCGAAAAACATCCAGTCGCCGAATAAAGAAGCAAAGCATATTCCGATAATTGAAAGAATTTTAAGAACAGAATTTTTTTGCATTTTCCATATCGTTAATGCGCATAATCCAAGAAATAAAGTGAAAATAACGCTTGAATTAGTAATGGAAAACTGAGGATTTATAAAAATAAGTCCGTTTATAAATTGAATGCGGTTACCTTGAAAAAATTCGGCAATCACAAACGGATAGTGCAGTATTGCGGCAAATATCCCGAGCCTTAAAAGATATTTTTCAATATTTCTTGTGTGGTAATACCCTTCCGCAATAAAATAGCACATTATCGGAGCAGTAAAACGCCCTATAAGATGCATAGCCTGTCCCATAACTGAATTTGTCTGAACAAACGCCCAGCCGACGTGGTCGATAAGCATGGCCACCGCAGCAATATATTTAAGGATATTTGCGTTAAGCCCGCGCCTTTCTGTCATAAAAATTCTCCTAAAATTACTTCAGACTCTCTCTTGTGTAGTCGAGAAGTCCTCCCGCAAGTATAATATCCTTTGTGCGTCCGCTTAATTCACAAAGCACCGTGATTTCTTTTCCAGATGTTTTATTTATAAGTGTAAGCTCCGCTTTTCCGTCGCTTATGAATTTTCTTGCATCGGGGAGAATAAGCTCGTCCCCCTGCGAAATATTATCATAATCGGCTTCATTTGCGAATGTGAGGGGGAGGATGCCCGCATTTATAAGGTTTGCACGGTGAATTCTTGCAAAGGATTTCACAAGAACAGCCTTAACCCCGAGATAAAGCGGAGCAAGTGCGGCGTGTTCTCTTGATGAACCCTGTCCGTAGTTTGAACCTCCAACGATTATGCTCTTTTCCATTTCCTTTGCTCTTTTCGGGAAAGCCTCATCACATACCGCAAAGCAGTATTGTGATATAGCGGGAATATTTGAGCGGAGCGGAAGAATTTTAGCACCCGCCGGCATAATATGGTCTGTGGTAATATTGTCGCCAACCTTGAGAGAACAGCCTGCTTCAATTGTTGCAAGAAGCGGAGCAGTTTCTGGGAAAGGCTTTATGTTAGGACCTCTTAAAATCTCAACGCTGTCCATATCCTTTTCGTCAGCGGGGGGAACTATCATATTGTCATTGATTTCAAATATTTCGGGAAGCTTGAATTCAGGCATATCCCCTAAATCTCTCGGATCGGTGAGAATGCCTGTAATTGCAGAAGCCGCTGCCATTTCTGGTGAAACAAGATAAATCTGTCCGTCCTTTGTGCCAGAGCGTCCCTCGAAGTTTCTGTTAAACGTTCTTAAAGAAATCCCCTTTGAATTAGGCGACTGTCCCATTCCTATGCAAGGTCCGCAGGCACTTTCGAGAATTCTTGCACCAGCCTCGATAAGAACAGATAAAGCTCCGTTTTTAGCAAGCATATTGAGAACCTGCTTTGAACCGGGAGCAATTGAAAGTGATACATCTGGATGAACGGTTTTCCCTTTTAAAATATGTGCAACTTTAAGCATATCGAGAAGTGACGAGTTTGTGCAGGAGCCTATACAAACCTGATCGATTTTGATATTTCCGATTTCAGAAACGGATTTTATATTGTCAGGTGAATGAGGACAAGCCGCAAGCGGAACAAGTTCTGAAAGATTGATTTCAACAATCTCGTCATAAACAGCATCAGCATCAGCCGAAAGAGCAGTCCATACGTCCTCACGCTTTTGTGCTTTTAAGAATTCTCTTGTAATTTCGTCCGACGGAAAAATTGAAGTTGTTGCGCCGAGCTCGGCACCCATGTTTGTGATAGTTGCACGTTCAGGAACGGAAAGCGATTTCACGCCCTCTCCGCAGTATTCGATAATTTTTCCAACTCCGCCCTTTACGGAAAGTCTTTTAAGCACTTCAAGAATTACGTCCTTTGCCGCAACCCAAGGCTGTAATTTCCCTGTAAGCTCCACCTTTACAATTTTGGGGCAGGTAATATAATAAGCGCCGCCGCCCATTGCAACAGCAACGTCAAGTCCGCCCGCACCTATCGCAATCATACCTATTCCGCCGCCTGTGGGGGTATGGCTGTCCGACCCTATAAGCGTTTTTCCGGGAACGCCGAAGCGTTCAAGATGAACCTGATGACAGATACCGTTTCCTGGGCGAGAAAAATAAATTCCGTGTTTTTTTGCAACAGAGCCGATAAAACGGTGGTCGTCGGCATTTTCAAAGCCTGATTGTAGTGTGTTGTGGTCTATATAAGCTACCGATTTTTCTGTCTTTACGCGGGGAACACCCATAGCCTCAAATTCAAGGTATGCCATAGTGCCTGTTGCATCCTGCGTTAATGTCTGGTCTATGCGGATACCTATTTCGTTTCCCTTAACCATTTCGCCGTCGACAATATGAGCTTTAAGTATTTTTTCTGCAAGTGTAAGTCCCATTACTTTATATCGTTCCTTTCAATCCGTTGTTAGTTGTATAGTGTTATAATAATTACATTTTATACTATATACAGTGTGTTTGTCAACAATTTCACAGACAAGTAGTATAATATTTAAAGATATTTTTAAGTACATGCTTTTTTAGCGTATTAAAATGATGTTGACTTTAAATATTTAAAATTATATAATTAAAACATATGTATATATTATTTCATACTGTCTCAAAATATATTTAAAAAATATGGGAGCAGTAAGATGAATAATAATGAAGAAACCAAAGCCGACTGTGAAGAGAATTCCAATAAAGAAAATGAACAGCAGGATACTATTGAAGAAACAGGACAGATAACAACAAGAAATTCCAAGCACCTTATACATTGCCTTACTGTAATAGGACAGGTTGAGGGGCATTATATTCTTCCCCCTCAGAACAAAACCACAAAATACGAGCATATCATGCCGTCGCTTGTTGCAATCGAACAGGACAGGACAATTGAGGGACTTGTGATTATTCTCAATACGGTTGGCGGAGATGTCGAGGCGGGGCTTGCAATAGCGGAATTAATTGCGGGAATGAAGACTCCGACAGTTTCAATTGTTGTGGGCGGGGGACATTCAATAGGCGTGCCACTTGCGGTAAGTGCAAAAAAATCCTTTATCGTTCCGTCGGCGACAATGACAATTCACCCTGTCCGCATGAACGGACTTGTTCTCGGCGTTCCTCAGACATTATCGTATTTTGACAAGATGCAGGACAGAATAGTTAATTTTGTTACCCGAAACAGCAGAATATCCGAACAACGTTTCAGACAGCTGCTTTTACAGACTGGCGAGCTTGTTATGGACGTGGGAACGGTAATTGACGGCGAAAAAGCTGTAAAAGAAGGACTAATAGATTATCTCGGAGGATTAAGTGACGCAATAGAATGCCTTTATAAGCTTATTGAAGAAGCTGATGAAAAATATCCCGATGATAAAAACGAGGAAAAATAGAATGGTATTGTATACGATAATTAATGAATACGATATTTTTGCGGCACAGAATGCAGTTTCTGAGCCGCAGTATAAAAAAATAGAGGGCGGTATTGCCGAATATAGGAAAGGCGCTGACGGAGAATGCTTTTTCCGTCTTCATACCACAGATCTGACAAAATATCTTTCGGGGGAATATGATCCGTCGGGGAACAGAACATTTTAAAAAGGGGAAAAGAAAAGTGGCAGCAAGGAAAAAAAGCACACCGGCGAAAACTACCGACAAGCAGTTCTGGTCGGTTATTCTTTTTGCGGCAGGGATATTGATTCTCCTGCTCGGAATAATTCAAGGCGAATCCGCGTGGTACGCCATACATATTTTTTTAAGAGGAATTTTCGGAATATCGGTTTTTATAGTACCTGTCATACTTATATATGCTTCGGTTATGATTGCAAAGGACAAGTCGGGAAAAGCCGTTGCGGGGAAGCTTCTTCAAGGGCTTACGCTGATTCTTCTGACAAGCGGAATTATTCAGATTTTCTTTGTCGGGGCTGTTGAGGGTACAGGCTTTTTCAACAAAATATCAATCCTTTACAATAACGGCAAAAGTTTAAGCGGCGGCGGAGTTTTAAGTGCCGTTCTCGGCTGGCCGCTGCTTGCAATTTTCAATAAAACAGGCGCCGCAATAATAATACTTCTTATGGCGTTTGTCTGCATAATGCTGATTACCGACATAAGCGTTATTTCGTTTCTCGGCATTTTTTATAAGCCTTTCAGGAAAATCGGAAGTGCAATGAAGCAGGCAAAGGAAGAGGATTTCAAGCTTTCTCCCGGTGCAAAAGCAATTGAAAAAGACGTTAAAACAAAACAAAAACTTCCGCCTAACGAGGATATTCCAAAAGAAGCGAGAAAGCCGAAGTTTGACAATATTGATATACCTATTCCCGTTGAGCCTAAGCCAAAATCGCAGGCTAAGCCTCAGGAGGAAACTGTTGAAAGCGAGCCTCTTCCCATTCATCCTGTAATTTCACCGAAAATTACAAAGGAAAAGCTTGAAGAAAAGGCAAAGACCGCAGGAAACGACCTTGAAGAAATTATAAAAAAAGCTGTGGATACGACGGAAGCCGTACCCAATGCGCCAATTGAAAATCCTATTATTGACGAAAACGGACAGACCCGTCTTTATGAGCAGAACAACGAGCTTAATGTTTACAAATATCCTCCTATAAGTCTTCTTACCCTTCCGAAAGCATCAACAGCGGGAGAAAATGCCACAGTCGAGCTGAAACAGAACGCCGACATTCTTGTCGACACTCTTAAAAGCTTCGGCGTACAGACACGAATTGTTGATATTCACAGAGGACCGACCGTTACAAGGTATGAATTACAGCCGTCAGCAGGCGTTAAAATATCGAAAATCACAGGTCTTGCAGATGATATTGCGCTTAATCTTGCCGCCGCTGGAGTAAGAATTGAAGCACCAATTCCGGGGAAAGCCGCTGTCGGAATAGAAATTCCTAATAAAAACGTGGACATTGTTACACTCCGTGAGCTTGTCGAAACAAAGGATTTTGATGAATTCAAAAGCAAGGTTTCATTTGCACTTGGACGTGATATTGCCGGAAACGTAGTAATTGCGGATATTGCAAAAATGCCGCACGTCCTTATTGCCGGTTCGACAGGCTCGGGAAAATCCGTGTGCATAAATTCAATTATAATGAGTCTTTTGTATAAATCCTCACCCGACCAGGTTCGTATTCTTATGATTGACCCTAAGGTTGTTGAATTGGGAATTTACAACGGTATTCCTCATCTTTTAATTCCCGTGGTAACCGACCCGAGAAAAGCGGCGGGAGCACTTAACTGGGCAGTTATGGAAATGCTGAAAAGATATAAGATGTTTGCGGACAATAACGTTCGTGACCTGAAAAGTTTTAACGAATTTGCCAAAACCGCAGAGGGAATAGATCCTCTTCCTCAGATTGTAATAATCATAGACGAGCTTGCCGACCTTATGATGGCGGCTCCGAATGAAGTTGAGGACTCAATCTGCCGTCTTGCACAGATGGCGAGAGCAGCGGGAATGCACCTTGTTATCGCAACTCAAAGACCGTCCGTTGACATTATCACAGGCGTTATCAAGGCGAATATTCCGAGCCGAATAGCGTTTGCCGTTTCTTCACAGATTGACAGCCGTACAATTCTTGACGGCGCAGGTGCAGAAAAGCTTCTCGGAAGAGGAGATATGCTGTTCTATCCGTCGGGAACGCCAAAGCCATCAAGAGTTCAGGGGTGTTTTGTTACCGATAAAGAGGTTGAGGCAGTAGTTTCGTATATTAAAAATGAAATCAAGGCTGATTATGACGATAATATAATGGAGGAAATTGAAAAGAACGTTCCTGTTCCGAAGGGCGAAAAATCCTCTGAGGGCGGTTCAATTGATTCCGGTGATGAAATGATTGAAAAAGCTATTGAAGTAGTTATCGAGGCAGGACAGGCATCAACCTCATATCTCCAGAGAAAGCTTAAGCTCGGCTATGCGAGGGCGGCAAGAATAATTGACGAGCTTGAGGAGCTGGGTGTTGTAGGTCCTTTTGAGGGAGCAAAGCCGAGAACAGTAACTATGTCAAAGGAGCAATGGTATCAGAGAAAGCTTAACTCCGCAAGTACAAATCAGGAAGCGGTAAGTCATAATTGATTTTAAGGGGCGAGTGATATTGGCTGAAATTATCTTGATATGCGGGAAGATATGCAGTGGTAAAACAACCTTTGCCGAAAAGCTTAAATCGGAGCAGAATGCAGTTATCCTTTCCTGCGATGAAATAATGCTTGGAATTTTTGATGAACAGTTGGGCGAAAGACACGAATATGTTCTCACTAAAGTCAAAAAATACCTTATTAAGCTATCCGAGCAGATTATTGCTTCTGAAACAAACGTCATTCTTGACTGGGGTTTCTGGACAGCTTCCGAAAGAAATTCCGTCCGCCGATATTATTCCGAACGCGGAATTAATACAAAGCTGTATTATGTTAAAGTTGATGACAAACTATGGGAACAACGCATTGAAAAAAGAAACAGCTTGAACGATAAACGCAGCTATTTTGTTGATGATAATCTTATAAGCCTTATGAATGATAAATTTGAAGAGCCTGATGATGCGTTGATTGTGGAAATATAATTTAAGGAGATAATTATGAGCGGATTTATGCCGATTTCAAAAAAAGATATGGAAGACAGAGGCATTGATCAGCTTGATTTTGTTTATATAACGGGCGACGCATATGTTGACCACCCGAGCTTTGGCGTGGCGATTATTTCCCGTGTTCTCGAATCAAAGGGCTTTACCGTCGGCATTATCTCTCAGCCCGACTGGAAAAGCAATGATGACTTTAAAAAGCTCGGGAAACCGAAGCTGTCGTTTCTTGTTACATCGGGAAACATAGATTCGATGGTTGCACATTATACCGCGGCAAAACGCCTGCGCTCTGAGGATGCATACACTGCCGGCGGAAAAGCTGGAAAACGCCCCGACCGTGCGGTTACTGTCTACTGTAAAAAGCTTCGTGAAATTTACGGCGATTTTCCCATTATGATCGGCGGACTTGAAGCTTCGTTAAGGAGATTTGCTCATTACGATTACTGGGATGATAAAGTAAAACCGTCAATTCTTGAGGAAAGTACCGCCGATATACTTATGTACGGAATGTCAGAGCATCAGATTGCTGAACTTGCCGAACGTCTAAAAAACGGTGACGATATTCACTCTATTACAGACGTGAGAGGTACTTGCTATCTGACCGAGCCTGAAAATACGCCGTTTGGATGTGCGGAATGTCCGTCGCTCAAGCAGGCTTTTGATAGTAAAGAAATGTATGCAAAGGCTTGCCGTATTCAGTACGACCAACAGGACGAGGTTTACGGGAAGACTGTAATTCAGCGTCAGACAAGAAAAATGCTTGTTCAGAATCCGCCGTCGTTAAGCCTTACTCAAAAGGAGCTTGACGAGGTTTATGCGCTCCCCTATATGAGAACATACCATCCCATTTATGAAAAGGATGGCGGAGTTCCCGGAATTGAAGAGGTTGAATTTTCAATAACGCATAACAGGGGCTGCTTCGGGTACTGCAATTTCTGTTCAATTGCGCTTCATCAGGGAAGAAAAATCACCTGTCGCAGTGAAGAATCGGTTATAGGTGAAGCCAAGCTTCTTACAACGCTTAAAAATTTCAAGGGGTATATTCACGATGTCGGAGGACCGACAGCAAATTTCAGAAAACCGTCTTGTGGAAAACAGCTTGAATCGGGACTTTGCAAGGGTAAAAAATGTCTTGCGCCGACTCCGTGCAAAAATCTTGAGATCGACCATACCGAATACCTTGAAATGCTAAGAAAATTAAGGAAAATAGATAAAGTGAAAAAGGTTTTCATACGTTCGGGGATACGCTATGATTACCTTATAGAAGACAAAAACGATCAATTTATGAAAGAGCTTATAACGCATCACATAAGCGGTCAGCTTAAAGTTGCGCCGGAGCATTGTTCCGAAGCCGTGCTTGATAAAATGGGTAAGCCTCATATAGAGGCATATAAAAAGTTTCAGGAAAAATTTTATAAAATTACAAAATCAATAGGAAAAGAGCAGTATCTTGTTCCGTATCTTATGTCGTCGCACCCCGGTTCGACTTTAAAGGATGCGATTGAGCTTGCTTTGTTTTTAAAAGAAAATCAAATCCGTCCTGAACAGGTTCAGGATTTTTATCCTACACCGGGAACAATCTCAACCTGTATGTTTTATACGG
>DAOPYP010000045.1:0-12628 GCA_035352975.1 Oscillospiraceae bacterium
CAACGATTACTTTTTCACCAACAGGAATATTAAGTCCCCCCGGAGAAAAATAATATATTTTCCCTACGCTTTTAAATCTTACACCTATTATTTCAGCCATTGTATTCTCCTTATCTTATGCTTATAAGCTGTGCGCAGTAAGACGACAGCATAATGCTTAAATTAACGTTTGTGTCAAGCTCTTTTAGTGTCTTTTCGGTTATCCCGTGAATAATTCCCGCTTTTTTGACGGAGATTGAATCGGAAAGTTTTTTCGCGCCTTTTGAATAACAGCTTATCGGTCCGACCTCCGAAATTTTCATAACCGAACAGTCCCTGATAACCTTGTCCACCATTGAAAGGACGGTTTTCGCCATCTCTCTGTCATTATCAAGCCCGTTAAGCGCCTTTAACATATCGTATTCATTTCCAGAAATAATACTTTCAGTAATATCTTTTGTGACCGATACCGCGGTTTTAAGGTTCCCGCCGATTAGGTATTCCTTCATAAGACCGATATTCCCCGAAAAAACGGAATAAGCCTCGTTTATATCTTCAATAGAATAATCTCCCGAAAGCGCCTCTTTGCATTCATCATAAGAGCATTCGCTTACTCCCAAAGAAATTACCCTTGAAATAATCGTGGGGAGGAAAATGCTTTTATCCGAAGCGGTGAATATAAAATGTGCATACGGCGGAGGCTCTTCAACGATTTTCAAAAGCGTGTCCTGAGCCGCCGTGCTTATATTGTCACAGTCGTTAAAAACATATACTTTTCTTTCGCTTGTGTTCGGAATAATATATGCGTCCGAGCAGATTTTCCTTAAATCAGCTACTGAAAATCCGTTTGTCTTCCCGCTGTGCTGTGCAAAGATAATGTCGGGGTGAGAAAAGGGATGTGTCGTTTCAGCAATTTTTGAAGCCATATATGCGGCTATGCTTTTCTTCCCAAGTCCTTTTGCCCCGAAAATCAGAAAGGCATGGGCGACACGGTTGTTTTTAAGCATGGATTCAAAGGTGTCCAAAACCGTTCTGTTTCCGAAAATCTTTTCCACGCGCTAAACCTTCTCGAAATGTTCGATATTTGTCACAAAAATAGTAGCCCCGCCGACGGAAACCTCAACTGGAATAGACGTATATGTTCCAATCCCGTATGAAGTCGCAGAGGGTACGAACTGTTTTCTCCTGTGGCTTTTTTTCTTTATAATTTCAATTATTTCATTTATTTTATCATCTTCAGCACATATAAGAAAGGTTGTATTGCCGGACATCAAAAATCCTCCCGTTGAGGCAAGCTTTGTTGCGGAAAATCCCGCCTTTGTAAGAGAAACCGCTACGGAATGGCTGTCGTCATTATTGACAATTGCATATACAAGCTTCATTACAAATCCCCCTTTACATATACCGAATTATTTTGCTTCCGGTTAATTTTTATATTAACATATTTTTAAAGTATATGCAAGAAAAAATGTTTTTAGTTTTTGAGGTTGATTTATAAGAAAAATACTGTGCTGTATGATGGCTGATAAATAGATATTAAAAATACTGCGTGTATACTATTATCATAGTGTACACGCAGTATTTATTTATAGTTGAGGTTTAACCACACTAACTTCCCTGATATTATACTTTTTAAACATTGCAATACATTCCTCGTCAATAATTTCCCCTCCCGCGGCGACGGCTATTCCCGGGGGACAGGTTACCTTTGTCTTCCCGCATATTCTTCCGAATGCATTTTCCGCAGATATAATTTCATTTTCGGATAAAGTCGCCTCTCTCAGTGACATTGATTTTTTCGGGCGGGGAATAATTACAGGTGAAAAATCCTTTTTTACTGACGGCTTTTTAAACTCCGAAAAAGCATCGAAAAGTGCTTCGGTATCTTCACTCGAATTAAGCGGCGAAAAAAGAAAAACTATTGAGCTTTCGTCGGAATATTCACATTCTATTCCGCATTTTCGCATATGCTCGGAAAGCTCGTTACCGTCAATCCCGTCCGAAGCGGTGAGGACAGACAGTTTTAAAGGCTCGCTTTCTATAATGCTCCACGACGGCGAAAGCTTTTCTTTAAGAGCATTTATATGCTTTGTAATGTCAGACAAATCCTCTTTTATCTGATTTTCAATATAATTATTGCAAAGGTCAAGCGAACACATTATCAAATAAGACGGACTTGTCGAGCCGAAAAGTGCCATCGTGTCCTTGACAAACGGGAGATATTTTTCGTTATTGACATGAAGATATGCACCGCCGGTAAGCACGGGGAGTGTTTTATGCGCCGAATCACAGCACATATCCGCACCGAGCGTGATTGGGTGAATGTTTCTTTCAAGAAACGCAAGATGTGCGCCGTGAGCATTATCCACTAAAAGCGGAAGCTTATATTTTTTTGCAAGCCTTGAAATTCCCTCAATATCCGCCGTTCGCCCGTAATAATCGGGTGAGGTTATGTAAATACAGGCTGGGTTTTCAGCTTCTATGACTGCTTTTTCAATATTATCAAGCGAATAGCTGTATGATATTATTGTATCGTCAGCATTGCTTTCGGACGGATAAACCCAGCCGACGTCAAGGTCAAGAAGAACACAGGCGTTAATAAACGCTTTATGTACGTTTCGGGGAGCAATAACCGTTGTTTTGGGCTTTGCGGCAAGTGCAAGCATTGTCTGTATACAAAGCGTTGAGCCGCCCGCCGAATAAAACGTTCCCTTTGTGTTATAAAGCCTTGCGGCATTTTCTTCACTTTCCTTAATAATCCCCGACGGAGAAAAAAGTTCGTCCGCACCTTTTATTTCAGTAATATCGTAAGGATACAAAGGGGCAAGCGGATCGCAGTAAATTTTCCCCTTATGTCCCGGCATATGAAGCCTTGTCGTATCGCCGTCGGCATATCTCTGTAAAAAATCATATATGGGTGTATTCATCAATAATCTCCTCGCTTATTTTAAATAATAATATTTCATTCGGTCGGTGATATTTTTCCTCGCGCGTCTTAGCGTACGCGATACGGTAGAAACATTCACCCCGCAGATATCGGCGATATCAGTCATTTTTTTATTCTCATAATAATATAACACAATAAATTGTTTTTGTCTTTCAGATAATTCTTCTTTTACAATTTCCCTCAACGCACGAACAGCAACGGAATGCATTCTGTCATCGCCGTAATTCCCTTGTGGATTCTTTATAAGTTCCGCAAAAGCCTCAGGGTTATCAAATGAAATACGCTTCATTCTCAAATACTGTCACCCTCTTTTCGCCGTATTTTATCATCTTTTCAAATATTTCCTCCTCTTTTTGATTATATAGTGCTTTGAAATTCCTTTATTCGTATTATAGAACATTTGTTCTAAGTAGTCAAGAGCTTTGATAAATATTTTTAAATTATTTTTAATACAATGTCTATTAATTTGGTATAATTTAATAAACTTCACTTTTATACAACATAGTTTAGGCATATATTTTTACCTTAGTTCAAATTAAATCTATACTTAGGGTTATACTAATATTGTATAATTATAAAATACCATACTAGATGCCAAAGGAAAAGTCACACAGTTGGTTTATGTCGGAGGTAAAACAGTTACTATCACCCCCGGTACACCCGCAGTAATTTCTTAATATTAAAACAAAGGCTCTTTTTCATTTGATTAAGAGCCTTTGTTAAAATGTTTTTCGGGGAGAAAACTTTAAATGCTTTATCTTATGTACTTTCTTTTGTACTTATTTATATTTGTCCTCGGGATTTGTATCGGGAGCTTTATAAACGTTATTGTTTACAGACTTCCAAACAATATTTCGCTGAAAGGACGTTCGTTTTGTCCTATCTGCAAAAAACAAATAAAAACCTATGACTTAATCCCGCTTTTAAGCTTTTTTATATTAAAAAGAAAATGCCGAAGCTGTAAAAGTTCTATTTCTTTTCGTTATCCCGCTGTTGAGCTTTTTGTCGGAATACTCGCGGTGATAATATTTATTCATTACTACTTTACCGCAAAGGCACTTTTAGTTTTCGGATTATGTGCTGTTCTTGTCACAATAGCGCTTATTGATTATGACAAAATGATAATTCCGGATATTTTAATTTTCTTAATAATCCCGCTTTCCGTCATATCTTTTTTTGTTTTCGGCGAAATTTCACCGTTAAGCAGAGTTTCAGGCGTTTTCTTCGCAAGTGCTCCATTATTAATTTTTGTATTTTTTAAAAAAGATGCTTTCGGAGTGGGCGATATAAAGCTAATTGCGGCTTCGGGACTGTTTCTCGGATTTAAGCTTAACCTTATCGCATTTTTTATGGCAATTATTTTAGCGGGTATTTATATATTGATAAAATTTCTGTTCAAAAAGCTTACAAAAGACGATCATATCCCATTCGGACCGTTTTTATGTACGGGAATAATGCTTTCTTTAATGTACGGACAAAAGCTGATTGAGCTGTATCTGAATTTGCTTGATAAAATATTGAAAGGGATTGGCTATGCCTGATTTTAAATATGTCGGAACAAACTTAAACTCAAAAAAAGTGAAGGGCGTTTTCAGTGCCGCAAGCGGCGATGAAATGATAACGTCGCTTCATTCAAGCGGTATATTTGTGGAAAGCTGTTATGAAATTCCCGAAAACAGAAAGCCTGTATACAGGCTTAAAAAGAATGAGCTTTCGGACTTTTCACAGGAGCTTTCCACCATGACCGAATCGGGGATAAGCATTATTAAAGCTCTTGAAATTATGCTAAGGCGCGATATAAAGCCGAAAATCAAGGAGATTTATACTGCCCTTTATGATGATATAAGCAACGGCATGACACTGTCAGAGGCTATGAAAAATCAAGGGCAGACTTTCCCTTCACTTATTGTAAATATGTTTAAATCGGGTGAAGAAAGCGGTACTCTTGATCTTGTTTCTTCAAAAATGGCGGCGTACTATACTAAAGAGCACCGCCTTGAAGCTAAAATCAAATCCGCGCTTATGTATCCGAAAATACTTATGGGGCTTCTCGTCGTCGTCGTTATCGTGATTTTTACGGTTATTCTTCCGAACTTCTTCAAGCTTTTTAAGGACATCGAACTCCCGCTTGTTACAAGAATCGTTGTTGCAATAAGCTATGGCATAACTCACTACTGGTATCTCATTCTTCTTCTGGCGGCCGTCATAGCGGGGCTTGTTTCGTATATAAGAAAAATCCCGTCGGTAAGATATTCACTCGACAAAACAAAGCTTTCTTTCCCCGTAATCGGGAAGCTAAACCGAATAATCTGTACAGCAAGATTTTCAAGAACGCTGAGTTCCCTTTATTCAAGCGGAATGTCAATGATTGCGGCTATTCCTATTGCCGTCAGCACGATAGGCAACAGCTATATTGAAAGTCAGTTTCCCAAAGTAATAGACGACATAAGAAACGGTGAGGCTCTTTCATCGTCACTTGAAAAAATAGACGGCTTTGACATAAAGCTTGCGCTTTCAGTTTTTGTAGGTCAGGAATCGGGACAGCTTAACAAAATGCTTGACAGTATGGCGGATTCGTTTGATTATGAAGCCGAAATTGCCACTCAGAAGCTCGTTACCGTCATTGAGCCTGTGATGATTGTATTCATGGCGGTTATTGTAGGATTTATCGCACTTTCGGTACTCCTCCCCATTATCACCCTCTATCAGAACATCGGCTAAGGAAGTGAAGAATTTGGAAACCACATTATGTTTTCTCAACGATAAAATATCGGTATTAAAGGGAACACAAAAATCAAAGGGGATTTTTGTGAAGGCTTATGACAGCTTTAAGCTGAGAGAAGGCTCTGTCATTAACGGAGTTATCACCGACAGCTATAACGTCAGTGATGTCCTTTCGGAAATTAAAAGCGACAGAAAGCTTTTCGGCAAAAACGTGAGCGTTATAATCGACAGCAGTCTTATTCACACAAAGCTTGCCGTTGTCCCGCTGATGAACGAAGAAAAGCTTATCGTGGCGGTTAAAAATGAATTTTCGGGGATTGAAACGCTCGGCGACGACTATTTTTTCGATTATACCGTAATTTCCCCGAAGAACGCCGAAAACAACGGGACTATTCTTTGCTATGCCATACAGAAAAATATGATAAAAAATTATATCGAGCTTTTCGGGAGCCTTAAAATCAAGCTTAAATCCATTGACACGGCACTAAATTGCGTTATAAAATATACCCGTAGTATAAGAGAACTAGCGAACAAGTCTTATATTATCCTTAATGTAAATTCGTCAAACATATCCTCGTTCCTTTTTGTGAACGGCAGATATTATTATTCGTCAAGGGCAAGGCTTTTGAACGAATTCGGGACGGAGGAATATTTTTCGGAGCTTGTTTCGCATATTTCTTCAATAATACAGTTCAATAAATCACAGAGGAACGGCTCGGAGGTCAATGAAATATACATTTCGGGGCTTGATGAACGCCAGATAAGCATTCTTAACGGAATTCTGAACGAGCTTAACCTCACCGTGCTTTCACTTAATATTTTCAAAAGCAATATAATCACGGGCAGGAATATCAGAATGACTAACACCGGCGATTATATTTACAATATCGGCGCTTTGACCGAAAGGGGGCTTTGATATTGAATCAGCTAAAATACAAGGACCTTAATCTTCTTGAATCGTATTATAAAAAGCCTAAAAAGGTAATGCGGAAAAAGCCGATAACGGGCAGGGTTCTTTTTATTGTGTTTATCTTTCTGGCTTTGTCGGGAACGGTTTATTATTATTGGCAGGGCATTGTCGGACTGTCCGCCGATATTGCCGAGCTTTCGGCTTTTGTAAATGATACGGGGAACACCGAAAAATCTGTGCTTGACGAAACGCTCCTTACCGAGCTTTCAGAGCTTAACCGAAAAAATGTTGTAATTGAAAAGGAAGCCGCAAGGTTCGGAGAAATAAAAAGAACAGGACTTAGCGTTTTTAACAAAATATCCGCCTGTCTTAACGAAAAAACAATCCTCGACAACATAACCTATCATTCGGATTCCTCGACACTGTCTGTTGCTATAAAAACTGCTGACGTTTCGGAATGCTCCGCTTTTGTGAAAAGGATTGAAAGCGTAAAGGAATTCAAGGTTATAAGCTATTCAGGGTATAAATATTTTGAGGACACTCAGATTTATATGATGTCCGTCGAATTCACACTCGAATAGACCTGAAAGGAAAGCGTTGATTTTATGAGCAAATTAACATCGCGTGAAAGTTTTCTTATATATTTTATGGTGTGCGTCGCAATTATTGTCGGGGCTTTGTTCTTTATAATTTCGCCCTTTAAAAAGCTTTATGATGCCGCCGCTGAACAAAAAGAAGTTCTAGCACAGCAAAAGCTTTCAATGAACCTATCGATAGCCGACGGCGTGTCAAGACAATCCGAGCTTGATACACTTAAAGAAAATATGGACAAAACACAAAAGTCATTTTTTAAGGATATTTCGGAGGACGACATTGATTCGACAACAACGTCAATGCTGAAAAAATATAATCTCCAGCCGCTTTCTCTTGTGATTTCTCTGATAACGGAGGAAGATGACGAAAGCGAAACTACTGCTGAAACTACCGAAGAAGAAACCTCACCCGAATTGTCGTATTTCAAAAAATACAAGGCTTCTGCTGAGGCAAGAGGGGATTTAGCTTCAATGTACAGTCTTATAAATGAGCTTGCGGGGAATACAAAGCTAATCATATCCGATTATCAGATTCAGCAAAAGGACGGCACCTATTATCTCAATCTTGACTTAACGTATATTATTTTAACAGAATAAAAAGCAGGGGTATTATGAAAAATGATAACAAAGGCTCCGTTCTTGTATGGGCGATTGCGGTTATTTTAATATTTGCGGTTTTTGCGGCGGCTGCTCTTTCTGTTTCGTATGCGATGGTTCAAAGAAGTGCAAACGAAAATATGAAACGACAGCTTGAGCTGACAGCAAAATCCTCAACAATAACTGTTTCCGCCGCAGTAGTTGACAGCGCAAATAAAAATCTTCTTGATATGATTATAAATAATGCGCCGAATGCGGTTTCAGAAAGCAACATTTTCCCGTCCGACAAAAAAATGGGCGATTGTTTAGTGACGGCGAAGTGCAATAGCTCAAAGGATATAATTATCGTTTCTTCAACCTCCTCAAAAGGTGATTTAAGCTTTACTTTTTCAGCCGTGATAAAAAAGCAGTCGGAAACGACGTGGGCTGTTACGTCTTATGATACCTATGGCATAGATTATGTCAGAAATGGATAGGTGTTTATGAAAAACTTTAAAGGCTCGACTCTTGTTGAATGTATCGCCTCAATAGCGTTATTTACGCTTGCGGTAACTATACTTACGGGCGGATTTCTCACCGCCGCTAATTTAGCCGTTCGTTCGGGCGAAATAAGAACAGCGGGCGACCGTATGATTAATACGCTTTATACCTCAGAGGCAAACTCCGGAATAACCTATGACAAAGGTGCTGTTCAGGACTTTTCCTTTACATTCGGCGGAGTAAGCGCAGCGGTCAAGGGCAAATACATTTCGGCATATGACAGCGAATATGAGCTCACGGCATTTTCCCCCGAAAAGTCAATGGGCAATATCATACCCGAAACGGGCATTCCCGTAAACGGCTCGTGGCCGGATTATGATGATTTCCCCAATCAGTGGAATTACATCACGATTCCCGAAGGCACAACTTTTATTTATAATGGGAAATTTTATATTGCGGGGAGCAACCTCAACGTCGGACCAAGAGGATGTACACCGTATGACAATCATTTGAGATGGCTTTTCAGCAACAACAATCTCGTTGAAATAACCACCGACAAGCCGCCGATAGTCTGGGACGGAAAAACAAATCTTCACACCGTTATAAACAATCTCGGCTATTCGACAATAACAAAGGGCGACAAGCTTTTGTGGAACGGTGAATACTACGTTTATCTTATTGCAAATCAATCGTGGCCGGGAACTCCGATAAGTCAAAGCAGCGCATGGCAAAAAATCGTATATCCTTTTTCTTAAGGGAGACTGACATGAAAAATAATAAAGGCTTTACACTTATTGAAGTAGTCGTTTCTCTTCTTATAACCTCGTTAATACTTGCATTCGCCGCCGCTTTCTTTTTTGCGGGCGAAAAAATGACTGAAAACGCCGTGAGAAAAAATCAGGCTAAATTAGTCGGCGACAATGTTCTTGAATATTTGTCGGACAGGATTGAATATTCCTCCTCGCTTGAAATAAAATCGGGCGGCGTTTCGGATGCTAAATATGAAAACGTGCTTTATATTTCCGCCGACAATTATCTCGGGCTTAAAACAGCTTTTGACAACGATGATAGTGTTTTCGGAAAGGATTTTTACAGCGGATTTAAAATCGAAACAGCTTATACGGTTTATGAGGAAAACTGCGTTAAAATAAATGTTAACGTGTTGAGCGAAAATCTTTCGGAGAAAGTTTATACCGTTTCAAATACCGTCAAGCTTTCAAAGCTTGATTTATCTGATTCTAAAATAGAAACAGCCTCTCTTAAAACAGAACTGATAAACCCCATTGTTTCATATAAATAAATATTAAGGAGCATTCATTGTGAATAACATTCCTATCGGTGAAGTATTGAAGCAATACGGCTATATAACCGACCAGCAGCTTTCAAAGGCTCTTCAGTATCAATCTGAAAACAAGGATAAGCGACTGGGCGACATATTAATTATTCTCGGATTCGTTACTGAGGGACAGATGCTTAAAGCCCTTGCAAAAAGGCTCGGGCTCCAGATTATTTCCTTCAACCGCACACCTATTGATATTGAGGCGGTTAAGGCTATTCCAAAACAGCTTTGCCTTAAATATAATCTTATAGCCTTTTCAAAGGAAAACGGCATTCTTAAAATTGCAATGAACGACCCGCTTAATTATTATGCAATTGAGGATATACGGCTTCTGGCAAATATGCCGATTGAAATATATCTAAACGAAAAAGCAAAAATAATTTCGTCGATAGAATATTACTATGCCGAAATTCAGGCAAAGGCGGCTGCGGAAACCGCACAGACGAATTTTAACGAAATCCCCGTGATAGAAGAGCCTCAGGACGAAAAGGATCAGACACCTGCCGTTAGGCTTTTAAATTCATTACTTATCAAGGGTTACAATTCAAATGCGAGTGATATTCATATTGAGCCTTTTGAGGACAACACATATATCCGCATAAGAATAGACGGAATGATGATTGATTACATCACCGTTTCAAGAGCATTTCATTCGTCCCTTGTTGCGAGGACGAAAATCATTTCAAATCTTAACATTGCGGAAAAAAGAGTCCCTCAGGACGGACATTTTAAAACAACCGTTGAGGGGGTTGAGCTTAATATCCGTGTTTCGATAATTCCGACGGTATTCGGCGAAAAGGTCGTTTTAAGGTATCTGACAACCAATACAAAACTTGACAACAAGGAATTTTTCGGAATGACAAAGGACAACTACGAAAAGCTTATGTATCTCCTTAAAAATCCGAACGGAATTATTTATATAACCGGCCCTACGGGAAGCGGAAAAACCACGACGCTTTATAATGCGATTGAACAGCTTGCAAAAAGACCTGTCAACATTTCAACCATAGAGGACCCTGTTGAAAGGAATATCCCGAAAGTAAATCAGATGCAGGTTAACAATCAGGCTGGGCTTACCTTTCAGGCAGGCTTGAGGGCGCTTTTAAGACAGGACCCCGATATTATAATGGTCGGTGAAACGCGTGATGCCGAAACAGCCTCAATCTCGGTTACGGCGGCAATAACGGGACATCTTGTTTTATCGACACTCCACACTAACGACGCGGTTTCAACCATCACACGACTTTCGGATATGTCCGTTGACAATTATCTTATAGCAAACTCGCTTAAAGGCGCGGTTGCACAGCGACTAATCAGGAAAATCTGCCCCAACTGTAAAAAAGCTTATCCCGCAACAGCCGCCGAAAAGGAAATTCTCGATTCAGATGTTGAATTCCTTTATAAGGGCGAGGGCTGTCATATCTGCAACAACACCGGCTATAAAGGCCGTCAGGCAATTCACGAGATTTTTATTGCCGACAAAAAGGTTGTCAGAATGATAAGCGCAAAAACGCCGATTGAGGAAATCTATGATTATGCGGTCAACGAGGCAAATATGAAAACTCTTATCGACAGCATGATCGAGCTTGTCATTTCAGGCGTTACGAGTATGGAAGAGCTTATGAAAATACGATATAACATATAGAAATACTTATAAAAAATCAAGGGTACCGCTCCAAAATGGGCGGTACCCTTAAAATATTATTATCTCAAAGAAATTTTTACTTAATTACTCTTACCTTGATAACGCCGTCAACCGACATGAGCATATCGACAATTTTGTCTGTAACATCACCGCTAACGTCCATCATTGTGTATGCATAATCTTTTCTGGACTTATTAAGCATATTTTCAATGTTGATTTTTTCTGAACCCAGTGCGGCAGTAAACTGGCTTATTGTTGAAGGAACGTTCTTGTGGATTACACAAATTTTTGTTCCGGCAGCATCCATTTCAGCATCAGGGAGATTAACTGAATTTTTGATGTTACCCTTTTCGATATATTCAATCAGCTCAATAGCAGCCATATATGCACAGTTGTCTTCTGATTCGGGAGTGGATGCGCCAAGGTGAGGAATTGCCACAACACCGTCAACGCCGATAACAGCATCGGTCGGGAAATCTGTAACATAACATGAAGCCTTTCCGCTTTCAAGTGCGGCAATCATATCTGTGTCGTTTACAAGCTCGCCTCTTGCGAAGTTAAGGATACGCACGCCGTCTTTCATTGTTCCGATTGAAGCGGCATTAATCATTCCCTTAGTTTCAGCGTTATAAGGAACGTGAATTGTTATGTAATCGCAGTTAGCGTAAATTTCAGCCATTGATTTTGCGTTGATAACTGACGGCGAAAGGCTCCATGCTGCCTTAACGGAAAGGAACGGGTCAAAGCCCATAACCTTCATTCCGAGAGCAACAGCGGCATTTGCAACAAGAACACCGATTGCGCCAAGACCGATAATTCCGAGAGTTTTGCCCATTATTTCTGGACCGACGAACTGTCCCTTTCCTTTTTCAACAAGCTTTCCTACCTCGTCGCCATTGCCCTTAAGCCCTTTAACCCAGTTCATAGCGTCGGGAACTTTTCTTGATGAAAGAAGAAGTCCGGCTAATACAAGCTCCTTAACGGCATTTGCATTTGCGCCCGGAGTATTGAAAACACATATTCCGTTTTCAACGCACTTGTCAACGGGAATGTTGTTTGTTCCTGCTCCTGCTCTTGCTATTGCAAGAAGATTTGAGCCGAATTCCATTTCGTGCATGGAGGCCGAACGAACCATTATAGCCTCAGGGTTTTCATGGGTATCGCATACGTTATATTTAGCGGTATCAAAATTGTCCGTTCCGATTGCGGCAATTTTGTTGAGTGTCATTATATTGTACATTTTAATTTTCCTCCTTATTTATGCAAAACGGGAGCCGGTTTAAGCTCCCGTGTCACTTGAATTATGTTTATCCGATTAAGCGTTTTCAGCTTCAAACTTCTTCATGAAATCAACAAGTGCCTGACAGCCTTCAATCGGCATAGCGTTATAGATTGAAGCTCTCATTCCGCCGAC
>DAOPYP010000046.1:0-11970 GCA_035352975.1 Oscillospiraceae bacterium
AATGTTCTCCATATTATCGTATACGATAACGGGATAGGGATGACCGAGGAGAGAATGACCGAGCTTATAAACGGAAAGGAATTTAAAAGCTTTGGTCTTCAAAGTACGATAAACAGACTAAAGTGTTTTTGCGGCTGTGACGATGTGGCGAGGATAAGCAGCGTTAAAGGGGAATATTGTGAGATAGAACTTAAAATCCATCTTGACAGTATCGTTGACAAAAAGGGGGAATATATATGTACAGAGTGATGATAGTCGATGATGAAAAAGCGATAAGAAACCTTTTGAAAATTTCGGTTGACTGGAAAAGCTTTGATATGGAGCCTGCGGGAGAGGCTTCGAGCGGAGCGGAGGCTATAAATATAATTGATGAAATCAGACCGGATGTTGTTTTTGCCGATATAAAAATGCCGTTTATGGACGGAATTGAGCTTTCAAGAATTCTTACGGATCGATATCCCGGAATAAAAATAATCATTCTCACCGCCTTTAATGATTTTGAATATGCAAGACAGTGCGTGGGATTAGGCGTCTGCGAATATATAATGAAGCCGATAAATCCGGGAAAAATAAGAGAAGCGCTTAAAAAAATAAAAGTATCGCTTGATGAGCGTGTTGTGGATTTGTCGCCAGTGGAAATTCCGGAAGATGCTATGATTCTTAATATGGATAAAATTCAGAAATATATTTATAATCATTATAACGATTCGGATATAAACCTTACTTCAATTGCACAGCATTTCGGATTTAATTCGAGCTATCTCAGCCGCCGCTTTAAAAACGAAACGGGGACGGGGATAATAGATTATCTGACAAAATGCCGCATGGAAAAGGCTGTCGAATATGCTAAATCGCGTACGCTTATGTATATAGCCGCCCAAAAAGTAGGGATAAACGATCCGAATTATTTCAGCAAGTGCTTTAGAAAATATACGGGACAGACGTATTCTGATTATTCGGCGTTTTTTGAATCGCCTAAAAATCTCCAATAGTCAGCATCTTACGAAAACCCCCTTAGGTTAAGAAAAATTCTTTAACCTAAGGGGGTTATTTAACTTGTCAGAGCTTTTGGTCAAGCTCGTTTCCTTTAAAAAGCTCGGTTTGTGTGGTGGTACCCATATAGTCCATAACCTGTCTGCTTTTTGCAAGCTGATTAAGCTGTTCTTTTAGCGCATTCCTGATTGACAAAAGCTTTTCGCCAAGCTTTTTGTCACTGGCTATTGCCAAAGCTTTCAGGCTGTTTAGCTTTACGGCAATATCGCGGTATTCGGTGAATTCATTTCCGTCATACTCATTCCCCGATGAGATTAACTTCAAGATTTCCTTTTCCTCAGCGGGAAAGGAGCCGATAATGCCGTCAATCTTTGAATCAAGGCATAAAATTTCATCGATGACGTCCTGCCTTTTGTCGAAAAGGTCATTCATTTTATCTTCGTCGGATAAAATAAGCTGTTCTGTGAGCCCGTAATATTCAGCGGTTTTCCCCGACTTTTTCAAGGAATATTCAATAAGCTTTTCAAGATTATCGGCCATCTCAATATCCTTTCTTGCCCACCTGAACAAATGAGTCCTTCAATTCGGAAAAGAACGGGATAAGCTGTCTGATAATTTCAGCGTCTTTATGAATGTTAGCCTGAACAAGCTGGTCATTAAGATAATCGTAAAGGGCGGACAGCTGTTCTGAAATCTCGTATTTCATCTTTAACGAGCCGTTAAGGGTTAAAACTATGTTCTGAACCTTTGTGAGAGATTTGTTTACATTTTCAAAATCGTTGTTTTCGATATAGTAAATTGCCTTTTTAAGCTCCTGCTCGGATTTATCAAAAAGTGCAACTATCAGCTGTACAGGCGACATAGTCGAAACGCTTTGCTCCATAAATTTCTGATATGGATTTGCCGGCATATTAAATTCCTCCGTTTCTGAAAGGTATTCTGGTTATCAGCTCTGACTGAAGAGTGATGACTGTGAGTTGTACTTAGCCATCATTGTTTCGAGCGTGGTGAATTTGCTCCAGTACCGTTCAATTTCATCCTGATATGATTCTTTTAGCTTAGCTATTACTGTGTTAAACGTGTCAATTTGTTTTGAAATTGTATTTTCACTTTGTGTTGAGGTGTTCGCAATTCCCGCAAGGCTGGTTAATGAACCTAAATTGTCACGTTTTGTCGAAATTGCGCTGTCGATAGCTTTTTCGAGAGTAACGCCGAGTCCTTTTTCGGAATCTGTAAAAAGCTCCTGAATTTTATCCGGATTGCTGTCAAATGCAGCTCTGAGCTTTGATTCGTCGATAATAAGCTTTCCGTTATCTTTATAATTTGACGAAACGGTAATTCCCATATCATAAAGCGAGAAATTGTCAGCGGTGCGGACATTCAATGCGCTTCTGACTTTTGTGAGAGTGGCACTGATTGTGCTGTCGGCATAGAGAAGTCCGGTTTTAGCTTTTTCTTCCCAGTTTTCAATCTGCTTTTCGGTCATTTCCTCTTTTTGTTCGTCGGTAAGAGGCTCGTAATAGCTGTTATTGCTCTTTGGACGCTTTGTCGATAGTTCAGTATTAAGGTCGGTAATAAGCTTATTGTAATCATCAACAAACTTAACAACCGCATCAAACGCCTTGGTTGTATCTCGCTTTGTACCGATTGTTGCCGATTCTCCGCCGTTGATTTTTGAAATATCGTCAGCTTTCAGATTGGCGATGTTTATTGTCGTTCCGTCCACCGAAATGCTGTTTGTCGCATTGGTGATGGTTGTTCCGTTGATGGTGAGAACAGCGTTTGTTCCGTTTTTAGTGAGAGATTCGCTCCCCGCTGACGGCGCATATGAATTTAATGTATCATAGCTTTCATTAAAAAGAGAAGAAACAAAAGCTTTGTTCTGTTCTGTGTCAGCGGTTACAGCGGAATTTACAGAAATTACACCTGTTTTATAATCAACTGTTCCGGCATTTGCGGCTTCGAGAGCGGATTTAAGCTGTCCTAAGGTTGTATCAGCTGTAATGTCAAAGGTTGTTCCGCCGACGGAAAAGCTTCCCGTTGCCCCGCCGAAAATTGATGAAATCTTTGAATCCGCTGTAAGCTCATTGGTGTTTGAAGCGATTGTGGAATATCCAAGGCGGCTTACAAGAACAGAACTTTGTGCATTTCCGGTTATTGAGTTAATCGAAACAGTATCGGAAAAGTTTGAAGTGGTGAGCGAAACCGACTTATTAACAGAATCATATTTAAACTGAGGAGCATTTGTGCCGAACGATTTTGTAAGCTCGGTATTAAGTGCTTTTACTACTTTTTCTGTTCCCAATTCGGTAACTTTACCTGATGAATCTTTTGTATCATTAAAATCATTCTTTTCTCCGTTTGTGTCATAGCCCCAAAGCCCGATTGTCTTTTTAACGCCGTTTACGGTTACTTCAAACTGGCTGTTTTTATAATCATTGAAATTACTGCTTACTATGGCAGCGCCGGAAACACCGCTTGATTTTAAAGAAAGCGAGCCTATTCCGCCGTCCTTTATGCCGATATTCCCGAACATTGAATTGAGAAGATTTCCGCTTGTCTGCTTTATTTCAAGGGCAGAAGCTGTTCCCTCTTCGTCGGAAGAAATGGTGAATTTCTGTGCAAGGCTGTCAAAGGTGATTGTAGCTTTTGCGTCGGTGTCAGCGTTCACGGTGTTGATAATTTCCTTGATTGAGCTGTCGCCCGTGAAGGTAAAGCTTTTACCGTTCACTTCAAAGGAGAAGCTCCCGCCGTTGAGTGGTGTTGCGAAATTAATATCCTTGAGCTTTGAAGAAAGGCTGACTTTATTTGACGCACCCTCGGAAAGACCAACCGCATCAAGCGAAGCCTGTTGTTTTTGGATTATTTCAGCGGCTGTCCCCGTGAAGGCAGTCTTAGCCGCCTGAACTGAATAGCTGTGTGAAACGCTGTCGCTTATTGCGTATTTTAGGGTTCCGTTGGCATCAGCCCCTATAAGAGCCGCGGGAGTAGCCGCGCCGTCGTTGAATTTCGATTTGAGAGCGGCGTTGAAGTTGTCAATGGTGTCCGCTTTTGTTACGCCGGCCGAAAAGGTAATGTCAGAGGAACGTCCGTCAAGAGTTACGTTCAGAGAATATGACGAGCCGACTGAAGTTCCTGAAAAATCAAGAGCAATTCCGTTTGTGAGAGATGAGGTATAAGTACCCTCAATCTTCGCTTTTTCGGCAAGCTGTTGAATGTTTGAAATCGCATATGTTGCAGCATTAGCGCTTGAAGAAGCGGTTGCCGTAATTTTACTGTTGCTTGAGGTTGCCGTAGAAGCCGCCATAAGATAGTTTGACTTGATGTTAGTGTCTTGTTTCAGCGAATTCAGATAAGTATCCTTAAAGGTTGACATTTTGCTGATAACATCGCGGTATGAAGACTGCTTCCAGCTCAATTTATCAAGCTTCTGCTGCTGTTTGGTTATTCTGTTTTTTGTGGCAGCCGCCATTTGTTTAACTATCGTTTCGGTGTCAAGTCCCGACATAAGTCCTGAAGATCTAAGTCCTGAAAACAGTGACGATGCAGCTGTTGTTGATGACGATGTGTTTGCCATAAAAATCACTCCTTATTTTCACTTAAAAGCTTATCCATTATGTCTTTAGGAAGAGCGTTTGAAGCCTCACGGTTTTGCTTTTCGGTATCGAATAATTCCTCACGGACAATTCTTATGTCCTGAGGAGCTTCAATCCCTATCTTGACTTTATCTTTCCCCGCCTCGAGAACAGTGACCTTTGTGCGGCTGTCAACGACAATTCCCTCGCCGACCTTTCGTGTAATAACCAGCATATCAGTCAGCCCCTTTCTCGCGAAAAATGGGAAATTTAATATCATAGCTTTCATCAAGAATAATCTGTGCTGCCGTTGATTTTGTTCTGTTAATAACAATCGGGCTTTTTAAATTTACCGTTGTTCTTTTAACGTCTGTCGGAACAACCGCAATAACCAGATAAAAAAGCTCATCGCCGTCAGAAAAATCTATCGATTTTTTATCGGCCGCACTTAAACGGGGCGAATAATCTTTTATTATTTCAAACGGATTATACACTATAAAGCAGGGCTTTTCGTCTTCGGCGGACTGGAGCCACATAGGATATATCCCCTCGCCCAAAGGACTTATTATAACAAAATTTCGTAAATCATCAAATGCAAAAAGTCCTGACGGAAATAATATCATATCCTTTTCGGATATTTCAATTTCGCCGAAGTCACGTGTTTTTATCTTTGTTTTTATCGTATCCATATTATTTTCCTTTTAAGCCATAACGTTAAGGTTAGGCTCGACATAATTCGGGTTTGCGGAAGCTGGGACATAAAGCGGTTCGCCCACATATTCAATGTCCACCCTCGGCATTTCCTTTATTGCAAATTCAATGCTCCCCGGAATAAACTCAAAGCCCGCCATGGGGTTTGCCTCCCAGTCGAAATTGAGCTGATCGGCGGTATAATTGATGTTCAGCGTTCCGCCCGACCATGAAATTTCAGGCCCATCGCTCGGGAGAAACGAAAGAATTGTTTCAATGCTCCTGCTGTTTTGCTGAGCGGCAAGCTGTGCGGGGGAAATATTCTGTGCATCTAAAAGCTGATTGCCGTCCTGCACTATTTTTGCCGTCGCCTGATAGGATATTTTTATACCCTTGTCAGCATAGTCCTGAGTTAGCTTATCGGGGCTTTTCATATTAATGGAATCGCGCATTCTCTGGTTGTCAATATTGATTTTAATTGGCTGTGCCTGTAATTTCAGCCCCCCTTTTTCTCTTGAAACCTGAACCTTAGGGGTATCACTGCTGTACTGTAATTTTGCGCGATTAACAGTCACATCAATCTTTATAGGTATGGTATTAATCTGAAGCAACTGATCCATAATCTGATCTTCCTCCCGTTAAATAATTATTTATTTAATAAAATCGAAAATACTAGTCGGAACAACCTTTGAGCCCATTTGCAGCACTGCGTTATATGCTGCCTCCATCGATTTATGCTCTGTCATAGCTGCCGCCTGATCCTCAAGCGACATACCTTCTGCGCTTATCTGAGAAGCGGCTAAATTATAATCATCTGTGTCTATTTTATCGGTGTAAAAATCAACGGATTTTTGCTTTACGCCGAGATTGTTGATGTTCACGAGGAGAGTTGTTTTTGAAGCGCTGATTTTATCCATCAACTCAAGTGCTCTTACTGTATCGCCGTCACGAAGAGCCTTTGCGGAATCAAAACAAAGCTGGATAATGTTCTGTGAGTCATTGTCCTTGTCTGTGCCGCTTCCTATTATTTCCGTACCGCTCATTGAAATATCCATAGCAGTCGATTCGTCAACCGTTCCGTCAGCATTATATTTTATACCTAACCCCACATCTATAAGAATAGGATTTGAGCCGGGGAAGAATTTTGCGTTTGCCTGAGTTATATCAACCTTAGTCGGGTCAATGGTCACGCCGTTAAAGGTGTGCGTTGTGAGTGTATTTTCGGTATATCCGGGTGTTGTACCTGCTATTACGTCCGCTCTTTGAGTTGCATCAGCAAGAGTATATCCGCCCATTCCGTCGTCAATATAAACATCCGTTTCTATGGAAAGTGTCGGGAGGCTGGCGGCGGGAATTGCCGCGTATGTTCCCAGTCCTGTAACCGTTGTTTCAAGCTTTGAATTAACGGGTACGCCGTTATAGGAAACGACGTTTGTCGCTTTGTCATATGCAAAAGGAACGGAGCTGTTGTTTGTTCCGCCGTAAAGCTTTCTCCCCGCATATTCGGAGTTCATTGTTTTAAGAATTTCGTTTGCAACCGATTCAATTTCCGCCGCGATGATGTTATGCTCATCAGGGCCTTTGTCGCCGTTAGCACCGGCATTGAGCTTTGTGGTTACCGTAACAAGCTGTGGACTTATATTATTGGTGAGAAGTGATTCGGCCGTATCGAATATACCCTTTGCAGTTTCGAGATTGTCCTTATATGTCGAATTATCCGACATCGCACGTCTTATCGAAAGTGCCTTTGCCGCCCCTACCGGATTTTCGGAAGCTCTTGTGAATTTCCTCTGAGTAAGGATTTTATTTGAAATGTCGTTCATCTGTGAAAGCGAACGGTTGTAGTTGTTTTTATAAAGACGCGACATCGCGTTTTGCGTTACTCTTATGTTCAATTGAGTTCCCCTCCCTCTTTAAATACTATTTATCTTCCTACAAGACCCATACTTTTGATTATCGTGTCAAGCGCCTCGTCAAGGGTTGTCATCATTCTTGCGGAAGCGTTGTACCATTTCTGGTAGGTCATCATGTTTGTTCCCTCTTCATCAAGTGAAACGCTCATTACGGCATCTCTGTCGTTCGCAATGTTCTGTGCCATTGAGTCTGCGGAATCATAAACGCTGTTTGTATAGCTTATTGCCTGACCTAAATTATTGGACCAGTACTGAATATACTGCTCGATTGTCATGTCGTTCTGATCAATAACCTTATCGCCCGTGTTAACAGCGGCGGAATCAATCGTGAAGTCAAGCTTATCCGTGAGAACCTTTTTAACCTTGTTAAGATAGCGTGGGTCAAGCTCGGTCATGTTTGGTGCTATGGAGCCTGTTCCGCTCGGCTGATAAGCAATCATCAGCGGATTTGACGACCAGAGAGATGAAACCTTAATGTTTGCCGCAGTTATTTCATCACCGCTTCCCGACGGTTCAAACATCGGTCTTGTTGTATATGTCCCCGTTAACGGGTCGATAGTATCGGTATCGCTGTTAGCCTCGTTAAATGCCCTCGCCATGGTGTTTGCGAGCGCGTCGACAAGCTTCTGATAATAAACAATACCCTGACTTCCCCCGTCAAAAAAGTTTTCGGCAGTCTGGTTAAGGGTTTTATTTAAAAGTTTGTCATCAGTTGCGGCAAAGGTTATAGTAGTGGTTCCCGCCTTGATTTCAAGGCTCTTGTTGTCCGCCGTCGGATAAACGTTGAGCTTTGTCAGCTGGAGCTTTCCGTCGCCGCCGACAACGGCTAAATCTGTGCCGCCCAGAGTGGTTGCACCTGTTGTGGTATTTACAACAAAAGAAAGACCGTAATCGTTAAGCTTATCCTGAAGCTCACCCAGTCTTGTAGCCATATTTGCGGGAGCGGCGTCGGCAATCTGCTTTATTTCGCTCAGAATGTCATTCACTTCGCCGAGTTTTGACTCTATTCCGTCTTTTCTTGTGAGAATGTCATTTGAATATATCCCTGCACCGTTGTACATATCGAGATAGCCTCTTACCGCGCCTGAGGAAATTCCGTTTTCGTCGGGGGAAATGTCTGTTCTTATTCCGCCCTGACTTTCAAAGTATACTCTCATTGCGCCTGTCGAATGCTCTTCAACGTGGAAAGTTGAATATTTCCTGTCCTGAACGGCAAGGTAGTTCGCAAATTCGACATTTATCGAGCCGTTTTCGTTGTCGGTTATTCTGACGTTCCCGTAGTTTGAAAGTTCGTCGATAAGATTGTTGCGCTGGTCCTTAAGCTCGTTCGGGCCGTACTTTGAGTTGACTTTATAATTATTTCCGTCCATAAAAATGTCGCCGGACGAAATGTAGCTGTTTGCAATCTGTTCGTTAAGGTCGGAAACCTGCTTTAAAATTTCCGAAACCCTGTCTACCCCTGTTTGAAGCTCAAAGGAGGTCTGGGCTTTAATCTGATTAAGCTTTGAATCATAGCTTTTCACCGCCGAAACCATCTGCTTTGCCGATGTGAGCGTAATGTTAGCAAGCTCAAGACGGTTAGGGCTGTCAACAGTGAATTTTGACAGAGCGTCCTTAAAGTTGGTATAGCACTGATTGAAGCCGTCGGTGTCGATACAGTCAAGTACATTCTGAACGTCGGTTAAAACCTTTGAAGCCGTTCCGGATACTGCCGAATCGGCGTTAAGCTCTCTGTATCTTCTGTCATAGAATTCATTGCGAAGCTGTGCAACGCCCGAAGAGCCAACGCCCTGTCCTGCGAGAGCGATAGCTGTGTTATATCTCAATCCGCCGCCCGGAGTGGTTATTGAAAGAAGATCAAGTCGCTGTCTTGAATAGCCGAGGGTGTTTACGTTTGAGATGTTGTTTCCCGTTAAGTCAAGGGCTTTCTGTGAAGCTGAAAGTGATTTCCTCATCGTTTCAAAGCCCATAAATGTAGGTCTTAGTGACATGTCGGTTTCCTCCTTTTAAATGCCCTTGTCAAGAGTGGACGAAACGTCTGACTGATGTTTTTTAACGCCGCTCTTAGTATAGGTGTTGATTGTCCCGTTCTTGATTTCCTCAAGAATATTAAGCCTCTGCGAAACAATCTCCTGTGCATTTACGTTTATTTTTCTTATCTGAAAGATTAATTTTGAAAGCTCGTTATAGCTGTTTGTGAGCGAGCCTTTAATGTCGTTCGGGGCCTCTTCAATAAGCTCTCTCATTGTCTTTTTCTCATCGCCGCCGGATAAAAGCTCCATACGTTTTTTCTCAAGCGAATTTGTTTTCATAATCATCGCCTGCTCGGTATTAAGGGATTTTCTAAGCTCGTCGATATCGTCGTCGGCAATAAGCCTCAGCTTTTTTGTTTCAAAAGACAAAAGCTCACGGTAGTGGGAATTGTATTCATTCATAAAGCTCTGGAATTTTTTGAAATCCTTCATGGCTTTTCTCCTTTTTCGGTTTTATCCGCCTATAATCGTGTTAATGATTTTATCGGATGAAACCTCATATTTCCCGTCACTGACAGCAGTTTTTAAAGCGGCAATCCTTTCGGGAGAAGCCGAAGCGTCCGCAGCCTTTGCGGCGGAAGCCTTAACCGTTTCAACCGTTGCCTTAAAGGACGAAAACTCAGCCTTATCAACGTTTTTTGACTTTTTAACGTCTGAAACAGGCTTTTTGAAATCGCCGGCTGTCACGCGGTATGCATTTATCGCATTTGTGTAATTCTTAATCTCCATAATCTATCCCTCCCGAATATAAAGATATGTTCCTTCTTATTATATATCGGCAGGAATTTCATTAACTTAACCGTTTTTTTAAAACTTTTAAAAAATAAGCACACTGTTGAAAAGCTTTAAAAGCATGCTTCCCCCAGTGTGCCGAAATATTTATTTTATTGTCGAAAGGCTTTCGATTTCGCTTTCGTTAAGCATTTTGTTTGAGTCAAGCAAAAGTATTATTCTCCCGTTCACTTTTCCCACGCCGACAACGTATTTTGTCGAACGGTCAGAGGTAATCATAGGAGGACCGGAAATGTTCTCCTTATCAATGTCGATTACTTCGTCAACGGTATCGACGATAAAGCCGACGTCAAGCCCCTGAATGCTTACGACGATTATACAGGTGCGCTCGGTATAGCTGGCTTCAGCCTTGTGAAAGCGAAGTCTAACGTCGAGAACGGGAATAATTCTTCCTCTTAAATTGATAATGCCCTTTACATAATCGGGGAATTCGGGGACGGGGGTAATATCCTGAACCTCGATTATTTCAATAACGTCCTTGATTGAAAAGGCATAGAACTGCTTTTCTATAAGGAATGTCAGATATTTGTCTGCCTGAAGATCGACTTCTTCTTCGGTGCTGAACCTGTTTAAAATATTGGACATGAATTATTCCGCCTTTCTTTAGGTTATCCGTTTAACCTGTTATAAATAATTTCGCTGATTTTATTCAGCGGAGCCTGAACGGTGACCGCACCTAAATTATATGCGACCATCGGCATTCCGTATACGACACAGCTTTCCTTGTCCTGGCCTATCGTAAAGGCTCCCTGTTTTTTCATTTCGAGAAGTCCTCTTGCGCCGTCGCCGCCCATTCCCGTGAGAATTGCGCCGATAGCCTTGTCTTTGGCGACCTCGGCAACCGAACTAAACATTACGTCAACCGACGGACAGTGTCCGCTAACCTTTTCGCCGCGCTTTGAGAAGATATAATATCCCGCCGCATCTTTTTTCAAGGTGAGGTGATATTCCCCCGCGGCAACAATACAAAGCCCGTATCTCAGCCTGTCGCCGTCCTCGGCTTCCTTAACTTCGAACTGACAGAGTCTGTTTATTCTGTCGGCATACATTTTTGTGAAGCCGGCGGGCATATGCTGAACTATTATTATCGGCGGTATTTCTGAGGGGAGCTTTTCAAGCACTGTTTTCAGTGCCTCCGTCCCGCCTGTCGATGCGCCGAGAGCAATTATCGTATCAGGATTTCTGACTTTCTTTATCAGCGGTGAAAATGACTTGTCGCCGCCTTGTTCAAGCGGGCTTGACGTGCCGGTTTTTGTGACCTTTACGGAGGCTGCAATTACAACCTTTGATTTAAGCTCCTCACAAAACTCCATCATATCCTTAGGGCTTTTTATAAGCGGCTTTTTGACGAAATCAACTGCCCCCGCATCAAGCGCATCAAATGCGTTTATGGGGAGGGCGCTCACAACCACGACGGGAAGAGGATACTGAGGAATAAGCTTTCTCAAAAACTGAATACCGTTCATTTTCGGCATTTCAACGTCAAGGGTGACAACGTCGGGACGAAGCTCAAGAATTTTGTCCCTTGCCTCATAAGGATGCGCGGCGGTTCCTATTACCTCGATAATTCCGCCGCCAAGGCATTTTGCAAGCGTTTCTCTGAAAAGAAGTGAGTCATCTACTACGAGCACCTTGATTTTTCTGGTTTCTATAATAATCACCCCAACATCCTGTCTTTATAAGGGCCGACGAAAAATAGCAGGCTTTATAAATTCATACCGGGAGGTTTTTGCGACATTTTCGGCATGACCTATAAAGAAATATCCGCCCGGCTTTGTTGCGTCATAAAGCCGTTCTATAAGTGCGTTCTTTGTTTCAATGTCGAAATAAATCATTACATTCCGACAGCTTATAAGGTCGTAAGGCTTTTTGTATGTAATTTTGTCCATAAGGTTGAACTGCTTGTATACAACCTCACTGCGTATTCTTTCGATAACCTGATACTTGTCGGTATCGATTTTGGTAAAGTATTTT
>DAOPYP010000047.1:0-11831 GCA_035352975.1 Oscillospiraceae bacterium
TCCATCCCCCAAGGTGGCAACGTATGATTTACAGCCGGAAATGAGTGCTTATCTTGTTGCCGACGAAGTTGTCGAAAGAATTAATTCCGAAAAATATGACGTTATTATTTTAAACTACGCAAACTGTGACATGGTAGGACATACCGGAGTATTTGACGCAGCAGTCAAGGCAGTTGAAGCTGTTGACAAATGTGTTGGAAAAACCGTTGATGCTATTCTTTCAAAGGGCGGATGCGCTCTCATTACCGCGGACCACGGGAATGCGGATAAAATGTATGAGGAAGACGGCTCACCTTTCACGGCGCATACGACTAACATCGTACCTCTTATCGTTGTCGGTAAGGAATGCGAGCTTCGCGAGGGCGGAGTTTTAGCAGACCTTTCTCCAACAATGCTGAAAATTCTCGGACTTCCACAGCCTGAGGAAATGACAGGAACATCAATTATTAAATAATTTCTAAGAAATCCGCTTGATTATTTTCAGGCGGATTTTCATGTTATTTAGTTAAACTCACTCAAGAAAATTATAATTTTATATTTTTATTAAAAATATACATAATTCTTATAATTGTGTATATTTTTTATTGCAGATTGACTTTATTAATTACATAATCTTACTTTTTGTATTTGTATAAATGAATGCTTAAGTTTTGGAAATTTCGTTTTTTAAAGTTTTTTAAGCTAAAACTTTAAAAAAATGCAAGATTTATATATTTTTCTTTCAAAAATTATTGACAATCTCAAAAAATCATGTTATAAATATATTTGTAACTATATTAATAAAATATCAGATAAATTAAAGATATGATTTGAAAGGGTTGAAGAAAATATGCTTCTCAAAGAAGGTCAAACAAGAATTCCTTCAGGCTGTGCTATTTCAGGGTTCATCAGCCGTGACGGTAAAAGCTTAAACGGACATGATATTGTAAAGTCAATTTCATATATGCATGACCGTTCAAACGGACTTGGAGGAGGTTTTGCGGGGTACGGAATTTATCCGGAATACAAGGACCTTTATGCTTTCCATGTATTTTATGATTCAAACACTGCGCGAGAGGAAACAGAAAGGTTTCTTGACAAACATTTTGATGTCGTAAATCTCAGCAGAATTCCTACCAGAAAGCATCCTAACATTAAGAATGAACCTTTAATATGGAGATATTTTGTCACTCCTCTCAAAACAAAGCTGGAAGCCTCTCAGATTGACGAAAAAGAATTTGTTGCAAAAAGTGTTATAAAAATCAATAACACAATTGACGGCTCATATGTTTTTTCCAGCGGAAAAAACATGGGAGTTTTCAAAGCGGTAGGATATCCTGAGGACGTCGGTGAATTTTACAGACTCGAAGAATATGAGGGCTACTGCTGGACCGCTCACGGACGTTATCCGACAAATACACCAGGCTGGTGGGGCGGCGCACATCCTTTCTCGCTTCTTGACTATACAATCGTGCATAACGGTGAAATTTCTTCCTATGACGCAAACAGGCGCTTTATTGAAATGTTTGAATATAAGTGCAATCTCCTCACTGATACTGAGGTTATCACCTACATTTTTGATTATCTTAACAGAAAACAGAAGCTTAGCTTAGAAGATATTGCAAGCATTATCGCCGCGCCGTTCTGGAGCGAGATTGACAAAATGCCTAGCGATAAGAAGGAAAAGCTCAGATATTTAAGAAACGTATTTTCAAGCCTTCTGATAACCGGTCCGTTCTCAATCATTCTGGGATATGACGGCGGAATTATGGCTCTTAATGACAGACTAAAGCTTCGTTCAATGGTTGTTGCCGAAAAGGACGATATGACTTATATCGCAAGTGAAGAATGTGCAATCAGAGCAATCTGTCCCGATGTCGACAAAATATGGTCGCCGCGCGGAGGAGAACCAGTTATTGTTACTCTTAACGAAAAAGGAAAAGCAAAGTGCTTATAATAACCGACCGAAAGGATGAATATAGATGCCGATAAATTATTTCTCACAGGAATTTGACGTAGTCAGAGATCCTAACAGATGTATCAAGTGCAGAGCGTGTGAACGCCAGTGTGCTAACGAAGTACACTTTTATGACCCCGAAACAGATTCAATGCGTGCAGACAGCTTAACCTGCGTTGACTGTCAGAGATGTGTTTCAATCTGTCCGACAAGGGCGTTAAAAATAGTTAAAACAGACAACACTTTCAGAGAAAATCACAACTGGTCACAGCAGATAATGACAGAGGTTTACCGTCAGGCGGAAAGCGGAGGAGTTCTTCTTTCCTCAATGGGCAACCCGAAGGATTATCCTGTTTACTGGGATAAAATCCTCATAAACGCTTCACAGGTAACAAACCCATCTATCGACCCTCTCCGTGAGCCTATGGAAACCAAAGTATTTCTCGGTCAGAAGCCTGAAGAAATCAAATTCAATGTTGACGGCTCGATAAATACAAAAATCACTCCTCAGGTTGAGCTTAATATGCCGATTATGTTTTCGGCTATGTCATACGGCTCAATTTCGAAAAACGCACACGAATCCCTTGCAAGAGCTGCAACCGAGCTCGGAACCTGCTATAATACCGGTGAGGGCGGACTTCACAAAGACTTTTATCAGTATGGTGCGAATACTATTGTTCAGGTTGCTTCAGGACGTTTCGGAATATTCAAGGATTATCTTGAAGCAGGAGCCGCAATCGAAATAAAAATGGGTCAGGGTGCAAAGCCCGGAATCGGCGGACATCTCCCCGGAATTAAAATTCGTGAGGATGTTTCAAAAACAAGAATGATTCCTATGGGAACAGACGCTATCTCCCCTGCTCCCCATCACGATATTTATTCAATTGAAGACCTTCGTCAGCTTGTTTTCTCATTAAAGGAAGCAACAAACTACGAAAAGCCGATCATCGTAAAAATTGCCGCTGTGCATAACGTTGCCGCTATCGCTTCGGGAATTGCACGTTCAGGTGCGGATATTATCGCTATTGACGGATACAGAGGCGGAACAGGTGCCGCTCCCACACGAATCCGCGATAATGTCGGTATTCCGATAGAGCTTGCTCTTGCAAGCGTTGATCAGAGATTACGTGATGAGGGCATAAGAAACAACGTTTCCGTTGTCGTTGCCGGTTCAATACGTTCTGCCGCTGACTGTGTAAAGGCAATTGCTCTTGGGGCTGACGCCGTTTATATCGGAACAGCCGCACTCCTTGCACTCGGCTGTCACCTTTGCAGAAGCTGTCATTCAGGAAAATGCAACTGGGGTATTGCAACACAGCGTCCCGACCTTGTTAAGCGTTTAAATCCCGAAATCGGCTATAAGCGCCTTGTTAATCTCGTTAAAGCGTGGAACCATGAAATCATGGAAATGATGGGCGGTATGGGTATCAACTCGGTTGAAGCACTGAGAGGAAACCGCCTCATGTTAAGAGGAATAGGTCTTAATGAAAAAGAATTAAGCATCCTCGGAATTTCACACGCCGGAGAATAACGATATTTAAAACTAAAGGAGGATTTACGTTGAAAAAGGTTTATGTAAACGAGGACTGGTGTTTAGGCTGTCACCTCTGTGAATATTACTGCGCATTTGCAAACAGCGGTGAAACCGATATGATAAACGCCTTTAAAAATAATAAAGCGGCAACTCCCAGAATAACCATTGAAGAGGGAGAAAAATCTGCTGACGGGAGCAATGTCAACTTTGCGGTTTCCTGCCGTCACTGTGACGACCCGGCTTGTGTAAAGGGCTGTATTACAGGAGCGCTTTCCATAAAGGACGGAGTTATCTGTATAGACGAAACACGTTGTGTAGGCTGCTACACCTGTGTTTTAACCTGCCCTTACGGCTGTATCGTTGTCGATAAGTCGAGCGGCGGAAAAACAATTACAAAATGTGAGCTTTGTACCAAAAACTCAAGCGGAGAGCCTGCCTGTGTAAAGGGCTGTCCCAATAAGGCAATCGTATTTGAGGAAAGGGGTGCAAAGTAATATGAAATATGTTATAATAGGAAATAGTGCGGCGGCAATCGGTGCTGTTCAGGGTATCCGCGAATATGACAAAGACGGACAAATTGTCATTATTTCTAACGAAAGCTATCACACGTATTCCCGCCCCCTTATTTCATACTGGCTTGAGGGAAAGGTAACCGAAGAAAAAATGCGTTACCGCAATGCGGATTTTTATGAAAAGAATAATATTGATACTTTGTTTGATACTACCGTGACTTCAATAGATTCTGACAAAAAGGAAATTGTAATTCAAAACGGCAACAGGATTTCATATGACAAGCTTCTTGTTGCAACAGGCTCAAGACCTTTTGTTCCCCCTATGGACGGACTTGATTCTGTCGAAAAGAAATTTACGTTTATGTCCTATGATGATGCTAAGGCTCTTAAAGCAGCTTTGTTTGACGGAGCAAAGGTTCTCATAATCGGTGCCGGACTTATCGGTTTAAAGGCTGCTGAGGCTATGCAGCACATGAACGTAAAAATGACTGTTATCGATCTTGCTGACAGAATTCTTCCGAGTATTCTTGACGCTGATGCTTCCGCAATTATGCAGTCATACATTGAAAACAAGGGCGTAAAGTTCATTCTCAACACAAGCGTATCAAAATTCAGTAAAAACAACGCCGTTTTAAAAACAGGCGAAAGCGTTGATTTTGATGTTCTTATTCTTGCAGTCGGCGTAAGACCGAATACGTCACTTATATCCGAAGCGGGCGGAAATGTCAACAGAGGAATTATCACCGACCTCACACAGATGACAACGTTAAGAAATGTTTATGCCGCCGGTGACTGTACGGAAAGTCACGACATTTCATCCGACACTGATAAAATCCTTGCTCTTTTGCCTAATGCGTTTATGCAGGGCGAGGTTGCGGGAAAAAACATGGCTGGGAAGTCATTCTATTACTTGAACGCAATCCCAATGAACGCTATCGGTTTTTTCGGACTTCACATAATTACCGCAGGCTCTTATGAGGGCGAGGCTTATGTTGAAAAAGACGGCGAGAATTATAAAAAGCTTGTAATTAAAGATAATAAGCTTACAGGATATATTTTGATGGGCGACGTTCAGAGAGCGGGAATTTATACTTCACTTATTAAAGAGCGTATAGAACTCGGCAATGTGGATTTTGAAATGCTTAAAAAGCGCCCTCAGATGATGGCGTTCAATAAAGTCAGACGTCTTGAAAAGCTCGGAGGTGTTTATGTTGAAGATTAATGCGGAAAATATGCACTATAAGGATCTTAACGATGCCGTAAAGGCTTCGGCAGATAAGGATATTGTCATAGAAAATTCTCTCGGTCACCGCTATATAGGCTGCGGAACAAGCGGAAAGAACATTTCAATATACGGTGTTCCGGGTAATGCTTTGGGCGCATACTTAAATAACAGTATTATAACTGTATATGCGAATGCACAGGACGCAACGGGCGATACTATGAATGCGGGAGAGATAATCATTCACGGGAACTGCGGTGATGCAGCAGGATACGGAATGAGAAACGGAAAAATTCTTATCAAGGGGAAAGCCGGCTACCGTGTGGGTATTCATATGAAGGCTTATCAGGACTTACAGCCGATTATGGTAATAGGCGAAAGTACAGGCGACTTCCTCGGCGAATATCAGGCTGGCGGAAAAATCATAGTTCTTGGTATTGGCTCTGAAAACAAATGCCCTGTCGGGAATTTCTGCGGAACAGGTATGCACGGCGGAGAAATATATATCAGAAGCAATATTGAACCTCAAAGTCTTCCCACGCAGGTGCTTTTAAAAGACGCTGTTCCCGCTGACATTGAAGAAATCAAGCCTTATGTTGAGGAATTCTGCAAGAATTTCGGCTTCAACTCATCAGAAATATTAAAAGACCATTTTTATAAGCTTACACCTAATACCGCTAATCCATATAAACAGCTTTACGTAAATAACTAAGCTTTTTTGTATTTGAGCATTGAGGGGAGATGTAAATAATGTTGAACGCAATTGTTTCTGCAAAAAATCAGGACACCTGTGACGCTATTACTCTTCTTCTTTCCGAATGCGGATTTAATAACATTAAAACTGTTTTAACCGGTGCTGAAGTCAGAAAACAGTATGAAATTACTGACTTTGATCTCGCAGTTATTTGCACCCCTCTTGAAGATGAATTTGGACTTGACCTTGTTTCTCACATTTATAAAAACAGTGAAAGCGCAGTTGTTGTTCTGGCAAACAGCGATGTTGCCGATGAAATTCAGAAAAAAGTCGCTTTCGCAAATGCCTTTGTTTTATCCCGTCCGCTTAATAAGCTTGTATTCCTCCAGTGTATAAAATATGTTATGCTGTCGAGGGAAGAAATTCTTCGGCTAAAATCCGAAAATACCGAGCTTCAGCAGAAAATGAGAGATTTAAAGCTTATTGACAGAGCAAAATGTATGCTTATTCAATATTTGAGAATATCGGAAACACAGGCACACCGCCATATACAAAAACAGGCTATGGACCAACGTATTACTCAGACGGCTGTCGCAATGGATATTCTTAAAACCTATGAAAACTGACTGAACTTAGTGTTCAGAAAGGATTTTGAGTATGTTAAATTTTACAAAAATGCACGGCATCGGCAACGATTATGTATATGTAAACTGTTTTAAGGAAAAAATAGAAAATCCCGAGAAAATCAGCATTTTTATAAGCGACAGGCATTTCGGAATAGGCTCCGACGGACTTGTTCTTATAATGCCGAGCGAAGTCGCGGACTTCAGAATGAGAATGTTCAATGCGGACGGCTCAGAGGGAATGATGTGCGGCAATGCGACACGCTGTATCGGGAAATATGTTTATGAAAATAAAATGACCGATAAAACCGATATAACCCTTGAAACCAAAAGCGGAATTAAAAAATTAAAGCTAACTACTCAGGACGGAAAAGTTTCATTTGTAGAAGTCGATATGGGTAAAGCGGTTTTAAAGCCTCGTGATATTCCCGTTAATTTTGACGGAGAAAGCTTTGTTTCAAAGCCTGTCGATGTAAACGGAATGGAATATAAGCTCACCTGCGTTTCTATGGGGAACCCCCACGCCGTACTTTTCACCGAAAATATCGACAGTCTTGACCTCGAAAAAATCGGACCATCTTTTGAAAATCATAGTCTTTTCCCCGAAAGAATCAACACCGAATTTGTTGAGGTAATTGATGATAAGACCTTAAAAATGCGTGTATGGGAGCGTGGTTCGGGAGAAACCTTTGCCTGTGGTACGGGAGCCTGTGCAACTGCTGTTGCGGCAGTTTTAAACGGCTTCTGCAAAAACGATGAGGAAATAACGGTAAAGCTCCGCGGCGGAGATTTAAAAATTACATATAAATCAGACGGAACGGTTCTAATGTGCGGAACGGCGACCAAAGTTTTTGACGGAATTATTGATATTTAAGGAGTGCATATGATTAGAATAAATGAAAATTTCCTTTCCCTTAAAGAAAGTTATTTGTTTATAGAAATTGCCAAAAGAATAAGAGCATATAAAGAGCAACATCCCGATAAACAGCTTATAAGAATGGGTATCGGCGATGTTACGCTTCCGCTTGCTCCTGTCGTTGTCGAAGCTATGAAAAAAGGCTGCGACGAAATGGCGGATAAGGAAACATTCAAGGGCTATGAGGACAGCGGAAGAGGCTATGAATTTTTAAGAAAATCAATATCAGGCTATTATAAAAGCTTCGGCGTTGAAGTGGATTTTGATGAAATTCTTATCAGCGACGGCGCAAAGAGCGACTGCGGAAATATTGTTGATATTTTCGGAATAGATAATACCGTTTTGATCACAGATCCCGCTTATCCCGTATATGTCGATTCAAATACAATGAGCGGACGTAAAATTATTTATGCCAATTCAAACGAAGAAAATGGATTCGCGGCTATGCCGGACGACAGCATATGCTCCGACCTTATATATCTTTGTTCTCCGAATAACCCGACAGGCTCGGTTTATACAAAGGAACAGCTTAAAATATGGGTTGATTATGCGCTTAAACACAAGGCTGTTATTATTTTTGACGCGGCTTATGAAGCATTCATCACCGACAAATCTCTCCCCAGAAGTATTTTTGAAATTGACGGTGCAAAGGACTGCGCGATTGAAATCTGTTCGCTTTCAAAAACGGCAGGATTTACGGGAACACGCTGCGGATATACCGTTATCCCGAAAGGACTTAACGCATATACCAGAAACGGAGATGCCGTAAATATATTTAAAATCTGGTGCAGACGTCAGGGAAGTAAATTCAACGGAGTTTCCTACCCCGTTCAGTGCGGTGCTGCTGCAGTTTTCACAGAAGAGGGACAAAAACAGACTAAAGAGGGCATAAACTATTACATGAATAATGCAAAGCTTATTGCAAAAACCTGTGACGAGCTGAATATAAAATACACGGGCGGAATTAATTCACCGTACATCTGGCTTAAATGCCCGAATAATATGGGCTCGTGGGAATTTTTCGATTATCTTCTCAATGAGATTCAGGTTGTCGGAACTCCGGGAGAGGGCTTTGGTCCTAACGGGGCAGGCTGGTTCAGGCTTACCGCATTCGGCAGTAAGGAAAATACCGAAGAAGCTATGAAGCGCTTAAAAAAGCTTTTAAAAAAGGATTGAGTTAAAAACTCAATCCTTTTTGGTTTCTTATTCATCGGCAAGCTGAAAAATTTTATAAATATCTTCCCATAATAGTTTTTTAAATCCGCCTATTGGATGTTCGGTTCCCCTGTTAAAGCCTGTCGCTTTTTTAGCCATAATCTCAAAGTCCTTTTTATCAATTCCAAGTTCCTTCATAGTAATGGGAAGTCCCATTGATACAAAAAACTGTGTGAGCTTTTCTATTCCGTCGAGAGCAAGCTTTTCGGGTTCGCGGAATGAACCTTCAACGCCCATGACATTAACCGCGAACTGAACAAACATCGGGATATTGTCTTTGTATACATATTTCATCCACGCTGGTGTCATTACCGCAAGTCCTGCTCCGTGCGGGACATCATAAATTGCACTCAGCTCATGCTCCATCCCGTGACATGACCAGTCCTGTTCACGTCCCATTCCGAGAAAACCGTTGTGGGCAAATGACCCCGAAAGAGCAATCTCCGCCCATGCTTCATAATTTTTCATATCATTTTTTGCAATTAGCGCATTTTTGATAATTGTCTTTAGCGTACTTTCGGAAAGTCCGTCAATCAAATCGGTATTGATGGTGTTTGTAAAGTACCTCTCCATAATGTGACTCATCATATCGCAGACGCCGTAAGCGAGCTGATTTTTTGGAAGCGTAAAGAAAAGCTCCGGATTAACAATGCTGAAAACGGGGCGCAGCTTTTCACAGGTATATCCGATTTTAAGCTCGGTTTCTTCATTGGTTATTACCGTATCGGGGCTTGATTCGCTCCCTGCTGCCGGAATAGTAAGAATTGTCGATACTTTTAGGACCTTGTTTTCAGGCTGAGTACCTTTATAATAAAAATCCCATACATCATTTTCATAATGAACGCCGAGTGCAATAGCCTTTGCAGAGTCAATTACGCTTCCGCCGCCGACCGCAAGAATGTATTCTATATTATTTTTTCTGCAAATCTCAATGCCCTCGTGTACGAGAGAGAGCCTAGGATTAGGCACTACACCCGCTAATTCAAAAACCTCTATCCCCGCGTCTTTAAGTGAAGTAATTACTTCGTCATAAAGACCGGATTTTTTTATGCTCCCCGATCCGTAATGAAGAAGAATTCTGTCTGCGTCAGGCTTTATTAATCGTCCGGCTTCTTTTTGAGAATCTTTTCCGAAAACCATTTTTGTGGGGTTGCAATAGCTGAAATTATTCATTTTATCATTCCTCTTTAATTTAAATATTTTCCGTAAAGCTCAAAGGCGTCATAGACAGGCTTATATTTTCCGTGTCCCATAACGGTTACGGCAATATACTCTTTTCCGTTTTTTTCAGCAAAGCTTGCAAGGCAATGCTGTGATTCATATATATACCCTGTTTTCCCACCTAATATTTTTACATTTTCTACCTCATTCCCGTACATTCTGCTGAACATTGTGCTGGTTAAAAGTATACCGTCGGGATGCTGAGGAGTAGGCGAAGTAGTATACTGATAGGTTGAAAGGACTTTTCTGCACAAATCATTTTTAATTGCATATTCAAGAATTAAAGCAATATCCGTTACCGTCGAATAATGATTATCGTCATAAAGTCCGCTTGTGTTTGTAAAATGAGTATTTTTTAGTCCTAATTCATTAGCTTTTTCATTCATAAGCTTTACGAATTCTTCCTCGGAGCCGCTCACATATCGGGCAAGTCCGACAGTTGCATCCGCACCTGACGGGAGAACGGCACCGTAAAGCATATCAGTTATTTTAACCTGCTCCCCTTCTGAAAAGCCCGCGCGACTTGCATCCTCATCAACAAGCGGAGCAATGATGTCGCCAGTCATAGTAAAGGTATCTTCAAAATTGTCGATATTTTCGACCGCAACCACAAAAGTCATAAGCTTTGTCAGTGAGGCGGGAGAAATTTTCTGTGTACCGTTTTTATCTGCAATAACCTTGTTGTTTTCAAGGTCAATCAATATTGCATAATCGCTGTCAACAGAAGTAATTGTCTTTGTAGCTATATTATACTCAGGATACTGCAATTTTATTTCGGTAACGGGAAGTGCCGCAGGAAGCTCGGAAATATTTGAAGTATTGACGGAAGTTGATTCCTCCAAAGCATTTATATCATTATCATGATTAATATTTAAAGACAACGCCAGCATAGTAATCAGCAAAGCAACTATTATAATAGCCGCCGAAAACAGCATACGCCGACGTCTGTATATTCTTGATTTTTTAGCCATTAATAAAAATCACCGCCTGCTATCATTTTAATTCAATTTTAGCATACAAAAATCATATTCTCAATAATAAATTTTAAATTTTTATCTATTGGTACAACTTTTCATTTTGCCGCTTATGAATATTATGTATGGATAGAGGTGATTGTATGAAATTAATTCTTTCCATTTCAGGCGGCGGAATACGCGGGCTGATACCTGCAATAATACTAAAAGAAATAGAACGCCGTACAGGCAAAAGCATTTCAGATATGTTCGACTTGATTTCCGGCAACAGCACGGGCGGAATAATTGCATGCCTTTTGTCTGTTCCCAATGAAAATCAAAAGCCGAAATATTCCGCTGAAAGCGTAGTAAAAATGTATGAGGAATTCGGAAAAGAAATTTTCAGCAGAACTTTTTTCAGAAAAGTTCTCAGTCTTGACGGACTGATCAGTCCGAAGTATTCAGAAAAGCCTTTAGAAAAATTATTAAAGCAGTACTTTGAAAATATTAGGTTTGAAAATTCCTGCACCGATTTATTGATACCGGCATATAAAATATCCCCTGTTCCTTATCCTTTCTTTTTTAAGACACATCATGCAAAAAATAATAAAAAAGATAAGGAAAATCCTTATCTTTGGGAATGTGCAAGAGCTACCTCTGCGGCAAGCTCTTATTTCAAGCCGTATTATTTTGACAGAACAAATACTTTTATAGACGGAGGAATATTCGCTAACAATCCTTCTCTTTGCGCATATGCACAGGCGAAAAAGCAATGGAAAAATGAAAAGATAATCCTGATTTCATTAGGGACAGGGAAAAATACTAAGGGATTTTCTTATGAAAAAATAAAAAATTGGGGGCTTATACAATGGGCAATACCCTATTTCCAGCAGACTTCATTAAGTTCTGACGATACTGTCGATAATATATTAAAAACAATGACGTCGGCAAATAATCTGAACCCCAAAAATTAGACAAAGATAATCAAAGGAAATTATGCAAAGC
>DAOPYP010000048.1:0-11682 GCA_035352975.1 Oscillospiraceae bacterium
ACGTTCCTTTTCGTCGGAATTCAGCGCATTTTCCATTGCTTTGTCCTCCGCCTCGGTTTTTCCCCTTTTAATCGTTCCGGCGATAGGTTTTGTTTTAACAATTCTGTCCGTTACATTTACTAGCATTTCAGGGGATGCCCCTGAAATATGGTATTCGGGAGTTTTAAAGTAATAAAGATACGGCGAGGGATTCGATGCCCTCAGCAATCTGTACACGTCAAAGCTGTCGGGGGGATTTTCAATTTCAAAACGCTGAGAAAGTACAATCTGAAAAATATCTCCGTTTACGATATGCTCTTTTGCTTTAATCACATTGTTTATGTACTCCTCGCGTGTCACATTCGATGTAACAGTTATTTCATGCTTTGAATTTTTATTTTTATAGCTTTCGTCTTTATAATCCATAATTTTTTCTTGTATTTGTTTTGCCTTGCTTTCACAAAGCTCAAACTGCGCTTCGACATCACTGTTTCGGTTAATGTTGAAAATGATTATTACCTTACTGCTTAAATGGTCATAAGCGACTATCTCGTCATAAAGATAAAGATGACAGTCCGGCATCTCAATATCATCATTCGGAATGTTCGTAAGCTTTTTCTCCGTATACCTTACCGTGTCATAGCCGAAATATCCGATAAGTCCTCCCGTGAGATTTGGCTTTCCCGAAAACTTCGGTGACTTATATTCATCAAGTATCTTTGTGATAAAGTCAACGGGATTATCAGTTTTTATCACTTCTTTTTTTCCGCCAATGATATATTGGGCTTTATGGCTATGAATTTTTATTTCCTTCTGGGGGTGAATTCCTATGAAAGAATATCTGCCCCACTGCTCTGCGTTGTTTACACTTTCAAGGATAAAGCTGACCTCTTCGTCTTTGCTCAGAGCCTTATAAATGTGTACAGGGGTATAGGAATCGGAAAGGAACTCATAGAATACAGGAACCATGCTGTAATTTTGCAGATAACTTTTTACCTCTTGAATTTCCGGTGTTAACATAATATTTCCTCCTTGCCGGGAGCGGGCAAGAAAAAATGTGAAAATCAAAAAAGGCCTACCATCCCATAAAATATGGGACGATAGACCTCGTGGTGCCACCCAAGTTTAAAAACAAATAAGAGCATATAATTATATTTATATTGCTGTATTACCTGTTTTTCTTTTTCAGATACGCAACTTTTTAAAGTATCAATATCCTACCTCTGTAACGTGAAGTTCACGGCATCAGCTACTAAGAGTTCCACTCTGTTCACCCTGCTTCTCACAAATCCATTCATCATTCAGCGTGTGTATCGGTCTTGCACCAAGCGACCGACTCTCTGCGACATCGTTTTGAAGATTACTTGCCTTTGCTCCCAGAATTTAATAATTGTATTATATGCTATAAATTTCTATTTGTCAATACATAATATAATTTTTTATTTATGATTTTCATCTACCCATTTTTTTGCGAAATCCGCATTATCCTCGCTTTCATTATGAACATTTCCGTCGGGGGCAGTGACATTTGATGTTATCATTTTATGTATCACTTTCTCCGCAGTTTATGATTTATCAAACTGTTTATTTTTACAGCATATTTTAAAACATCTTACTCGTTTTACTAACCTCCTCAATCAATTCCCCAATTCTATCCGTTTCCTCGGTATTTTCCGGAGCATTCCACTCATCACGAACAGCAAGAGAATACAAGGTAGTAAATGCTTCCAGCATACTTACAATGAGGAAAATGCTGACATTTCCAAAAGTAAAAAGATATATGCAGTATAAAACGCCGCAATACCAATTTTTTTATCAATATTTTATTGACACAAATAAATCCGAAAGTTTCATTTTTACCTTGTATTTTTTTAATTTTTCTTTAGTTGTCATATCAATTTCCTCTATATTAATTATAGCATATATTTACAATAAATCAGCCTGTTTTCATTACTTATAAGTATGTGTAAACTGACTATTTTTAGGCGTTTATTACTTATTTACTTTTATATATTTATATGACAGAAAAGACCGTATGTCTATGGCGACAGGTTTAGAAGTCCGTGTCCCCTTCTGTGACCACCGAATAGTTGAGTATGCTTATAATATGCCGTGGGAAATGAAAGCCCTTGACGGCCGTGAAAAAGGTATTGTCCGTGAAGCAATGAAAGGAATTCTCCCCGACGATATAGTTTTCAGAAAGAAAAGCCCCTATCCCAAAACGCATAATCCGATTTTTATGGAGTGTGTCAAAAACAGGGTTAAAGCAATTCAAAACGATAATAATTCGGTACTGTCTGATATTATCAACTGGCAGACTGTAAAGGATATTTCGGAAAATCCCGATTCGCTTAAAAGTCCGTGGTATGGTCAGCTGATGGGAGTACCTCAGATTCTGGCATATATCATTCAGCTTGACACATGGTTCAGACACTTTAACGTTGAGATTATATAAATAATAAAAAATAAATTCCCCCGATTTGTTATGGTAACAATTTCGGGGGAATTTTTTAATCGTTAATAAAAAAGCTCATTAAAGACGGACCTTTTTCAACCAAATATCCTGTGCTTTCGGCTGTCTTTTCAGAAAAAATTTCAACGCCGCTGCGCTTTTTAGTTTTTTGATAAATCAAAAACGGAACGGGATCGTTAGTATGAGTTTTAAGCCTTAACGGTGTCGGATGATCGGGACATATCAAAATCTTATAGTCATCAAATTTTTCAAACGCATCAATAAGCCTTGAAAGGATTTTTTCATCAATCAATTCAATCGATTTTACTTTGTTCTGAATTTCGTGTCTGTGACCGCATTCATCGGGTGCTTCAACATGAATATAGACAAAATCCTGTCCGTTTTCAAGTTCTTTTATAGCAGCTTCGGCTTTCCCCTCAAAATTCGTGTCAATATAACCCGTTGCTCCCTTGACGTTGACAACATTCATTTCGGAAAATTTGCCGATTCCCTTTAATAAGTCTACCGCAGATATCATCGAGCCTTTTAATCCAAATTTTTCTAAAAACGGCGTTAATTCCGCACGTTTTCCCTCTCCCCAAAGCCATATGCTGTTTGCGGGGCGAAGTCCTTTTTCTTCTCTCGCTTTATTAACAGGATGGTCTTTTAATAAATCATATGATTTAACCATCATTTCATAAAGCTTTTTTGCATTCTCGTGAATAGGTATATATTCCTTAATTTTTTTACCCGTTATATCATGCGGAGGGGTAAGCGTGCCTATATCAAGCGTTCCATTGTCCCAAATGAGGCAATGGCGATAGCTAACCCCGCTGTAATATTTGAATTCGTCATTATTAAAATATGTTCCGAGATAGTCGATTAAAATTTTTGCTTCTTCGGATGAAATATCATCTGCGCAATAATCAAGAATAGTTTTATCCTCATAATTTTTTTCATCTGAAAGCGTAACAAGGTTACAGCGGAACGAAACGTCCGTCTGCTTCATGTCAATTCCTATACTTCCCGCCTCAAGGGGAGAACGACCGGTATAATAAACCTCAGGGTCATATCCGAGAACCGATAAATTTGCGACATCGCTACCCGGCTTCATTCCGTCGGCAACCGTCTTAACAAGACCGACAAGGCTGTCTTTTGAAAGCTTGTCCATATTAGGCTTTTTTGCACATTCCATCGGAGTTTTTCCGCCGAGTTCGTCAACGGGATAATCCGCCATTCCGTCACATAATAAAACTGCGTATTTCATATAATGCTTCCTCACATAATAATTTATTATTTTATTTTATCACTTTTTTATTTATTTTTCAACCTTTTGAACTGCATTTATTAACCGCCCGCTTGTTTTTGACAATTTTCTATGATATAATTTTTCTGTCAGACTTTATGTGTAATAATTTGTCTTTTGTGAGGATGAGTATGCCAAGAAAAATAAAGATTATTCTCCTTATAACATCAATTTCAGTTATCGGAATAATTATATTTGGTTTTTTAATTTATAACGGAATTATCCTGCTCAATAATCCCTCTATTGAAGATTATCCTGTCAGAGGAATTGACGTTTCGTCATATCAAGGTGAAATAAATTGGGAAGTCATTTCATCGCAAGATATATCATTTGCATTTATTAAAGCAACTGAAGGCAGTACTTTTATAGACGAAAAATTTGCATATAATTATGAAGAAGCGGCAAAAACAGATATACTAATCGGCGCTTATCACTTTTTCAGCTATGACAGCAGCGGAAAAACGCAGGCTGATAATTTTATTAATACCGTTCCAAATACAGAAAATATGCTCCCGCCGGTTGTGGATTTAGAATTCTATGGGGATTATAATAAAAGCTCAAAAGATTCACAAGCAGTGCATACCGAGCTTAATAATATGTTAACCGCTCTTGAAGATCACTATGGAAAAAAGCCTATTATATATTGTACTGAAAAATCATATAATCTTTATATTGACGGTTACTATGATGATTATAATATTTGGATAAGAAGTGTGTATAAAGCTCCAAGACTAAGCGATGACAAATGGTTATTCTGGCAGTATTCAAACCGCGGAAAGCTTGAGGGCTATAACGGAGAAGAAAAATTCATTGACTTAAATGTATTCAACGGAAGTATAGAAAAATTTGAGCAGTATGTGCGAGCAGCAGAATAACGTTTTAAAATAACTTAAACAAAGGATAACAATATGAAAGTATCAGTCGTTATAATAAATTTTAATACAAAAAAGCTGACAGAGCAATGCATAGCTTCTGTTATCAATACAACAAAATGTGACTTTGAAATAATCGTTGTAGACAATTCCTCAAAGCCTGAAGAAAAATATATCAGCGACAGTCCATTTGTTAAAGTCATAAACGCTGAAAACAAAGGCTTCGGTCATGCCTGCAACATAGGTATGAAAAACTCCTCGGGTGATTTTTATCTTATGCTTAATTCCGACACAATCGTTCACGACGGGGCAATTGACAAATGTGCCGAATATATGAGCTCCCACGAAAATATAGGTGCTTTGGGGTGTAAAACGATTTTAGCTGACGGAACGCTTGACCACAACTGTAAAAGAGGTCTGCCCACCCCTTCGGCAAGTCTTTATTATTTATTGAAGCTTGATAATAAATATCCCGACAGCCCGAAATATGCACGCTATCACGCAACATATCTCGATGAAAACAAGATAAACGAGGTTGAGGTTTTATCAGGCTCATTTATGATGCTTGAAAAAAAAGTCATTGACAAAATCGGCGGATTTGACGAGGACTTTTTTATGTACTGTGAGGACGTTGATTTATGCTATCGCATTTCGCAAGCGGGATTTAAGATTATATATTATCCTGACGCATCAATAACCCACCTAAAAGGACAGAGCGGACTTAATTCAAAAAACAGAAAGGTTATTTTTCATTTCCATAAATCAATGATTTTATTTTATAAAAAACATTTTTTGAAAAAATATAATATTTTTGTCACTATGGCGGTATATCTCGGGGTTTATTTTAAGCTTGTCCTCTCTCTTATAAAAAGCTTTTTCAAATAATGAATTTTTCGGCACCTTATGTAAATAATAGAAATATCTATATTTACGGAAGGTGCTTTTTATGTTTGAGCCAAAAGATAACGAACACTTGGAACGCGTTAAGCTTAAAACGCTTATGGGACAGCTTAAAAATGTCCATAGATTCCTTAAATCCTGTTATGAAAAATCGGTTAGGGAAGAAAACTCAGACGAACTTCAAAGAGTTATTTATAATAATTATTATATCCTCGACAGCAGAATTAAGATTATGCTAAAATTTCAGAAATCACTTGAAGTCGTAACAGATAATATTCTATCAACTCAGATAGGAAAAGCTATTTTGAATTCCTGCGAAAAAGAATTTCTTCCGTCAGAGGATAAAATTTTTGAAGTAATTTCAGAAATTCAGAAACAAAGATATGTCAGCAACACGGAATTTGAGCTTTTGGAATGGGAATTTTCATACACCGTCATACTGACATTTTCACAGCTTTTTTCTTCGGATTTCAAGTGCGTTTTTTCGCCTCAGGAGCTTATAGCTCTTCTAGCCAAAAGCGACGTGCTCAGCCAGATGAAATACATTGAAACCCTAAACCCAATTGAAAATATCTACCGTAAAGATCCGTGCGGTATTTATTCACAAATGGATACGGCAACAAGGCGGCTGTACCGTGAAAGAACTGCGTTTATTGCCTTGAAATCAGATAAAAACGAATCTGAAGTTGCTGAAAAAATACTGAGAAAAGCTAAAAAGGCGGCTGAAAATAATTTATTCACAAAAGACTGTCACGTTGGAAGCTATATCTATAAGGAATATGGCGAGCTGAAAAAATCCGTTTCAGAAACAGTATATTTTAAGCTTTTGTTTATACTTCCGGCTATTTTTTCCCTAGCGCTTTCTTTTTTGGCAAAAAGCTTCTGGATTTCAATATTACTGTATTTCCCGATATGGGAAATAACAAAGACATTTGTGGATTACTTCTCATCCCGAACCTCTGAAATAACCTATCTCCCCCGAATGAACTTTGAAGGAAAAATATCGAAAAACGCCGCTTCTCTTTTGGTTATTTCGACTGTTCTGACTTCGCCGAAAGATATTTTAAAGATACGGAGCAAGCTTAAATCCTTATATTTTTTATGTCATACAGAAAATCTTAAAATATGTCTGCTGTGTGATTTTCTCCCGTCTGACAGTCCGAAAATGCCGGAGGACAGCGCGCTTTTAAAATCTCTCACAAAGGTTATTGACTCTTTAAATAAAGAGCTTGGCGAAAGCTTCAACGCAGTTATAAGAAAAAGAACCTTTTCAAAAACAGAAAATCAATTTATAGGCTATGAGAGAAAGCGCGGCGCTATTGAACAGCTTATAGGCTATATCAAAGAAAAAAATCAGGAAAATATTATTATAATCGGAAGCAAAAGCGGATTTGATAAAACAAAATACCTTATCGCACTGGATTATGACACAAAACCACTTATGGATACTCCATCGGAGCTTATCAGCATTGCCGAGCATCCTCTTAATGCCCCCGAAGTATGCAATAACACGGTAACAAAAGGATACGGAATAATTGCGCCTAAAATTTCAACACAGCTTGAAAGCTCGCTGAAGTCACCGTTTGCAAAGCTTTTCGGAGGTGTCGGCTCGTCATCTGCATATGACGTTATGTGCGGTAATCTTTATCAGGATTGCTTCCATGAAAGCATTTTTGCTGGAAAAGGACTTATAAACGTTGACATGTACTATGCTTTATGCTACAAAAAATTTCCTGACGACAGTATTTTAAGCCACGACATTCTTGAGGGAAGCATTTTAAGAACGGCTTTTGCGGGTGATATTGAATTCAGCGACAGCTTCCCTGCTACCGTTATAAGCTATTTTAAAAGGGCTCATCGCTGGATAAGGGGCGACATTCAAAATTCGGTATTTATAAAAAAATCAGCTATGCTGACATCCGACCTTACAAAAAATCCACTTTCGTCTTCAAACCGCTTCAAGCTTTTTGATAATGTCAGACGTGCTGTAACGCCGATAATTAATTTTCTACTTTTCATTATTTGCTTTTTTGCAAGTTTTAAAATTTCATTAATTTCAATAATAATTTCGATTTTGTCGGTAACTACTCCATTCATATGGGGAATTATTGAGTCGGTACGCACAAACGGGTATTATTCTATTTCAAGGAAATATTATTCAGCGGCGCTTTCTCAGACAAAATCTCTCCTTTCGCAGATGTTTTTTAACTTTATGCTTATTCCTCAGCAGGCTATCGTTTCACTCGACGCAGTAATACGCGCCCTCTGGAGAAGATTTGTTTCAAAGAAAAAGCTTTTGGAATGGACAACAGCCGCACAGACCGATACAAAAATAGGCTCTCGCTTAAAAAATGTGCTTTATTTTGCTCCCGCTGAAATAATCTGTCTGGGAGTTATGCTTTTTTCAGCTTTCCCCGTGACAAGATTTGTGGGAATGCTTTTAAGCCTTATGCCGTTTGTGATTTTTTTAAGCAACAAGCCTTATATTAAAATACAGAAAAAAATTGCAACGGAAAAGCGTGCTACACTTTCCGCAGATATAGCTGCAATGTGGCAGTATTATGAGGATTATGCAAATTCAGAAAGCAACTTTCTTCCGCCGGACAATGTCCAGTTTTCGCCTGTTTATCGTATATGCCAGAGGACCTCTCCCACAAATATCGGAATGATGCTTTTATCTCTTCTGACCGCAAAGGATTTTGACCTTATTGACGCCCATGACCTTTATATCAGGCTTGACCGTACGCTTTCGTCGGTTGAAAAGTTTGAAAAATACTGCGGGAATTTATATAACTGGTATGATACGCCGACCTTAAAAATCTCCCCAAACCCCTTTATTTCATCGGTAGACAGCGGGAATTTCCTGTGCTGTCTTGTAACCTTAAAGGAAGGACTGCGTGAATATCAGTTTCACGAACAGCGCCTTGAAGAAATAATTTCAAGAATTGAAAATCTGATTGATTCAACTGATATCGGCATTTTTTATAACAGCACCAAAAATCTTTTCACTATCGGAATAGACCCGACAGACGGCAGCTTTTGTCCGAATCATTACGATATGCTGATGAGCGAATCGAGAATGCTTTCATATTTCGCCATCGCAAAAAGAATTGTTCCCAAAAAACATTGGCGAAGCCTTGCAAGAACAATGAAAAGAAAGGGCAGCTATTCAGGCTCTGTTTCCTATTCGGGAACAATGTTTGAATTTTTCATGCCGGAGCTTCTTTTAAAAAGCCGTTTTGGCTCGCTTTGTTATGAAAGTCTGAAATTCTGTATACACTGTCAGATTTCAAGGGCGAGGTCAAAAAATGTTCCGTTCGGAATTTCAGAAAGTGCGTTCTATGCCTTTGATAACCAATTAAATTACCAGTATAAAGCCCACGGCGTACAAAATTCAGGTATAAGACGCGGACTTGACCTTGAGCTTGTGGTATCACCTTATTCAACCTATCTTTCAATGCAGATTGCTTTTGACAGCGCATATTCAAATCTTGAAGCACTGAAAAAATATGGCACTTACGGTCCTTACGGGCATTATGAGGCGGTAGACTTCACTTCTGACAGAGCAAATTCAACTGTAATAAAAAGCTATATGGCTCACCACATCGGAATGAGCATAGTCGCACTTAATAATACTCTCTTAAAGGGGCGGATGCAGGAAAGATTTATGCGCGACAATTATATGGGAAGTGCATCAGAGCTCCTCGAAGAAAAGGTTTTGAGCGGCTCGGCAATTTATGACGACGTTCAGGAAAATGAGCCGAGAGAAAACGACAGCAAAAATGCCCATGATGAATTTATTGATTATTTTTCCGTATCAAACCCTAACGTTAAGCTTCTGACTAACGGCGACTATACTTTAGCGCTCACCGACCTCGGAACCTCGGTATCAATATATCAGGAGAAAGATGTTTTTTGTCGCACAACTGATCTTTTAAGGCGTCCTCAGGGATGTTATTTTGCTGTTTCGTCGGTTTTCGGAACGCAGTATTTCACCTATCTCCCCTCTTATTCGGAGAGTGAAATGTCAGCCGAATTTAAAGAACACTACGTAAATTATTATTCAAATTCAGAATACTTTGAGCTCGGTATGAAAGCCTTTCTTCACGGCTCTCTCCCCTGTGAATTCAGGGAGTTTGCTGTAAAAAACCTTACTTCACAAAATCAAAAGATTTCGCTAATGTGCTATTTTGAACCTATACTGATTAATTTTCTGGACTTTGAAGCTCACCCTGCATTTATGAAATTATTCCTTTCAATCGAGTATGACAAGTCAACCGAAACGGTTATTATTACACGCCGCGAAAGAAACAGTGATTCAAAAGCATACTGTGCAATAGGCTTATCTATAAAAAAACAGTCATCACCCTTGAGATTTCAAAAGGTGATGACCCGGGATTATATGACAACAATTTAAAATGCGAGGAAATTCAGCTTGATGGAAAAGAGCATAATGTCAAGTTTATAATCAAAAATCAGTAGCATACCCTGTCGATAATTCCGTTCATATAAGCTATCGCAACTCCGAAATTCGTGAGCGGAACGCCTGAATCCTCAAACTTCTGTTGTTTTGAAAGCATTGCTTTTCGGTTTACCATACACCCACCGCAATGTATTGCAAGCTTATATTCAGAAATATTTTCAGTAATCAGCTGTCCGGAAACATTGACGATTTCAAGCTTTTTCCCTGTATATTTTCTCAAAAGCGCAGGTATCTGCTGTCTTGCAATATCGCCCTCCATCGGGTGATGAGAACAGCTTTCGAGAATCATTACCTTATCGCCGTCGGAAAGTTTATCAATTGCTCTTGCTCCATTTACAAGGCGGACTATGTCCGCCTTGTTTTTTGCCATAAGCATTGAAAATGATGTCAGTCTTATGTCTTTCGGAATACTTTCCGAAACCTTTTTATAAAGCTGTGAATCGGTAATTACAAGCGAAGGCTTTTGTGAAAGGCTGTCAAGCGCCTTCTGAATGTTATTCGATGTAATTGACATAACAATGCACTCGTTATCAAGGAGATCCCTTATCGTCTGAACCTCGGGAAGAATGAGCCGTCCTTTTGGCGCCTGAATATCCTGAGGAGCGATAAGAAGAACAACATCTCCATTTTTGACAAGGTCGGCGGTAAGCGGAGGCTCTTCAATTTTATCCTCAAGCACCGAAACCAACATCTTTTTTATTTTATCGGCTGATGATTTCAGACTTAAATCCACGCAAATCACATTCTGTGAATAATCGGTCAAGCTGAAACCCGGTTCTTTTTCCCCCATTTTGTTCACAATAATAATCAGTGGCAACTGCATTTTTTTAATTCGTTCAATATGCTTTTTTATTCTTTCAAGGTCGGATTCTTCTGAGCTGACCACAAAAATCACGGCATCACAGGCCTCAAGCTGTGCATAGGTTTTTTTCATTCTGAGAGTGCCGAGTTCTGTATTATCGTCAAGCCCTGCGGTATCGATAAAAACAACAGGACCTAACGGCAGAAGCTCCATGGGCTTAAAAACAGGGTCTGTGGTCGTTCCGGCTATTGGGGAAGTAAGCGAAATTTCCTGCCCAGAAATCAAATTAATAAGTGTGGATTTTCCTGCATTTGTCGAGCCGAAAACTCCTATATGAAGTCTTAACGCCTTGGGCGTGTTGTTTATTTCAGATACCATAACTTTTCCTCCATATCAGAAACGGAAATCGCGCTCGCCGTTTCTTATTTTTTCATAATACTCCCGAAATTTTGCATTGGCCGCAGGATTTTTGATATTTTCAGTCTGTTCCTTAATAACCTTGAATGCAAGGCGCTTAAATTCATCGTCACCGTAGTCAAATGAATATTCCGCAAGTGTGAGAAGTGCATTCGGCAGACAGCAGTTACAAATATTTCCTGCTTTTGCAAGGCTCATGAACCTGTCGCCAGTTCTTCCCTCACGGTAACAAGCGGTACAGAAGCTTGGAATATATCCGAGATCCAAAAGCCATTTTATTACCTGATCAAGAGTTCTCGTGTCGCTTACGTCAAACTGTGCAGAATTTTCATCTTCATTTTCAGGCTCATAATATCCGCCGACGCTGGTTTTTGAGCCTCCGCTTATCTGAGAAATGCCGAGATTAAGGACTTTTTCTCTTGTTTTCTGAGATTCTCTTGTGGAAACGATCATTCCCGTATAAGGAACGGC
>DAOPYP010000049.1:0-7802 GCA_035352975.1 Oscillospiraceae bacterium
CCTCCAAAACTGATTATATATCTAAATAGCCTCTTTTTTATCGGCATAAAATAGTGTATACTGAATTTATAATACATAAAAGGAGTATGCCCATGTCTTTTATTCAATCGTTTGATGACACAATACTTGTATTTATTCAAGAAAATCTAAGAAACTCATTTTGCGACAGCTTTCTCAGTTTTATTACCAGCCTTGGTAATAAAGGGATGATTTGGATTATTGCAGCACTGATTATGCTGTTTTTCAAAAAAACAAGAAAATGCGGTATTTTTACGTTAATATCTTTGGCGCTGGTATGCCTATCAGGTGAAGTAATTATAAAGCATATAATCTGTCGTGACCGACCGTTTATTACGTCCTGCTATCTGACAACTACCGAGCTTTTAATTAAGGCACCTCATTCGTATTCATTCCCGTCGGGGCACACCGGATCGTCCTTTGCGGCGTCAACATCAATATTCCTATATAATAAAAAGGCCGGAATATTCGCTTTCGTGCTTGCGGCACTTATTGCATTTTCAAGAATTTATCTTTATGTGCATTATCCGAGTGATATTTTAGGCGGAATTATCCTTGGAACAATATTCCCGCTTATATTGTATGCGGTTATTGCAAAAAATAAGATTCTCAAAAGCAAATTAATCTGATTATTTAATATCTGCCGAACAAGACCGCATAAGGTATCATTCGGCAGATATTTTTCATTTTCTAAGCTTTTTAAAAAAATTCTGTAAAAGATTTCTGCACTCATTCTCCATAATTCCGCCGTAATAATGCGGTTTATGGTTATAGGGGAGGGAAAACATATTCTGTACGGAACAGACAGAGCCTGCTTTTAAGTCGTACGCCCCAAAATACACATTATCAATTCTGGAATTAATTATCGCACCCGCGCACATAGGACACGGTTCAAGCGTAACATACAAATCACAGCCGCTGAGCCGCCATCCGCCCAAAGATTTAGAAGCTTCGTTTATTGCAATTATTTCAGCATGTGCAGTTGGGTTTTTGTCCGTTTCGCGGCGATTATAGCCTTCCCCGACTATTTCACCTGTTGCGCGTTTTATTATCACTGCGCCTATTGGAATTTCACCGATTTCCCCCGCGTGCTCAGCTAGCTCAAGAGCTTTTATCATAAATGAATTATTGTTCATCATACCAGTTTTGTAAACTCCAGCATAAATAATTGAATCACAAATGAAACAACACAGAAAGACAATACGGCTATGCTTGAAAATACATAGACATATTTTTTTCCTATACTGCAATAGGACGTGTGCTTTCTTAAATTCAAGATAGACTTATGTTTGTCTGAAAGCAATTTTAAAATTAAGAATCCCCATAATATCATCAGAAATAACGTCCAGGACAGGACTATTTTGAAATCCTCGGGAGAAAATGTTTTTTGCATACTAATAATAAAAAACGATGTTGCTACAAAAATAAATCTTGAAAATATTGCAGAAAAAAGTGAGCCTGTTCTTATTGCAATAAAGCTTATAATTATACTCAGAATAAAAGTGTATCCCGAATAAAAAAAATTATGAATAAATATGGCCGAAAAAATACTTGTGACAATTATAGCAAATTCATCGCCGAACTGCCTTAACGACTGAAGAATAATTCCGCTGAAAAGAAATTCAGTAATAACGGGAAGAATTATAAGATAATAAAGAATTGACGACGGTAAAAGTCTTGTGTCTTCAGGAATAAAAAAGGTCGAAGATGGAATGTTAAATCCAATTAATTCAAACAAATTATTCGAAAAAGAATAGCAATAAAAGCTCATAACAAAAAAAACTATCATTAATGGAAATGTATAAATAAAAGTAACTTTTGAAATATTGGATTTTGGGGCAGCAATGCTAAAAGGGAGCTTTAATATTAACATAAGCATTATTATCGGGGCTAAAAAAGAAAATATACCCGATACGATAATTATAAGCATTTTATCCGGTTCGGAACAGCTTATAAATCCCGAGAACAAATCCCATTCAATAATACTTCCGTTTGATTTTAAAATATGTATAATAAATAGTTGAACAGCAATCCCCATCACAAAAGATAAAATTAATGCAACAGCAAAAAGTGAACAGATACAACTTATTGTTTTTCTTTCGTTCTTTTCAGGACTGTCTTCAATATATCCTGCGCCGTCCATATACGCAAATTCCTGAGAATCCTTTGTACATTTGAATCCAAAGTGGTTGCCCTTTCCGCTGCGCCACTTTTTGTAATCCTCGTTATATGCGGGAGTCTGATATTTATAATAGCACTCTTCTGTTACGTCAATAATCTGTTCGTCAAAATCTTCGTAATTTTGAGTTTTTATTTCAAGCTTATTCAGAACTATCCCTCCCGCTGTCTTATTTTTAATGATATTATATCATGATTATTTTAACATTTTTTTCAGATATTGTTATTAAAAGAAAAATTATAAGCCTGCTAAATTAAAATCGGGCGTATATTCTTCCTTAGCTGATGATTTTTCCTGCATAAATCCTTTTAAATTTCTGTTCATAGCCTCTTCAACAACGGAATTATATTCAAACGTTGATATTCGTCTGTTGAGCTCGGGGAAATCTTTGCTGAAATTATAGGGCGTATACTGGCTCATAAGTGATAAGTAAATATCACCGCTTTTAAAGTTATCCGCTATCCAATTAACTATATTTATAGAATCCTTTCGCCCGTTAGGTAGAACAAGATGCCTTATGATTGTGCCTTTTTGGATAATTCCATTGTCATCAAACGAGATTTTTCCCGTCTGTCTGAACATTTCTTTAATTGCTACTAAAGCGACTTCAAAATAATCCTCCGCACAAGAATATTTTTTCGACATTTCGCTGTCCATATACTTTAAATCGGGGAGGTATACGTCAATATATCCCTCAAGCATTTTTAAGGTCTGAACCTTTTCATATCCGCCGCTGTTGAAAACAACAGGGATTTTAAGCTTGCCCTTAACCTTGTCAAGAGCTTTTATAATAAACGGTATATACGGTGTCGGACTTACAAGATTTATGTTATGGGCATTTTTCTCCTGTAACTCCAAAAATAATTCCGAAAGACGTTCTTCTGAAATTTCTTTTCCGAAATTCTGTGCGCTTATTTTATAGTTCTGACAAAAACAGCATTTAAGCTGACACCCTGAAAAAAACACAGTCCCCGAGCCGTTTGTTCCGCTGATACACGGTTCTTCCCAAAAATGAAGAGAAGCCAAAGCCACCTTTATTTTATCATCGCACCCGCAAAAGCCGGGTTTTATCGTTCTGTCAGCTTTGCAGTTTCGCGGGCAGAGAGTACAATGCTTTAAATAATCAGCCAATCCCATCATACCTTACAATATATTTTTTTAATTATATCACATTAATCATACATATGATATAGCTTTATATAAATTTGTTAATTTTATGCTATTATCAAATTTAAAAGTGTTATAAAATAAAACAATTACACAAGATAAAAACAAAAAATCAACGGAATTATTACCCGTTGATTTTTTAAATACTTATTTCGGAACGCTTTCCCAATCCTTAAGGAATTTATCTATTCCGCTTGTTGTCAGCGGATGATTTATCAGCTGCATAATTACATTATGGGGTATTGTCGCAATATCACAGCCTGCCTTTGCCGCTTCTATTACATGAATCGGATTTCTTATACTTGCGGCGATAATTTCGGTGTTAATGTTATGCATTCCGAAAATTGTCGCAATATCGCTTATCAGTATCATCCCGTCAGAGCCAATGTCGTCAAGTCTTCCCAAAAACGGGCTGACGTAGGAAGCTCCCGCTCTTGCCGCTAAAAGAGCCTGCGCCGCCGAAAAAATAAGCGTAACATTTGTTTTTATTCCTTTTGCCGTAAGCTGTTTTACCGCTTTAAGTCCCTCGGCACACATAGGGATTTTAATGACGATATTTTTGTGAATTTTAACAAGCTCAAGCGCCTCGCTGACCATTTTATCCGACTGAAGCGAAATTACCTCGGCGGAAATAGGTCCGTCGACAATATCCGTAATTTCCTTTACAACCTGAACAAAATCGCGCCCTTCTTGTGCTATAAGGCTCGGATTGGTTGTTACCCCGCAGATTACGCCAAGATCGTTTGCTTCCCTGATATGCTCAACATTCGCGGTATCAATAAAAATTTTCATTTTATTCTCCTTTTTGAAATTATACTTTAAAAGCAACTCCCGCTGTTAAAATCACATTTGCAAATGGCGTGAATTCTCCCGTTCTGACAATAAATTTAACGTCCTTTGTCATCTCCTTAAATTCGGCATGAGGAAGCATTCTGCATTCTATCCCCGAAAGAGAATCCCTGATATGCTCTAAGACTTCAGTGTTTTTTGTCTGTATATCTTCTGAAAGATAATAGTATTCAACCGCCGTTTCGTTTATTACGGCATCATAAACTTGAAAAAATGTTGGTATTCCGCCGCACAGTGCAAGGTCAACCACGGGGACGCCTTTAGGTATGGGAAGCCCGCCGTCGCATATTACAAATTTTTCGGTATGCCCCAGACCTGCAATAAACTTAGACAATTCCGCATTTATTATTCCGCTCTTTTTCATAAATACCTCGTATTATTTATTTTCTTCTCTTGACTGAAGTGCCATTTTATTCTGAAGATTCCTCTGGAACTGGTCGATAAGCACTGCAAGAATGATTACAAGTCCCTTTATTATCATCTGCCAGAATTCCGATACGCCGCACATTACCATTCCGTCATTGATAACGCCGATTACGAATGCGCCGACAATTGTTCCGCCGATGGTTCCGACTCCTCCGGACATTGATGTTCCGCCGAGTACCGCCGCCGCAATTGCATTCATTTCCCAAGTTTCACCCGAGGCAGGATGTGCCGCAACGAGCTGTGAGGCTGTTATAATTCCGACGATTGAAGCGCATATTCCCGAGAACATATATACAAGCATTTTAACCTTGTTCGTTTTAACGCCTGAAAGCTTTGCGGCTTTTTCGTTTCCTCCTATTGACTGAACGTGCCAGCCGAAAGGCGTTTTCTTTAAAATAATTCCTGCAATAACTGCAATAATCAAAAGAATTATAGCTCCGACAGGTATTCCGAGAACGTTACGCCCGAAAAATTCAAAGCCCGTATTGCCGAGAGCTTTTTTACCGACAATATTTGAAAAGGTTGCACCGTTTGAACGCAGCATCGCAAAGCCTCTTGCAATATACATCGTACCGAGGGTTGCGATAAATGCGGCCACCTTAAATCTTGTGATGATAAAGCCGTTTATAAGTCCGACAAGCGCCCCGAAAGCAACAGTTATAATAACTATTGACGGAATGTTGAAGTATGTGGTATATCCGAACATACTAAGACCCTCGTTGATAAGCCCGCCGGCAATCATTCCGCCTAAGCCGACTATCGCACCGACGGAAAGGTCAATTCCGCCCGTTATAATTACATAGGTCATGCCTATTCCGAGAATTCCGTATAAAGCGACGTGCTTTGCAATTAAAAGCAGACTGCTTGCCGTGAAAAAGTTAGGCGCAGCAACGCTGAAAAACAGAACCAATATGATGAGAACAATAAACGTACGTCCTTTTAAAAGCGACATGATTATATCGTTTTTAGTCATTTTTTTAGTATTAATACTATTTGCCGGCATATCAAGATTCTCCTTTTTTATTTCGTATTCTGACTGCGGTGCCCCTTATATGACGCCAGAACAAGCTTATCCTCAGCGATGTCGTCGCCGCAGAATTCGTCAGTCTTAATTCCGTTCGACAATACGATTACCCTGTCTGCAATAGCTATGATTTCTTTAAGCTCCGACGATATTACGATGATGGACAGCCCTCTTTCGGCATACTTATGGATAATGTCAAAAACCTCTGTTTTTGCGCCGATGTCAATTCCACGGCTCGGCTCGTCAAGGAGAAGTATTTTCGGATTTGTAAGTATGCCCTTTCCTATTACGACCTTTTGCTGATTTCCGCCCGATAATGACAATATGGGGAGATTTTTGTCGGCAACCTTAATTCGTATATCCTTAATCTGCATATTAATGTTTTCATCTTCTTTTTTCTGATCTATGAAAACACCATTTAAATATTTTTTAAGACTTGAAAGAGAAATGTTTTTCCCTATATCCATAGTCTGGACAAGTCCCTCTCTCTGTCTGTCTTCTGGAATTACGGCAAAGCCTCTGTCAATCTGTTCGGATACGCTGGAAATTAGAATTTTCTTTCCGTCTAATTCAACAGCACCGGTAAATTCGGGGTGAAGTCCCATAAGGCATTCAAAAACCTCTGTTCTTCCCGAGCCCATAAGTCCGTAAATTCCAAGAATCTCACCTTTTTTGAGATTAAAGCTTACATCCTTGAGCAAAAAACCTCCTCCGCTTTTCGGAAGTCTTATATCCTTAACATCAAGAACGGTTTCTCTCTCTGACCAGTCGACATCACGATCCCTTTTATGATACGACTTTTCCTGTCCCACCATCTGATGAACAATCCACGGAACATCGATGTCCTTGACAGCGGCCTCAGCAACAAGCCTTCCGTCACGGAGAACAGTGACATAGTCGCCGATTCTTACGATTTCTTCAAGCCTGTGTGAGATATATACAATTGAAATCCCATTTGCGGTAAGCTCGCGTATGATTCTAAAAAGTACCTCAACCTCCTGCTCGCTGAGAGAAGATGTCGGCTCATCCATAATCAGTATTTTCAAATCTTCCTGAATTAAGTTTCTTGCGATTTCAATCATCTGCTGCTGTCCCACCCTTAAATCGCCGATAAGCGTTTCAGGGTCAATCGGATATTCAAGACGGTCAAGCACCTTTTTGGTAAGCTCGATATGTTTTTTATTGTCAAGCGATATATTGTATTTTGTCTTCTCATTTGCCATAAATATATTCTGATATACGTTAAGGTTAGGGAAAAGACTCAGCTCCTGATGTATAATTCCGATACCGTGTTCTTTAGCTTCGGTTGTGCTTTTAAAGCTTACTTCTTCACCGTCCATGGTAATTCTGCCGCTGCTCGGTCTTTCAATTCCGGCAATAATTTTCATTAACGTGGACTTCCCCGCGCCGTTTTCCCCGATAAGGACATTCACCTTTCCTTTCCTTACGTCAAAGGAAACATTGTCGAGAGCCTTTGTTCCGGGGTATATTTTATCAATGCTGTCAGCGTGAAGACAGACATCGTTTTTTTCAGACATATGCTCCATAATAACCTCCTTGCGGGTAGTATTTCGGCGGAATTTAAAGTCCTCCGTTTTTATTATTTTACCGTAAGCTCTACGGGGGTAATCAATATTTCCGAATTCCCGTTAACGGTAAAGCAGCCTGTAAAATCTATTTCTTTTCCTGTTATGGTTGTAATATCCGCCTTTTCAATGACATTTTTCTGAACAACATCATGTATACTTTGAGAAATTGCGGCAAAATCAACCTGGTTGGTGTAATCTTCAAATTTAATAAAATCAAGGGAATCTCTTACAGCGCTCCCTTTATAAACGCTTCCTACCTGGAGCATTATTTTTTCGCTCCCCGTATAATCCTTTAGCTCAATTTCCATATATCCTGCTTTTTTCTCGGTATTTACGGATTTTACGGTTGCTGTACCTTTAACTGTATAGTTAAGCTCGCCTGATGTTCCCATTGAATATTTTCCGTATTTATCTGCCAGCGATTTAAGGTCACCTTTTGCTTCCGTTAAAAGCTGTTTTAAATCGACTGCCTTTCCGTTTAGATCCGGCAGAGCCTGACTTTCCCATATCCCTGCAACGCTTTCGCCTGCGCTGAATTTCACTTCGCCCA
>DAOPYP010000049.1:7812-11459 GCA_035352975.1 Oscillospiraceae bacterium
TCAGAAGATTTTCCTGTCCAGTTTTAACAATTTTTGCGCTTGTGAATACATATACAATAACGGCAACTGCCAATAAACTCAAAACTATTACCTTTTTCATGCGGTAATACCATCCTTCACCTTGTTTATACAGGTCATAATTATCAGAGCTCTGTTGAGAAATATATAAATTTCTCAACAGACTCCGTTTTTTTAGCTGCGCTTAAAAACTTTATTTAAAATTATCCTGCAAATTTGAAAGCTGAAAGCTTATCTGCATTATCCTTTGTGATAGCGATACAGTCTACAAGCTGTTTTTCGTCTGCTCCTGTTGAGCCTGTTTTGAGGTATTTGTCAGCCTGTTCAACTGCCATTTCGGAAATTAATGCTGCCTGCTGAAGTGCTGTTGCTGTGATGTTTCCTGCTTTGATTTCATCTCTTACTTCGTCGCTTCCGTCAACGCCGATAATAACAACGTTCTTTAAGCCTGCCGCTTTGATAGCTGCTGAAGCACCCATAGCCATTGTGTCGTTTCCGCAAATTACGCCTTTAATATCAGGGTTTGTCTGAAGAATTGTTTCCATTTTTTCATAAGCCTGAGTCTGTTCCCAGTTTGCTGTCTGAGTTGCTACGCACTTAAGTCCGTCGTACTGGTCGATAACCTCGTGGAATGCTGATGAACGTACGCCTGCATTTGTATCTGATTCTTTACCTAAAAGCTCAGCATATTTGCCCGTTTCGCCCATTTTTTCAACAAAGACTTCTGCTACCGCTTTCGCTCCCTGATAGTTGTTTGCAACAATCTGGCTTATAGCAACGCCTGCTTCATTGATTTCTCTGTCGATAAGGAAAGTCGGGATATTGTTATCTCTTGCTTTCTGGACTGCCGCAACAGTTGCATCGGCGCCGGCATTGTCACAGATAATTGCTGCTGCTTTTTCTGATATAGCGGTTTCAAAAAGCTGTGCCTGCTTTGTCGGGTCGTCATCATGAGATACGGTTTTAACTTCGTATCCAAGCTCCTTTGCCTTAGCTGCAGCGGCTTCCGCCTCTGTCTTAAAGAACGGATTTGAGTGTGACGGTGTGATAATATAGATTATCTTTGAGCCGCCGCCTGTCAGTGCTTTTGCTGTGGTTTCTGCCGCGCTTGTTGTTGTTCCTGCTGTAGTTTCTTTCCCTGACTGACTGCTCTGATTTGCATTTCTTGTACATCCTGCTCCGAACAGACCTAAAATTGCTGAGCTGAGTACAACTGCAAATACTTTCTTTAACTTATTCATATTTTTCCTCCTGTTTTATTGATATTATGTCGATACTTTTGATGTTGTTATTACCGTACTTGTTGTTCCTGTTGTTGTGTCTGTACCTGATTGACTGCTCTGATTTACATTCCTTGTGCATCCTGTTCCCAACAGACCTAAAATTGCCGAGCTGAGTACAACTGCAAATATCTTCTTTAACTTATTCATATTTTCCCCTCCTGTTTTATATATAAAGCTTTTAAGCTTTATAACAAAGTTATTTATGTGTTTGCCATTTTAACCGCATTCTTCCAGCCTGTATACAGACTTCTGCGCTTATGGTTATTAATTAAAGGGCGGAAAGTTTTTCTTTCAATAGAATCGAAAATCCCGTCCAGACTGTATACTCCGAGAGCAATTCCTGCGGCATAAGCTGCGCCGAGTCCCGAAAGTTCTTCGGTATCAGGCACCGAAATATCAATATTTAAAATATCGCTCTGAAACTGCATCAAATAGCCATCCTTTGACGGGCCGCCGTCCGCTCTCAGCTCCTTTATTTCAAAGGATGAATTTTCCTTGACGGCATTGACTATATCCGCTATCTGATAAGCAATACATTCTTCGGCAGCTTTTACAATCTCAGCTTTTCCCGTACCTCTTGTCATTCCGCACAGCAAAGCCTTTGCCGTACTGTTCCAATAGGGCGCACCAAGTCCTGAAAAAGCGGGAACAAGATAAGTCGTATCATGCGGATTTGCCGATTTTGCGAGAGCCTCGACTTCCTTAGCGGACTGAATCAGTTTAAGATCTTCTTTGAGCCAGCGTATTACGGCGCCGGTATAATTAATATTCCCTTCGACAACATAATTTATTAGTCCATTCATTTTCCAACCGATTGAAGTGACAAGACCTGATGCATTGGTTATCGGATTTTCGCCTGTGTTTATCATGACGGAAGAACCCGTTCCATAGGTTGCCTTTATCATTCCCTTTTTTAAACAGCCCTGTCCGAACAATGCTCCGTGAGAATCTCCTAAAACTGAGTGAATTGGAATTTTATTATTCAAATATCCGTTAAAGTCTGTGTATCCGAACAGCGAATCCGAGTCGCATACCTCAGGAAGAGAATCTATATCAATACCAAATATTTCACAGATTTTTTCGTCCCACTTCTGTTCATATATATTGAAAAGCTGTGTTCTTGAAGCGTTGGAAAAATCCGTTTTAAAAACTTCTCCGCCTGTAAGCTTATAGACAAGCCAGCTATCCATCGTGCCGACACAAAGCTTTTTCGTTTCGGTAAGCTTTTTAGCTTCCTCGGCATTATCAAGTATCCATTTTATCTTTCCGGCGGAAAAATAAGGTGAAAGATGAAGCCCCGTATTTTTTTTAATTAAATCCGCATATCCCTTTTCCGCTATTTTTTCACAAATTTTCTCCGCCCTTGAGCATTGCCATACTATTGCGTTATATATCGGCTTACCAGTGATTTTACTCCACGCCATCGCGGTTTCGCGCTGATTGCTTATGCCCACTCCCGCTATATCGTTTTTATTTATTCCCGATTTTTCAATAACAAGCCTTACCGCGTTAAGGGTATTCTGATAAATTTCATCGGGGGAATGTTCAACCCAGTTGTTATTCACGATAATCTGTCTGTGCGGAACGTCATAACGGACAATAAGCTTTCCTCTATTGTCAAAAATCAATGCTTTTGTCCCTTGAGTGCTTTGGTCTATTCCGAGGATATATTTGCCGCCCATCTTATTTAATCAACTCCATTGCCGCATTGATAATCCCATCAGCGTTCAGCCCGTAATAATCCCAGATTTCCTTTTGCGTCCCCATAATAACAGGAGCATCGGGAAGACATATGCTTTTTACCTTAACCGGCTTTTCCTCTGCCGTTATCTGGCTTATCATAGCGCCTAAGCCTCCGAACGAGGTATGTTCTTCAATGGTTATTATCGCTTTTGTTTCATTTGCGGCTTTCAGAACGGTATCCTTATCAATCGGCTTTAAGCAGTACATATCAATAACTCTTGCGCCGATGCCTTTTTCCGAAAGCTTTTCTGCCGCTTCCTTTGCGATACCCACCATATCACCGCAGGCGAAAATCGCAATATCGTTTCCCTCTGAAACAACTGAGGCTTTATTAAGCTGAAAATCGTAATTTTCATCGTAAATATCTTCTGACGGATTCCTCCCGATTCTTATATATGCGGGCAGCTCATCATTAAGCAAAGCTTCAACAAGCTTTTTTGTCTGATGACGGTCACTCGGCAGATATACTCTCATATTGGGTGTTGATGTCATAATTGCTATATCCTGCGTTGAGTGGTGTGTCAGCCCCAAGTCGCTGTAGCTTACCCCTCCGCTTATACCGATAAGCGTCACATTTGAATTTGAATATGCGACATCAACTTT
>DAOPYP010000050.1:0-6272 GCA_035352975.1 Oscillospiraceae bacterium
TTAAAAGTCGTTCATCTATATTAAAAAAGTCCATTTTATTCTTCCTTTACAAATAAAAAATCATTGTATATTTCTTTAAATCCAATTTCTTTATAAAATCCTGTTCTGTGAGGCTGTGCAAAAAGCGTTGCACGTATGCCCTCGCCTTTCATTTTGTTATAAATCCAATATAAAAGCTTTCTTGCATTGCCTTTTCCGCGTTCGGACGTGGCTGTTGCAATCTGACCGAAAAATGCGATTTTGTTTTTGACAAAATAACACGCTGCCGTTGTTTTTTCCCAAAGATATATTTGAGAAACTCCGTGACGAATACGGTGAGAAGTATCTGTCAGCCACAAATCATAGCATTTTTCAAGTCCGAAGCTGTCTTTTACTATTTCAAAAGTTTTGTTAAGCTTTGGGTTTTCATCAACGTCCATATTTTCGGGATAATCACCGTCCGAAAATTCAAACATTACACGCGGGACTTTATTATATCCGCTAATTTCAATTGCATTTTCAGAAATTAAAGGCATTTCAATTTCCGACGGACTGTTTAGTCCGACAAACGTTTCAAATTCCTCTATGTCTGAAATTAATTCGCCTGTATATACCATAGATGAGTTTAAAATCCCGATAAAGCAGTCATTCGATTTATAAAATCTGCAAAAATCATAGCCTGTCCCGTATGCATCAAGAAGAGATGAAAGCTTGTTCCCATAATAATTATCGGGAAATATAAGCTCGTTTTTGTCGGAAATTTGTGTTATCATAGCTCCCCTATTTTCTCGATAATTGCTTTTGCAAGCCTTGCACACGCATCAAGGTCAGCCGAATTAACCACGCAGGACGGCGAATGAAGGTATCTGCACGGAGCCGAAATCGCAAGCGTTCTGACACCCTTTCCCGAAACGTGAATTGCCCCGCTGTCGTTCCCCCCTGCTACCATTGTTTTTGTCTGAATGGGGATATTGTTTTCCTCCGCCGTTTTAAACGCAAGATTATAAAGCTCCTTGTCATAAATCGTACCTCTGTCCATATATGAAACGACCGCGCCTTTTTTCAATGCACACACACGCTTTTCGCCCGAAGCGACAGGAATATCCGCCGCTGTTGTCGTTTCAAGTACAATTGCAAAATCCGGAGCAACGGAAAAAGCGGCAGCTTTTGAACCCCTTGTTCCTATTTCCTCCTGAGCGGTAAATACAAAGGTTGTATCATAAGAAATTTCGCCGTTTATAAGGTCAATCATAATCTTACAGCCGAAACGATCGTCGATTGCTTTTCCCTTGATATAATCATCACCGAAACGGACAAAATCCGAATCAAAATAAGCAATATCGCCAAGCTTGATATATTTTTCGGATCGTTTTTTTGAGTCCGAACCTATATCAATAAATAAATCTTTAAATTTAGGCGGAGTTTTTTTCTCATCATCACTTAAATGATGAACCGCTTTTGAGCCGATAACACCGCTGATACCGTTTATACTTACCTTTCTTCCCATAACTGAAAGAGGGTCAATTCCGCCGACGGGAGAGATTGAAAGGCTTCCGTCCTCTCTGATATAATTCACAATAAGCGCAACCTCATCCATATGAGCCGCCACCATAATCTTTTTTAAAGGAGTTTTCAGTCCTTTTTTTTCTGCAATAAGATTGCTGAGATTATCAACCGTATAGGTACAGTTATCTTTGATCTGTTCAATTATAAAATCTCGGACAGCGTTCTCGTTTCCAGACGTTCCGTTCAGCTGACATAATTTTTCCAGCATTATTTTACCCTCCTGAGATATTCCGCAATAAGCTTTCCGGTATTTTTAACATCGTCAATATCGATAACCTCAACAGGAGTATGCATATATTTAAGAGGAATTGACAAAGTAACCGCTTTTGCCCCGCCTTTTGTAACAGAAAACTGATCCGCATTTGTGCCTGTCATTCCGTTCATTACCTCAATCTGATAAGGTATTTTTTCTTTTTCGGAAATATCAATAAATTTCTGTGATAGTTCTTTGTCAAGGCTCGGTGCAACGCCGATCATACAACCCTTTCCCGATTTCCCGCATTTTTCTTCGTCCTCGCCCGATGTAAAGGCAAAGCTGACATCAACCGCAATAGCAATGTCGGGAGCAATTTCGAATGCGGCTATTTTTGCTCCGCGTTCGCCAACCTCCTCCTGAACCGAAAAAAGTGCGGTTACAGAACAGTTAATCTCTTCTTTTTTGACAAGATCAAGTGCATAAAGAATTGCCGCAACGCCGCACCTGTCATCAAGTGCTGCTGCCGTAATTTTACCGTCTAAAAGCTCAGAAAATGATGCTTTAAAAGTAATTCTATCCCCCAAAGATACGATTTTTTCAAGTTTTTCTTTTTCAAAGCCTGTATCAATATAAATATCGGATATTTCGGGAACCTTTGAATCGCCGTCAGAAAGATGAGGCGGGGTTGATATTATAATTCCGTCAATGTCCTTTTTACCGTGAATTATTACATGCTGTGCGGAAAGAATACGTCGATCAATTCCGCCGCAGTTAGAAAATTTTATAAATCCGTCGTCGGTTATATATGTCACAATAAAGCCTATCTGGTCAATATGTGCGTCAATAAGAACGTGAGGCTTGCCGTTTTCACGCCTGCCTATTGTTCCTATAACTCCTCCCTGTGTTATCTCTGCATCTGCAGTATATTTTTCAAGATAAGACAAAGCCGCTTTTTCAGCTTTTTCTTCTTCCCCCGATACTCCCGCACAAAGAGTAAGGTCTTTTAAAACTTTAACTAAATTCATATTTCCTCCGTTATTCAAGTCCGTTAACTATTCTTTTGAAATGCTGTCCTCTTGCTTCAAAATTCGGATATAAATCAAAGCTTGCGCACGCTGGTGACAGCGTTATAACATCGCCCTTAACGGCAATTTTTCTTGCCGTTTCAACTGCCTCTTCAAGTGTTGAAACTCTTATTATTTCAAGGCTTTCAGGATTATATCCCTCATACTCTTTAACTGCCTTTTCGATTTTATCTGCCGTAACTCCGAGAAGAATTAAAACCTTGACCTTTTCATTTACCGATTTTGACATAGGCTCAAACGGTATTTTTTTGTCATAGCCGCCCGCAATTACAATAAGCTTCTGTTTAAAGGAATTAAGCCCCGCAATAACTCTTGTGGGCGACGTGGCAATGCTGTCGTTATAATATTTCACTCCGTCAAGCTCACGGACAAATTCGATTCGGTGTTCAACTCCTCCGAAATTTTCAGCAACCTTACATATTGACTCACAGGATACCTCGCCCCATACCGCCGAAATTGCTGTAAGATAATTCTCAACGTTATGAATTCCCGGAACTTTTATGTTATTCATGTTCACTATTTCAGTTTTTTTGCCATAATCATTATAAGAAAGCATTTCACCCGATAAATATGCGCCGCATACGGGAACGATTTTTCTTGAGAACTTGACAAGCTTTCCCCTTACCATTTCTGAAAGACTGTCGGTAATTTCATTATCAGCATTAAGAACGGCTTTTGAAAAAGCGTTCTGATGAGCTATCAGATTTTTTTTGCAGTCTATATATTCCTCCATTGTTCCGTGAACGTCAAGGTGATTTGGCGCAATGTTGGTTATCACAGCAACATCAGGCGATTTTCTCATTGACATAAGCTGAAAGCTTGAAAGCTCGACAACAGCGGCATCATCTTCATTAATTTCCTCTATAAGCGGAAGAAGTGCCTTACCTATATTTCCGCCTTTATATACAGTTTTGCCTTCGGCAGCTAAAAACTCGCTTATCAGCGTTGTTGTAGTCGTTTTTCCGTCAGAGCCTGTCACCGCATATATTTTACACGGGCAAAGATCAAAGAAAACCTCCATTTCGGAAGTAACAGCAATTCCCTTTTTCCTCGCTTTTATAAGGGCAGGATTATTAAAGTACATTCCAGGCGTTCTGAAAATAATATCACAGTCAAAAATCGCGTCAAGATAATTTTCACCCAGAGAAAATTTTGCACCTGCTTTTAAGAGCTCATCATATATTTCTCCCATTTTGTCCTGAGTTTTTTTATCGCATACGGTTACGTTCAGATTTTTTTTGAGAAAAAGCTTTATTAGGTCATTGTGTGAAACTCCCATTCCTATAAATGCAATTTTTTTATCCTTAATTCCGTTAAAAAAACGTTCGGCTTTTGTCATAATAAAAACTCCCTGTAAAAATATTGTTATTTTAAAACATACACTTTTTATTATATACACATAAAAATAAAATAGCAACCTTATTTGTTCATATATTATTATGAGAATTAATAAAATATTAGTAATCTATTCCTCATTTTAAACCTGACTGGAGAAATTTTAATATATGAAAAAATCTTCGATAACAAAGGATACTGTAGTTTTGTCAGTAATTTCTGTCGTTTTACAAGGTCTGTCGCTCCTTCTAAACATTTTCATAACCAAAAAGCTTGGTGAAGCTGCGGTTGGTATAACCTCGCTAATCTATTCATTTTTCTTTTTTGCGCTCATTCTTTCAAACGGAAATATTTTTACCTCGACAAGCAGATTTGTTTCCGAGGAAATAGGAAAAGGGAACGGAAATGTAGAAAAAATTATGGGGTATTCCCTTAAATTCGGACTTATTTTAAGCTTTTTATTTGCTGCGGCATTTTTCATTTTTGCGGGAAGAATAGGAAAAGAGGCTTTAAAAAGCGATAACGCCGTAATTGCTATAAGGCTTATGGCAATGTCGCTCCCGCTCGCGACTGTAGGCTCTTGTTTAAAAGGATATTTCCACGCCAAAAGGCATATAAAGGTTCCGTGCATATCCGACATTATTGAATTTTTTATTAAAGCGGCGTCTGTTGCATTTTTTGCCGCATTTTTTATTCCACAGAAAAGGCTTGATATATTCACTTCAATATCGCTTAGTATTATTACGGGAGAAATTGCAAGCTGTATTTATCTTTCAGTTTCATACTTAAGGGCAAAGGAAAACGTCTGCGAAAATCCGCCGAGCATAAAAAACTTTTGGAGGTATATTGCCGCTATTTTTCCTATTGCAATAAGCGGATATATTTTTGTAGTTTTAAGCGGTGCAAACGAAGCCCTTGTTCCTCTCACGTTAAAGCAGTTCAGCGGTTCGTCTGAAATCGCTTTAAGCGAATACGGAATATTTGAAGCGATTATTCTTCCGATAATCTTTTTCCCGTCAACCTTTCTTCAAAATCTATCGTTTATACTTATCCCCGAAATTGCACGCGAAAATTCGGCTAATAATAAAGAGCATATAAAACAGCTTACAAATAAAGTCATCCGTGAGGGCTTTAAATGGTCCGTACTTACGGCATTTATTTTGTTTTCATGCGGAACCCAGATAGGAAATCTCGCCTGTGATAATCCTCTTGCGGGACAGACAATAAAAATTCTTTGTCCGGTAATTCCGTTTATTTATCTTGAAATGCTTTTAGAGGGCATTTTAAAAGGCTTAGGTAAGCAGAATTTCTCCACAATAAATTCAGCGGCTGAATACATAATCAGAATTTGCTGTGTATTGATTTTCGTTCCGCTTATAGGCTTCGGCGGTATTATAATTTCATATTTTGCAAGCAATATTACCTGTAACATTATCAGAATTATTGCCGTATTAAAGGCCTCCGAAACAGAGTTTGACTTTATAAATTTTATTTTTGTTCCGCTTTTTTCGGCGCTATTTGGTTCTGAAATTTCCTCATCGGTAATAAAAATACTTAATATCCCCGAAGGATTAATAAGCATTATTGTCTATACTGTTCTTATATCCGTATCATTTTATATTATAGGCAGATTTTTAAATACATTTACAATAAAAAAAGAAAATCTTTGTAAAACATAATTTTAAAAAGGACTTTATTTTTTTTAGAATTTGTTGTATACTGTAATTAATAAATAAAGGAAGTGAAATTTTGTCGACTAAAGATAAAAAGCGTAATTCATTTATGCTTATAATTCTTGGCTTTTCTTTGATTATTCTTGCGGTATCAATTTTTTATTCAATGTCATCTAAAATTTCAGATAAAGAAAAGGAAGAAATACAGAAATCGGCCGTTTCTCTGGTCGAAAGGAATTTCGATACAGTAACATATTTTAAAATTGCACAGCTCCCGTATGCCGAACAATATAATGCGGAAGAATATCAGGACGGCACTCTTCCCTGTTCCAATTCTATATTCAAAAATTACGATGAGCTTTCTAAATTTGTAAAGAATACATATGTACCGTCAGCCGCTGAAATAATTTTAGGAGCCACCGTTAACGGAAAGCCCAG
>DAOPYP010000050.1:6282-10959 GCA_035352975.1 Oscillospiraceae bacterium
CCACAACGGCTAAATTAGTCGGTAAAGAACTCAATTTTATGTATATTGACACCGGTGCCATGTATCGTGCCATGGCCTGTATGGTTAAAAACAGCGGTGTGGATTATTTTGATAAAAACGGGATACTCTGTAAGACGGTCACACCGGCGGATACTTCATATGACAATGATTTTTCCTCATATTCTGTCAGTCTTGAAAAAATAAGAAAGACTTCCTGCGATATTAAGGTTGCTCTTAAAACAAAAAGCACAAGTGAAGATGTGATTCTCAATATGTCAATGACAAAGAAAAACGGTAAATGGTATTTAAACGAAATGGTTTATTAAAATAATTACAATCAGGGAGGAACAATATGAAATTTGCATTTTCAACCTTAGGCTGTCCTGACTGGACATTTAGCGAAATAATTTCTACATCTGTCGATTTAGGATTTGACGGCGTTGAAATACGAGGTATCGAAAATGAGGTTTTTGCTCCTTTTGCAAAGCCTTTTCTCGGCGCAAATATTGACAAAACAATCGAATTTTTAAAAGAAAAGCATACTGATATTTCTATGCTGTCTACCGGCGTTGTCCTCGGAAAGGACAGAAATGCTGCTATATCCGAAGCGACGGCATATATCGACCTTGCCGATAAACTTAAAGTAAAGTATATCCGTGTAATGATTACCGATAAGCCTTATCCTGAAAATACCGATATTGCACTTGCCGAAGGCACATATAAGGAAATATGCCGCTATGCAAAATCAAAAAATGTTATTCCGCTTATTGAAACAAACGGTATCCTTTCTGACAGTAAAGTCATGAAGGAATTTATTGAAAATACAAACTGTGAAAATGGCGGCGTTTTATGGGATATTCATCACCCTTACCGTTATTTTAGCGAAACTCCTGAACAGACTTTTGAGAACATAGGGAAATATGTTAAGTATGTTCATGTTAAGGATTCCGTTATGAACAATGATAAGGTTCAGTATAAAATGATCGGGCAGGGCGATGTTCCTGTTTTAGGCGCAATTAAGCTTCTTAAAGAAAAGGGCTATGATTCCTATGTTACGCTTGAATGGGTAAAACGCTGGTGTCCCGAGCTTGAAGAAGCAGGTATTGTATTCTCTCGTTTTTCCAACTTTTTCAAAACAAAGCTATAATTATATAAAATTAATCGGGTCGGTTTATACCTTCCCGATTTTTTATTAAAATTTGCGTTAAATGCAGATAAAAATTAGTGGAAAAATCAATTGTATAGTTTATTGTTTTAAGATATAATATTTTTTGTGTGTTTTTAGTAATTATTTTTTTGTATATATGTCGATGATAATATTAAAGATAAGGATGGTTTTAAAATGAATATTAACAGTGAAATCAGTTTTGATCCTCAGTCTAGGGTTGCTCCGCTTGGAATTATCGCAACAGAAAGCGCATCTGAGCTCGGTGAAAAAATCAACGACTATCTTGTTAAGTGGTCTAAGGAAAGCGGACGCGGAGATAATGGCTTTTTAATTGAAACGCAGTGCCCCCGTTTTTCATCAGGTGACGGAAAAGGACTTATTAAATCTACCGTCCGCGGTGCAGACTTATTTATTATCGTCGATGTGGGAAACTATAACTGTAAATACAAAATGTTTGGTGAAGAAAACGCTATGTCACCTGACGACCATTATCAGGACCTTAAAAGAATTATTCAGGCGGCAGGCGGAAAAGCACACCGCATAAACGTAATCATGCCTATTCTCTACGGGGGAAGACAACACAGAAGAAATTACAGAGAATCCCTCGACTGCGCCGTTGCTTTACAGGAGCTTGAAAGAATGGGTGTATCAAATATAGTTACTTTTGATGCTCATGACCCGCGCGTACACAATGCCATTCCTTTAATGGGCTTTGACAATGTTATTCCCGCATATCAGGTTTTAAAGTCAATGTTTAAAAATATTAAAGAAATCAATCTTGATAAAAACCATTTTATGATCGTAAGCCCTGATGAAGGCGCTATAAACCGTAATATGTATTACGCCTCCGTTCTCGGCGTTGATTTAGGAATGTTCTATAAAAGACGTGATTATTCAAGAATTGTAAACGGAAGAAATCCTATTGTTGCCCACGAATACCTTGGGAATTCCGTTGAAGGAAAAGACGTTTTTATTGCCGATGATATTATTTCTTCGGGTGAATCTATGCTTGATATTGCATATGAGCTTAAAAAGCGCAAGGCAAACAGAATTTTTACTTACGCGACATATTCTATTTTCACAAACGGACTTGACGAATTCGACAAAGCATATAACGACGGCATAATTGACGGCGTATTCGGCACTAACCTCACATATAGATCAGACGAGCTTAAAAAGCGTGAGTGGTTCAACGAAGTTGATGTTTCAAAATATATAGCTTATTTCATTGCTTCAATAAATCACGATGTTTCAATCAGCACGATTATTGACCCACACGAAAAAATCAAGGCTCTTCTTGAAAAACATAAATCAGAATAAGTCCCATTTTATATGTCAAAATCCCCTTGTTTTGTATGAAACAAGGGGATTTTGATATTAAAATGTCAGAGAATAAAGCATATCAAGCCGCTGCAGCCTTCGTTTATAATTCTTTCAAGTGCTTCCTGAAGCTTTAGTCTTGCTTCAACCGGCATATGATTAAGCTTGTTGTGAAGTCCTTCATTGACAAGGTCGTTAAGGGACTTTCCGAAAATGTTTGATTCCCAAATTTTCTGAGGATTTTCTTCAAATTCGTCAAGCATATATTTAACAAGTTCCTCAGATTGCTTCTCAGAACCGACAATAGGATTTACTTCGGTATTTATTGTTGCCTTCATCATGTGGATGCTTGGTGAGCTGGCTCTGAGCTTTACACCGTATCTTCCGCCCTGTTTTACGATTTCGGGCTCTTCAAGCTCAAGCTCGTCAATAGTCGGCATGACAATTCCATATCCGGTAGCCTCAACCTCATTAAGGGCATTTTCAATCTTGGAATATTTTGACTTTATAGAAATAAGCTCTCTCAGAAGCGGAAGAATGTCACTTTCGCCGTTGATTTCAACCCCCGTTTCTTCCCCGAGAATTTTATAAAACAGCTCGTTGTTTATATCCGCTTCAATGGTTGCGCTGCCTTTTCCGAGATCTATATTGTCTATTCTTGCATCGTTGACATTCTCGCATTTGCACATATCGTCGGCAACATTTTTGATTTCACGGATAAGATTAACGCCGTTTGCAGAAGTCCTGATTGAGTCAAATATATTCTCTTTGAGCCAATGCCCTTTTTTAAGGTTTGTGATCCATTTCGGCATGGAAATATTTATTTCCTTAACGGGGAAAGCGAACAATATTTGAGTCATAATATCTTTTATAGTATCTTCGTCAAGTTCAAGACAGTTTACCGGAATAACCGGTGTCTGATATTCCTCCTGAAGATTCGTGCACAATTCTTTTGTTGCATTTGAATATGGGTCAGTTGAATTCATCAGAATAACAAAAGGCTTGTTAATGCTTTTAAGCTCCGAAATAACCCTTTGCTCACACTCTTTGTATTCATCGCGGGGAATATCGGTTATTGACCCGTCGGCAGTGATAACCAGCCCGATTGTTGAATGGTCGTTAATAACCTTCTGAGTTCCGACTTCCGCCGCCATATTAAATGGAACCTCTTCGTCAAACCAGGGTGTCATTACCATTCTCGGAGCCTTGTTTTCAAAATATCCGAGCGAGCTGGGAACGATATATCCGACGCAGTCTATCATTCTGACATTAAAGCACGCCTTATTTCCAAGCTTAACCTCGACAGCTTCCTCCGGAATAAATTTTGGCTCGGTCGTCATAATTGTTTTACCCGCAGCAGACTGCGGAAGCTCGTCAATTGCGCGCTCTCTTCTGAAATCATTCTGAATATTAGGGATAACAAGCGTTTCCATAAACTTTTTAATAAAGGTTGATTTGTATTAACGTCCTGCTCGGTGTAGCCAATTTTCACCCAGCCGTTATGCCTTGCAATTTCGGGAGTGGAATAGCAATAAATCATCGGAACAACCTGCTTGGCGGTTTCAAGCGTTATTTTGTTCATTACTGCATCTCCTTTACATGAGTTTCGATAAATGCGATTTCTTCTTCCGAAAGTCCGTATTTTTTGTAAAGCTGTTTGTCTATTTCGGCAACAGATTTGCTCCAGTCAATGTCGCTGTTTGGAGTGAAGTCTTGGAGGGGGACGTATTTATATACGATTTGAGTGACATTTTGTGATACTTTAACGATTGAAACCATGTATCGTAAGAATTTTGTCTTTATATATTTTGCTAAATTTTCAGCTTCAGTAATCGTATTAAAATTGCCAATTGGGATTAACGAATCTGTACAAGCGGAATTTTTCTCAGCAACATATGGAATTCCTATAATACGTAAATCTTTGTTCGGGCTGCCAGCAGATTTTGATATAAATACTTTATACTTATCTAGTATATCATTGCCTTTGGTTATGTTGCCTCTTTCAGTCCATCTTATTTCATCTGATTTACATCTTAGCAGAACAGCATTTGTAACCGTGGAGCTATGCTTGAACAGTATCTGCAAAAGCCTGATTATCTGTCGGACGAGCAGGTTGCGGAGTTCTTAAAAATCATATTTCACAAAGCAGACGTTCAGGAAATTTTAAGAAAACTCTTGAATGAAGCTCA
>DAOPYP010000051.1:0-10808 GCA_035352975.1 Oscillospiraceae bacterium
GGGGCCTCTCAAGGTTTTATGTGTCGTTGATGTCACAATGTCGGCATAAGGAACAGGTGACTGGTGAAGTCCTGCGGCAACAAGTCCCGCAATATGAGCCATGTCAACCATAAGATATGCGCCGACTTCCTTAGCTATCGACGACAGCTTTTCAAAATCAATAGCGCGTGGATATGCGCTTGCGCCTGCAACAATAAGCTTAGGCTTGTTTTCCTTTGCCATCTGAAGCAGCTTGTCATAATCTATTTTTTCATCATCTCCCAAGCCATAGGAAACAAAGTTAAAATACTTGCCTGACATATTAACAGGAGAACCGTGTGTAAGATGTCCGCCGTGTGCAAGGCTCATTCCCATAACGGTGTCGCCCGGCATAAGAAGGGCAAAATAAACTGCGGTATTTGCCTGTGCGCCCGAGTGCGCCTGTACATTTGCGTATTTAGCTCCGAAAAGCTTGCACGCTCTTTCAATTGCAATATTTTCAGCAATATCAACACACTCACAGCCGCCGTAATAACGCTTTCCCGGATAGCCCTCTGCATATTTATTTGTAAGAACAGAACCCATTGCAGCCATTACTGCGGGCGAAACGATATTTTCACTTGCGATAAGCTCGAGATTTCTTCTCTGTCTTGCAAGTTCCTTGTTCATAGCCTCTCCGAGCTCCGGGTCAAACTGTGATACAAATCCGATAGTGTCTACCATATTTCCGTACATATTATTCTCCATTCCGCCTTTTAACGGCTGTTATAAATCAACGAATATTATTATATACCTAAATTCAAAAAATTTCAAGAATATATTGTAATAATTGCATTTTCTGAAATCAATATTTATACAGTGGAATACTTTCAAAGCCGTCAAGCAGCTGATCCAGCAATTTAAACGCATTCCCCGTTCCTCTTGCAACACAAGAAATAGGATCATCAGCGGCATAGCATTTTACGCCTGTTTTTGCAGTTATATATTTATCAAGTCCTGTCAGAAGTGCACCGCCGCCCGTGAGTACAATTCCGTTTGTATAAATATCGCCGATAAGCTCGGGGGGAGTAACCTCTAAAACACTTTTAATCGTATTTACAATATCATTGACAGGATCTTCAATCGCATTGAAAACATCAATGTCACTTATTTCAATTGATTCAGGGAGTCCCTTAAGCAGATGCCTTCCCTTTACCGTCATTTTAAGATTACCTGTCGGCTCAAAAATATTAGTAATGTTTTTTTTGGCAGTTTCCGCTGTTTTTTCGCCTATAAGGATTTTATATTGATTGGAAATATAGCGAATAATTGCCTGGTCAATTTTATTCCCCGCAAGCTTTAGTGATGCGGCTTTGACTATGCCGTTAAGTGAAATTACAGCAACGTCCGTTGTTCCTCCGCCTATATCGACAACCATATTTCCGTTAGGAAGAGAAATGTCAATTCCCGCTCCCAAGAGTGCGGCAACAGGTTCCTGAATAAGATAAACCTTTCTTGCTCCCGCATTTCTTGCCGCTTCAACCACCGCGCGGCTCTCAACATCCGTAATAAGTGACGGAACGCATATAATTATACGAGGCATAAAAAGCTGTTTCCCGCAGACTTTTAAAATGAATTCCTTTATCATGCTTTCGGTCATGTTGTGATCAGAAATAACTCCGTCACTCAATGGGCGAACGGCTACAATATATTCGGGAGTTCTTCCGAGCATTTTATATGCCTCTGTCCCGACGGCGACCACCTGATTTGTTTTCTTATTGAATGCAACAACAGACGGCTCGTCCAGTACAATTCCCTTTCCGTCCATCGTAATCATAATGTTTGCGGTACCCAAATCGATACCAATATCCATTGACGGCATAAGCTTACCTTCTTTTTATTATGTTATTTAAAATATTATATCATTTTTATAATAAAAATACAAGCTATTGTTTATTATGCAGTTCAGTTACGGCAATAACAGCAGTGCCGATATACTCCGCGCCAAGCTTTTTCAAAAGATACGCACAATATGAAACGGTGCTCCCCGTTGTAAAAACGTCATCACAAAGTAAAATCTTTTTGCCCTTTAGTTCGGCTTTATCATTGCAAAAAAATATGGTTTTTACATATTTAGAACGTTCTTTTTCGTTAAGGCTATGCTGTTCGCTCTCATTTTCCGCTTTATAAATAAAGCTATCCGAAACGGGAATACCAGTTATTCCCGATATTTTTACCGCTATTTCCTCCGCCTGATTATATCCTCTTTTCCGCTTTTTTAATTTGCTCATAGGCACAGGAACAATGTAATCATATTTTATATCGTCTTTTGAAATTTTTTCGGAAAGAACCGATGCGAAATATTCGGCTGAATTTGATGAGTTTGAATTTTTTAAGTCGAGAACAGCTTTTTTAGCCTTATCTTTGTAATAGCAAACGCTGTAAACTCTGTCGTAATTTAATAATTCCGAACATTCGCACGGACTTTTCCCGCATTTTTCACAAAGTTCTTTTCCTGTAAGCGGGAGTTCTTTTTCACACTTTTCACAGACAAGCCTGTCCCACTTTATAAATCTATCACAGAACGGACATCTGTTTGGAAAAAATATATCAGTTATTATTTTCGTCAGCCTGTTCATTTTTAAGCTCCGTTTTTAAAAAAGATTTTAGGCAAGTGTATCGGAGGGTTTTTCTGTTGTTTTCCACCATATATCTTATCCTGTCCTCCGAACCTACTATAATAATCATTTGTTTTGCTCTTGTTACCGCGGTATATAAAAGATTTCTGAAATATAGCTTGTCAAATCCGTCTATTATAGGGATTATAACGTACGGAAATTCGCTTCCCTGGCTTTTATGGACAGTTACCGCATAGGCAAGCTCAAGCTGATTGAGAAGCTCCGTGCTGTATTCCGCAATTCTCCCCTCAAAATCTATAACAACCGTTCCCTCAGTTTTTTTAACGAAAAGAATTGTTCCGATATCTCCGTTGAATACTCCTGTTCCCGGCTCATCACCCTTTGTCCAGACAATGTCATAATTGTTTTTTATCTGCATAACCTTGTCTTTTTCTCTGAAGGTATAAAGCATTGACTTGATTTCGCTTTTTTGGGACGACGGAGGGTTTATTTGCATCTGTATAAGCCTGTTAAGCTCAACAACTCCCGATTTTCCCTTTCTTGACGGTGAAAGTATCTGAATATCCTCCGCCGGTGAAATATTATAAGCCTTGGGTAATCTGTTCAGATAAAGCTGTAAAATTATATGGATTGCGTCCTCTTCGTCAGTTGCCTTTAAAAAGAAAAAGTCATTATTTTTTTGTGAAAGATCAGGCATTTCTCCGCTCACAATTTTATGTGCATTTGTAACTATACAGCTTTGCTGTGCCTGTCTGAATATTTTTTCAAGCTTGACAACCGTCATAGTCCCACTGTCAATTAAATCTTTAAGAATATTCCCCGCCCCGACAGACGGGAGCTGGTCGCTGTCGCCAACCATAATAAGGCGGCAATTAAGCTTCATTGCCCTTAAAAATGCCTCAAATAAAAGCGTGTCCACCATTGACATTTCGTCGACAATAAGAACATCGCATTCAATAGGATTATTTTCGTTATGTATAAACCGTAACTGTCCGTCACTGTATCCCATTTCAAGAAGTCGGTGAATAGTCTTTGCTTCGTATCCCGTAAGGTCAGAAATTCTCTTTGCGGCGCGTCCTGTCGGTGCGGCAAGCATTACCCTTTTTCCCTGTCGCTCATAAAGAGAAATAATTGCCTTTAACGTGGTGGTTTTACCTGTTCCGGGTCCTCCCGTAAGGATTATAAAGCCTTTTGAAAGTGCGAGGGAGATTGCTTTTTTCTGAACGTCGTCGTAAGTGATATTTTTATTTTTTTCTTCTTCTGAAATCATTTTTTCAAAATCGGTTTTTGAATCAAGAAAAAAGGACTGCATAACCGCCATTCGCCCTGAAATATAGCTTTCCGCAATATAATAATCCCTTAAAAAAGTAAACGAACGGTTATTTTTCATATATTCAATGAGATTTTCCTCAAGATATTCCTGTTCAAGAGTTTTGTAAAAATCTTCTTCCGAAATGCCGAGGATTTCTTTGGATTTCTGTAAAAGCTTATCGGTGGGAAGACAGGTATGCCCCGAAAAAAGATTTTCTGAAAGAATATATCTCATTCCAGCTTTAATACGATTTTTATCGTTATCGGATATTTCGAGCTTTTGTGCAATTTCCTCCGCCTTAAAAAAATCAAGCTCTATTTCGTCGTCACAAAGCGAATATGGGTTTTCGTTTATAATATCGAGGCTGAACTGTCCCCATTTTTTCCATGCCCTGACTGATGACGACGGAGAAATATTGTACTGTGAAAGATAATTCATAAGCTTTCTTATGCCGAAAATACGCCTTAGCTCCTGAGAAATTTCATCAATTTTCTTTAAAGTAATACCCTTAACCTTTATAAGCTCGTCGGGGGATTTTTCTAAAATCATAAGCGAACGTTCGCCGAATTCATCGACAATTCTTTTGGCTATCGTGGGACCTATTCCCTTTATTGCACCCGATGAAAGATATTTCTGTATTGCATAAGCCGTTTCGGGGAGCTTTCTTTCGCATATGACAGCTTTAAACTGAACGCCGAATTTTGAATGTGTTATGTATTGTCCGGTAAGGCAAAGCTCTTCACCCTCTTCAATATCGCCAAGCTCCCCGACTACCGTTGTCAGGGCTGTTCCCATATCAAGGTCAAGAACTATATATCCGTTTGAAACATTCTTGTACAGAATATTCTCAACCGTTCCCTCTATGTGAACAAATTCTTCGTTCTTCATACTTCCTCCGTGGTGCTTTCGTTTCAACTGCCGTTATTCGAATTATAATCATTTATTTTAGAAATATTATCTCTGGTATCTCCTGCAATATATGTATACCCGTCAGGTATTTTCCCTACAATCACCGTGTCGGTAAGGATATATGTCGCATCAACCTCAAAGCTGTCGTAATTGCCGGGCAGCACAACCTCCGCATCGGCATAAACATTAAGCTTTATCTGATGGATTGTCTGATTGATTCCAGCTTCCTTGAATTCGCTGACAAGCTGGGTCTTAACATATCCGACAGGAAGTATTTTAAAGTTTATCACAGGTCCGTGTCCCACAAGATATGAAATGCCTGTAAGCGTGCCAAACTTAATGGGAATATCAGTTTCTCCGATTTTTTCATATTTTTCGTTCAACTGCTTTGAAATTTCAGCCTGAAATTTATTGATTTCCGTCGTGTTTGTTTCAACAGAAGAAATCTGTCCCAGTGAATCATATTTTATCTTTACAAAATCGGAATAATCTGAATTCTTCTTGCTCAATGCCTGATAAACCGTATTATTAATATATTGGGTTGCCGCATCTCTTGATTGATATTCGGCAACTGAATTTATAGAAGGGCGGATTTTTGATTCAAGAAAAATAATTGCCGCAATCAATAAAATAAGTGTCCAGATAAAGATTATAAGCGAATTTTTCTTTCTGTTGCTTCTTTTTTTCATTATTTCACCTACTTTTATTAAAGTATATGAAAGAGAACGAATAAAAGTGAACAAAAATGAGTAAACGGATAACAAAAGCAATAATGCCGCATTTCGGGCATAAGCTGACATTATCCGTTTAAATTATTTTATTTCAGGGTTAAAGCATATTTTGCCTTTTCAACTATGTTTTCTTTTGAAAGACCGAATTCTTTCAATAATTCAGGTGCAGGGCCTGAATGGCCAAATACGTCATTCACACCGATTTTTATAACAGGTACAGGACAGCACTCGGTAACAGCTTCGGCAATGGCACTTCCCAATCCGCCGATAACGCTGTGTTCCTCAACAGTAACAATGACGCCAGTTTCTTTTGCCGCCTTAATGATTAATTCTTTATCAAGAGGCTTTATTGTATGAATGTTTATAATTCTTGCGCTTATTCCCGATTCTGAAAGAATTTTTTCAGCTTCAATTGCTTCACTGACCATAAGTCCCGTCGCAATAATTGTCACGTCTGTTCCGTCTTTTATTGTAATTCCTTTTCCGAGTTCAAATTTATATGTCTCAGAATCATTGAAAACCGGAACGGCAAGACGTCCAAAACGCATATAAACCGGTCCGTCATGCTTTATTGCAGCCTCAACAGCAGCTTTTGCTTCAACATCATCGGCTGGGTTGATTATCGTCATTCCCGGAATTGTTCTCATAAGCGCTATGTCTTCGTTGCACTGGTGAGTTGCACCGTCTTCCCCGACAGAAATTCCCGCATGAGTTGCCCCGATTTTAACAGGAATATGCGGATAGCCTATTGAGTTTCTTACCTGTTCAAAAGCTCTTCCCGCCGCAAACATAGCAAATGTACTTGCAAAAACAATTTTGCCGGTTGCCGCAAGTCCTGCCGCAACGCCCATCATATTCGACTCAGCAATTCCGCAGTCAAAAAAACGCTCGGGGAATTTCTTTTTAAAAATTCCTGTTTTGGTTGCGGCGGCAAGGTCGGCATCCAGAACTATTAAATTTTCATATTTATCACCAAGCTCAGCCAATGCCTCGCCGTAGCTTTCTCTTGTTGCTTTTTTAATCTGTTCTGACATATGCTTACCCCTCCAACTCACTAAGTTTTTTATTCAGTTCTTCCATTGCTAAAGCATACTGTTCAGCATTAGGTGCAGAACCGTGCCATGAAACCTGATTTTCCATAAACGAAACGTCTTTTCCCTTGACACTTGTCTGAATGATTGCCACCGGCTTGCCACTGATTTTTTCAGCCTCGTCAAATGCGCGTTCGATGTCGTCAAAATCATGTGCGTTCATTGTAATGACGTGCCAGCCGAAAGCCTCGAATTTGTCGGTAATCGGCATAGGCGAGCATACGTCGCAAACTTTTCCGTCTATCTGAAGTCCGTTATTGTCAACTATTATGGTAAGATTGTCAAGCTTGTTGTGTGCGGCAAACATAGCTGCCTCCCAAACCTGTCCCTCTTCAATTTCTCCGTCGCCAAGAATTGCATAAACCTTATAATCGTCGTTTGAAATTTTAGCCGACAAAGCCATTCCGCATGCGGCGGATATTCCCTGACCGAGTGAGCCTGTACTCATATCAACGCCGGGAGTGCCCTTCATGTCGGGGTGTCCCTGAAGCATTGCACCAATATGTCTTAGTTTTTTAAGCTCGTCATATTCAAAAAATCCTCGCTGAACAAGAATTGAGTAAAGTCCCGGGGCACAATGTCCTTTTGACAGAACAAGGCGGTCTCTCTGCTTCATCTTAGGATTTTTAGGGTCAATATTAAGCTTAACAAAATATAAATACGTCAAAAGATCACTTATTGAAAGCGAACCGCCCGGATGTCCCGATTTTGCATTGTAAACTGCATCAATAACACCTATTCTTGTCTTACAGGCCGTAATTTCAAGCTTTTTTCTGATTGTTGAATCCATGTTATACCTCCATAATAATTATTAAAATATTATATCAATTAACTCTGCGATCGCCCCTTCATCCGAAGTTTTATTTAAAATAATATCGCATTTTTCTTTAAGCCCCGACGCTGCATCAGCAACGCAGGCACCCATATCCGCCATTTCTATCATTTCAATATCGTTATTGTAATCACCTGCGGTAACGACGATTTTATCGCCAAGGCCCGAAATATCAAGCATTTTTCTTATTGCGGCACCTTTTGATACTCCATAAGGAAGCATTTCATAATAATATCCGAATGATTCGACAAATTTCACATCCGCATAATTTTTATTATGTAAAAATTCGGTAATTTCAGATTTCTGATTTTCGTCCATCGTAAAAAGGATTTTAACCCAACCACCAGGAATTTCGTCTATTTCACACTCAATATGAGCTACATTTTCAATCTTTAATTTTTCCCTTAAAATATCGTTGAACTGAGGAACATAGATCTTTTTATCAATTATTATCTCCGCACCGAGAGAGGAAAATTCATTCAGAATTTCAGCGGCATATTTTCTTGAGGACTGAGGGAGAACGGATTTCCACAAAATTTTTTCAGTATCATAATCATAAACCATTCCGCCGTTAAAAAGTATGCAGGGAGCGTTGACAGGAAGCTGTCTTATGTACGGAAGAGCCGAGTCATAAACTCTTCCCGTCGCAACGGAAAAATATCCGCCCATTGCGGCAAAATCTTTGATTGCGTCAAGATCAGAAATGTTGATTTTTTTGTCAGTTGTCAAAAGAGTTCCGTCAAGATCAGTTATTAGTATATATTTTGATAAATCGTTAGCCATATTGAATCCGCCTATTTGATGGTTTTTAAGATGTTTGTGAAATAATCAGGAAGCTCGCTGTCAAACTCCATATATTCGCCTGTTGAGGGGTGAATAAATCCGATTTTTTTAGCGTGAAGACACTGTCCGTCAATTCCTTTATAAGCCTTTCCGTATACGTCGTCTCCCAAAACGGGATGTCCTATATAAGCCATGTGAACCCTTATCTGATGTGTTCGCCCCGTTTCAAGCCTTAATCTCAAATGAGTATATTTGTCAAATTCTTCAATGACAGTAAAATGAGTAACTGCATTTTTGGAGTTTTTATCGGTTACGCACATTTTCTTCCTGTCAATAGGATGTCGCCCTATCGGAGCCGAAACAGTTCCGTTTTTTTCTTTAAATCTTCCGCATACGACCGCTTCATACTCACGGGTGAAGCTATGCTCTTTAATTTGATCGGCAAGAAAAGAATGAGCCTTGTCATTTTTTGCAACTATAAGAAGTCCGCTTGTGTTTTTGTCAATTCTGTGGACTATTCCGGGGCGGATTACCCCGTTTATTGAAGAAAGCTGACCTTTACAGTGATAAAGCAATGCATTTACCATTGTTCCCTCATAATTCCCCGCAGCGGGATGAACAACCATACCCTTAGGCTTATTGACAACAAGCAAATCGTTATCCTGATAAACTATCTCAAGAGGCAGGTTTTCAGCAATTACAGAAAGCTCTTTCGGCTCTGGGATATCGACGATTACCGTCATTCCCTGTTTTAAAATGCAGTTTTTGCTGACGTTCTTGCCGTTTACGGTAATATTGCCGTCAGAAATAAGCTTTTGTATCATTGAACGAGTAAGCGAAGGTTCCTGCTCCGAAAGCCATTTGTCAATTCTTAAGCCCTCGCAGTTATCGGGAACAGTCAGATTATACTTTTCCATTTTCAATAGCTTTCTTTTCTTCCTTTGAAGATTTATCAAAGAAGATGACATAAACCGCCAATAAAATCGCACCTATAACGACACAACAGTCGGCAAAATTAAATACGGCAAATCTGAACAGCTTTACTTCAATATAGTCAATAACATATCTTCTGAATATTCTGTCAATCAAATTCCCTATTCCGCCCGCAAGTATGAACGTTACACTTAAAAGTGCAAGCTTATGCTTTATTTTTTTAGCCAGAATAAGCCATATTCCAAATATAAGAAAAACAGATGTAATCAAAATCAGAAAAATTGTTTTGTTTTCAAAAATGCTGAATGCTGCACCTGTATTTTCGTAATATGAAAGGTTAATTATGTTTGTATCTCCGAAATGAATAAAAGGAACAGAGCCTTTCCCGATAAGATTATTGTCAGCCCAGATTTTTATAAGCTGATCGGTTCCGACCAACAATGCTATTATAATAAAAGGTATATATACCATTATTCCTCCATAGTTAAATGTAAGTTGCAGCCCAAAAAAGGCGCAACTTACATCGTCTGTTTTTATTTTATTTCATTGGCGCATCTTGAACACAGGGTCGGATGATTTTCATCTTTTCCAACTGTATCCGAATAAATCCAACAGCGCTCACACTTCTGTCCGTCAGCCTTTTTAACGGTAAATGAAACGCCCTCATATTCGCCCTTGAATTCACCGTCGTTATTGTCAGCCACTTCAACAGCAGAAACAATAAAGATAGCCGCAAATTCATCCTTATGGGATGAAATCTGATTATAAAGCTCCCCTGTGCAGTGAATTGTAATCTTTGCTTCGAGAGAAGCACCGATAAATTTATCAGCACGTTTGATTTCAAGCGCTTTCTGTGCATCCTCGCGGAGCTTATAAATAGTATTCCACTTATCAAGGAATTCCTGTGAAAAATCAATTCCCGACTTTTCAGGCATCTGATTCAAAACGATACTTCTCGTGTCATCAGTTGACTTATGAGGCATATACTTCCATATTTCTTCGGAAGTAAATGCAAGAATAGGTGCTATCAGTCTTGCGACTGCGCTGAGAATTGTATACATAACCGTCTGAGCAGCACGGCGCTCAACGGACTTTTCATCTTTACAATAAAGTCTGTCTTTGATAATATCAAGATAGAAATTTGACATATCGGTAACGCAGAAATTATGAATAGCATGAAAAGCTATGTGGAAATCAAGAGAATCGTATCCTGCCTTAACCTTGTCAATAAGAATATCAAGCTTTTTAAGAGCAAGCTTGTCTATTTCAAGAAGCTTGTCAGCGGAAACTGAATCTGTATCAGGATTAAAGCCCTCTCCATTTGAGAGATTTCCCAAAATAAATCTTGCGGTATTTCTGATTTTTTTATAAGCGTCAGAAAGCTGCTTTAAAATTTCTTTTGAAATTCTTATATCCGAATGATAATCAGATGAAGCAACCCATAATCTTAAAATATCAGCACCGTATTCCTTGATAATATCATCAGGGTCAATGCCGTTCCCTAAGGATTTCGCCATCTTTTTGCCTTCGCCGTCAACAACCCAGCCGTGAGTACATACAGCCTTATAAGGAGCAGTTCCGCGCCATACAACAGAAGTCAAAAGTGATGACTGGAACCAG
>DAOPYP010000052.1:0-10807 GCA_035352975.1 Oscillospiraceae bacterium
GCGATTTAAGGAATTCGATTGCCGCTCTTGCACCGAGATATGAGCCTCCGATTCCTATAACGATGAGAATTTCAGAATTCGATTGTATTTTCTTTGCGGCAGTTTTGATTCTTTCAAATTCGTCCTTGTCATAATTTGTGGGCAGCTCAACCCAACCGAGAAAGTCATTTCCCAGTCCTGATTTTTCATCAAGCATTTTGACTGCTGTATTAACCTGAGCTTTGATTCCGTCCATTTCGTGGGGAGCGATAAAGTTTGCTGCATATTTTGAATTAAGTTTAACTGACATTTTTGAAATTCCTCCAATATTATTCCTATCATAATTTTACTATAAAACAAGTTCATTTGCAATATGTTTTACTTACAACGTCCAGTTTTGTGCGTATTCATTAAAAAGTGAACAAGCTTTTTGTTAAAATTGACAATGCTTTCGTTATCGACATCTTTTCAATTTCACAAGAAGAGATTAAATTTGATTTATAAATCAATTTATCGTCAAGAAAAAACGAAATTTCTCCTATAATCTGTTTATCTTCAACTGGGGCTTCAATTTTTTCGTTAATCTGATATTCGCATTTCACATTTTTAAATTGTCCGTTCGGGATAACAATATTCCTGTAATCTTGAATTTCAGGGACTATTTCTTTCTCCACTCCGCCCTTGACTTTAAGCGGCTGTGAGAGTTCCTCGGGAACATCGGGCTTCACCACTTGATAATTACTAAAGCCGGTATTCAGAAGATTTTTGCCCTCTGTGAACCTCGAATCCTTATCGGCACAACCGAGAACAACCGCGATATAAGTCACGCCATCCCTCGTTGCAGCGACTGAAAGGCAGTTTGCGGCGGCAGCAGTATATCCCGCTTTTATGCCAATTATGCCCTTATAACTTTTAACAAGGACATTTGTACTTACAATCTCCGTAGCGCCGTTTCTCAAGCTGTCCATCCAGCAGGTCATATAGCCGTACAAATCCTTATGCTTTATAAGCTCGCGTGACATAAGCGCAACGTCATATGCACAGGAACCCTGTCCTTCGACATCAAGACCTGTACAGTTTTTGAAATTCGTATTCATCATTCCAAGTTCTTTTGCCCTTGAATTCATCATTCCGACAAAAGCTTCCTCGGTGCCTGCAACGGCTTCTGCCAGTGCAATGCTTGCATCATTTGCATTACCGATAATAACGCCCTTCAAAAGGTCGCTTACAGACATTTTTTCGCCGACATTAAGCCAGATTACCGCCTGTTTCATTGAATTTGCATACTTGCTTGCAGTAACAGTCGTATCATGCGAAAGCTTTCCGCCGTCAATTGCCTCTGAAACCAGAAGAACAGTCATAATTTTATTAAGTGTACCGATAGGAAGAGGCTCTGACGAATTATTCTCATAAAGAACGGTTCCCGTTGATGCCTCCATAAGAATCGACGCTCTTGAATCGGGCTTGAATTCTTTACCGGCAGGAATAACCTCACCGTCCGCAAAAATATTTACAGATATGCCTGTCAGTATTGCAAACGCAATAAAAAGACCGAAAATATTCTTTTTAATATGCATATATCTTCCTCCCGCAGGTCAATGACCCGTACTTTGTATAATATTATGCATATCAAACGTATAATAAAACAAAAAAGCGTCGGACAATTAAGTCCAACGCTGATTTTATTTGAATTAGTCAACGATAAAAGGCTTGATTTCTGCAAGGAATGCATCAGCATCATCTGTATGAGCCTGAAGTTCAATCACCTTAGACAAATCAAGGCTGAAAATACCCATGATTGACTTAGCGTCTATCGCATATCTTCCCGATACAAGATCAACGTCAAAATCGTACTTCATAACAGTGTTAACGAAAGCCTTAACGTCATTGATTGTAGCCAGCATAATTTTAATATTTTTCATAAAAATCCCTCCATATAAAGTAATAATTACCATAGGATATATCTATACTATACCACAATATTAATTTTAGTCAAGACTAATTGAAAAAATTAATTAAACATAGTATAATTAGCAAAAGTAACAGCAGCTATTATTGTTATTTTTGCTAAATTATTTATGGAGCTGGTTTAAATAAATATATTTTTTATTTCTTTTGGGTGTAAAGTTAATCTTTATGAAACCGAAAATATGAAGGAAAACTTCTTACAAAACGGCTTTGAGGTTCTTTCAGAAAGCGATAAGGATAAAGCCGATATTTATGTCATAAATTCCTGCACCGTGACGTCAATGAGCGACAAAAAAATCCGTCAGGAAATTCACCGCCTGAAAAAAATAAATCCGTCATCGGTTATCGTACTGACAGGCTGTTTCCCTCAGGCGTTCGCTGATGAAGCAAAAAAGATCGACGGCATTGACATAATCACAGGAACAAAAAACAGAAATGCGCTTCCCGATCTTGTTAATGAGTTTATTGCCGATAACGAAAAGGTATTCAGTCTTTCGGAGTATTCAAAGAACGACGTTTTTGAGTCAATGACGAACAAGGAGTTCGAGGACAAAACACGTGCTTTTATCAAGATTCAGGACGGCTGCAATCAATTTTGTTCCTATTGTATTATTCCTAAGGCAAGAGGACGTATACGCTCAAAGCCTCTTGAAGATTTAAAAAATGAAGTTTCCGTTCTTTCGCAGTCTGGTCATAAGGAGGTTGTACTGGTTGGAATCAATCTTTCTTTTTACGGGAAAGAATTTGGTCTTACGCTTGCTGACGCAATTGAAGTCTGCTGTCAGACTGACGGGATTGAAAGAGTGCGTTTAGGTTCACTTGAACCCGAAATGATTTCGGACGAGGAAATTTCCCGAATGAAAAATCAGCCGAAGTTATGCCCACAGTTTCACCTTTCACTTCAAAGCGGATGTGATAGAACGCTCAAGGAAATGAACAGAAAATATACCTCAGAAAAATATTATGAGCTTGTGACAAAGCTAAGAAACGCTTTTTGTGACTGTTCGATAACCACGGATATAATGGTGGGCTTCCCCGGTGAAACAGACGAAGATTTTAACGAATCGCTTGAATTTGTTAAAAAAGTATGCTTCAATAAGGTGCATATTTTCCCGTATTCAAGAAGAAATGGCACCCCAGCCGCCGAAAGAACCGATCAGGTAAAGGACAGTATAAAAACTCAGAGAGCAAAAATCATGACAAAGGTATGTGAAGAATGTGAAGTGATAAATCTTGAAAAACAGATAGGGAAAACCTTTCCCGTGCTGTTTGAAAAAGAAAACTGCACAGAATTTCATCAAGGATATGCCCCAAATTATACGTTAGTAAAAATTTGTCGAAAAAATAGTGATAAAAGTTTGCGCAGAGAGATTTTTTATGTTAAAATAAAAATAATTGAAAAGGATTTCTGTATTGGTGAAATTGCAGAAGGAAATTAAATTTAAGGAGCGTTAATCAGATATGCCAGTTTATCGTATTTTTGTGGAAAAAAAATCCGCTTATGCCGTTGAGGCACAGTCCGTTCTTTCAGATTTAAGAACCGCTTTAAGACTTGAAAATGTTGAAAATGTCAGAATTCTCAACAGATATGACGCCGAGGGACTTACTGAGGAGGATTTTAAGCTTGCTGTTCCCACAGTTTTTTCGGAGCCTCCTGTTGATATTGTTTATCGAACTTTTCCTGAGCTTTCCGAAAATGAAAGAATGTTTCCCGTTGAATATCTTCCCGGTCAGTTTGATCAAAGGGCAGATTCCTGCGAACAATGTATTCAGCTACTCACTCAGGGCGAACGCTGTAAAATCAGAAATGCTAAGGTTTATATAGTAAGCGGAAGCATTTCTGACGATGAATTCAATACACTTAAAGCATATCTTATTAACCCCGTTGAAAGCCGTGAGGCTTCTCTTGAAGAGGTAAATACCCTTGATGTGAAGTACGATATTCCTACCGAGGTTGAAACACTAACAAGCTTCAATAGCCTTGATGAAAGCGGACTGAATGATTTTATAGCCGGCTATGGTCTTGCAATGGACCTTGACGATATAAAATTCTGTCAGAATTATTTTAAAAATACCGAAAAGCGCTGTCCGACAATTACAGAAATTCGAATGATTGACACATACTGGTCGGATCACTGCCGTCATACTACGTTCGGTACACATATCGACAACGTAAAAATTGATGCTGATTATATTGAAAAGACATATAAGGAATACATTCTCACAAGAAACGAACTCGGAAGAACGAATAAGCCTGTAACTTTAATGGATATTGCGACAATTGCCGCTAAAAAGCTTAAAAAAGACGGCCTTCTGAACGACCTTGACGAGTCAGAGGAAATTAATGCCTGCACAGTAAAAATTAAGGTTGACGTTGACGGAAAGCTTGAAGACTGGCTTCTCCTTTTCAAAAACGAAACACATAACCACCCGACTGAAATTGAACCTTTCGGCGGTGCCGCTACCTGTCTTGGCGGAGCAATCCGCGACCCTCTTTCGGGACGTTCATATGTTTATCAGGCTATGCGCGTAACAGGCTCCGCAAACCCGCTTGTACCTGTTGAGGATACAATTCACGCAAAGCTTCCCCAAAGAAAAATTACCGTGGGAGCAGCAAATGGATACAGCTCATATGGAAATCAAATTGGTCTTTCGACAGGTCACGTTTCAGAGATATACCACCCCGGATACGTTGCAAAGCGCCTTGAAATAGGTGCTGTTGTAGGTGCCGCTCCACAAAAAAACGTTGTACGTGAAGTACCTGAGCCTTCCGACGTTATAATTCTCCTTGGCGGACGCACAGGACGCGACGGCTGCGGCGGTGCAACAGGCTCGTCAAAATCGCATACGGAAGCTTCTCTCGCACATTGCGGTGCTGAAGTTCAGAAGGGTAATGCCCCAGTTGAAAGAAAGCTCCAGAGGCTGTTCAGAAATCCGGAAGTCACAACAATGATAAAGCGCTGCAACGATTTCGGTGCTGGCGGAGTATCCGTTGCAATCGGTGAACTTACCGACGGACTTATTATAAATCTTGACAAGGTTACAAAAAAATATGACGGTCTTGACGGAACAGAGCTTGCCATTTCCGAATCACAGGAGCGTATGGCTGTTGTGGTTAATAAAAACGATGTTGAAAAATTCCTTTTTGAAGCCGCAAAGGAAAACCTTGAAGCAGCGGAAGTTGCTGTCGTAACAAAAGAGCCGCGCCTCAGAATGAACTGGAACGGCAAAGAAATTGTAAATCTTTCAAGAGAATTCTTAAATTCAAACGGTGCTGAAAAGCATGCTGACATAAATATTGAAATTCCAATAATGACAAGCCTAAAAAAATACCATGACTGTGAGGACAGCTGGATTTCTCTCATGTCAAATCTCAACGTATGCTCACAGAAAGGGCTTGTTGAGCGTTTTGACTCAACAATCGGAACTGGCACAATTCTTATGCCTTTCGGCGGAAAGAATCAGCTCACCCCGACACAGGCTATGGCGGCAAAGCTCCCCGTTCTTCACGGAGAAACCTCAACATGCTCGCTTATGGGCTGGGGCTTTAATCCTTATCTTTCTGACAAAAGTCCTTATCACGGTGCAATGACAGCTGTTATTGAATCTGTCGCTAAGGTTGTTGCAATAGGCGGAAGCTATAAAAACTGCTGGCTCACTTTCCAGGAGTATTTTGAAAGAACACAGAACAATCCGACACGCTGGGGCAAGCCTTTTTCAGCTCTTCTTGGTGCATTCAAGGCACAGCTCGAGCTCGGCTGCGGAGCAATCGGCGGAAAGGACTCAATGTCGGGAACATTTGAAAACATCGACGTTCCCCCTACCCTTGTTTCCTTTGCGGTTTCTCTTGCACACAGCGATAAAATTGTTTCAAACGAATTTAAAAAATCGGGAAGCACTGTAATAAGAATAAAACCTGAATATGATGAAAATAATCTTCCGAATTTTGAAAGCATAAGAAAATGCTTTGAAAAGGTTGAAAGACTCATTAACGAGGGAAAAGCAAAAGCAGTATGGGCTGTTTCTTTCGGTGGAGTTGCGGAGGCTGTTGCAAAAATGGCTTTCGGTAATCGTATAGGCTTTAAATTCGACAAAAAGATTGACGACAGAGAGCTTTTTGAGCCTGTTTACGGTTCATTTATAATTGAACTTGCCGACGGAGTAAACACTTCCGAAGAAATTCTCGGTACAACTTCTGACGAATATAAGATTGATTATCTCACTTATTCAGTTTCACTCGATGAAATGCAGGAAAAGTGGGAAAGCCGTCTTGAGCCTGTTTTCCCGACAAAGGTTAAGGAAACTTCGACTGCGGCAAAAATTTTCAGCTACACAACAGATTCACATAAAAAGTCCTCTCTTAAAATTGCAAAGCCAAGAGTTCTTATCCCCGTATTCCCCGGAACAAACTGCGAATACGATTCGGCAAGAGCATTTGAAAGAGCGGGGGCTATTCCTGATATTTTTGTAATCAAAAATTTATCTTCACGCGATATAGCGGATTCAATTGCCGAAATTGAAAAGAAAATAAAGCAGTCGCAGATTATCATGCTTCCCGGCGGATTCAGCGGCGGCGATGAGCCTGACGGAAGTGCAAAATTCATTACTGCATTTTTCAGAAATCCACGCATAAAAGACGCCGTTCACGAACTTCTAAATAGCCGTGACGGACTAATGCTCGGAATATGCAATGGTTTTCAGGCACTTATCAAGCTTGGTCTTGTAATTTCGGGACAAATTACAGAATTGGCCGACGACTCCCCTACGCTTACATTCAATAAAATCGGACGTCATCAATCTATGATGGTGAATACAAGAATTGCTTCCGACAAATCGCCTTGGCTTATGGGAACGGAAACGGGAGATATTCACAGAGTTGCAATTTCACACGGTGAGGGAAGATTTATCGCTTCGGAAGAAATGATTAAAAAGCTCGCCGAAAACGGACAGATCGCCACACAGTACGTTAACCTTGACGGCGAACCCTCTATGGACATCAGATATAACCCCAATAATTCAATTGAAGCAATTGAGGGAATTACCTCTCCCGACGGACGTGTATTCGGCAAAATGGGGCACAGTGAACGTATGGGCAAATATATCTGCAAAAATGTTCAGGGCAACAAAGACCAACAGATTTTTGAAAGCGGCATAAAATATTTCGCTGATTAATAATACCATAACAAAAGCCTGAACAGGACACAATACCTTGTTCAGGCTTTTGAAAATTCAATATAAAAAGGCGGGTATGAAATGACAAAATTGATTCTTGTTATTATTATGGTATGTTTACTTCTGACTTCGTGCAGCATTGCTGAAAAAAGTAGCGAAGAAAATCAATCCAAAACCGCATCTTCAGCTGTTTCAGAAACAATCACTTCTGACTCAGAAAACGGATTTGATTCTTATAAATTCAAGGACGAAATGACATATTACCTTTATGCTCCTGAAAAAAGTGATAATCCACAGCCGCTGATTATAGCTTTTCACGGTGCACATTCGGGATATACATCTGTAAAAGATTTCGGAGAGCCTTTTTCCACAAAGGAAGCTCAGGACAAGCTTGGCGGAGCTTATGTGCTTATCCCCAAAGCACTTGAAAACGGATTTACCGATGCTGAGTTTATTACAGAATTAATTGAAAATGTTATATCGGACAATCCGAATATTGATACAAAAAGAATATTTGTTATAGGGCATTCACAAGGGGCTAAATTCGCCTGTGAGCTTATGCTTTTTAAGCCACAGCTTTATAAAGCCGCCTGTTTGTCAAGCTGCTTTTATGAAATGTCTGAAGATGATGCAGATAAATTAAAGGATATTCATTTCTGGTTTGAAACCTCAACGGACGACAATATTTATTTTTACAGCAATACAAAAAATTGTGCCGAAAAACTAAAGAATTCCGGTGCAGACGTGCTTTATAAGGAATTCACAGACCGTGGGCACGTCAAGATTGATTTAACTGAAAATATTCCCGAATTCAACGCAAATGCGCTTGACTGGGTTGCAGGACTGACCTGATTATTTTATCAGCTTGTATAATCTTCAATCAGCTTGTCAATCTTTTCTTTTGTATCCGCGGTAATTCCGTACTTTAACAGTTCCCTGTCATAATCGCTGAACGACGACGTAGGGATGCTGAATTCATATTCTGGAATTTTTTCATCATTGACAAATACCGCAAGATGTCCTTTATAGTCTTTTAAAATATATTGACTTATCTGCGGAGCAGCAGAAACAAATTTCTCTTCATTTTTCTTATTGGCAATAATAGAAGCTGTCATAACGGTAAGCGACAGAGCGGCGGCGGCAGTAAGAAGCATTGACGCTATTTTAGTGGCAGAAATATAAATCATTCCTTTCATTTTTATACATAATTATCTAAAATGATTACAATAATATTAGTATTATTAACTAATTAAGGATTATTATTCATTAGATTTTTATAAATTAATCCATTCACTTTTCAAAATAATTGTGGTATAATAAGTTGTTAATCAGATAAATCGGGAGGACGAATCATGAGTACAAAAAGAAAATCAGCTTCCACCGAAAAAAATCCTACAATACGCAGAAAGATAAATCCTGTTAAAAAAACGCTTACCGTTATAGGCACAACGTTTCTTTCACTTGTTCTGATAGTAATAATTACGGGGTCAATTGTTGCAACTGCCCTAACTGTATATGTAATGAAGTTTATGGATAATTCCCAAACTGACATAGATTTATATAATCTTGATGTCAACACGACTTCATTTATGTATGCAAAAGATTCAAACGGCGAGGATGTTGAAATTTTCAGACTAAGCCAGGACGATTACAGAATTATGGTAACCCTTGATCAGATTCCCCAGCACGTTAAAGATGCTTTTATAAGCACCGAGGACGAACGTTTTTACGAGCATACTGGAGTTGACTTTAAAAGAACATTTGCAGCTTTTGCTAACATGATTCTTCACTTCTGGAATTCCGAACAGGGCGGTTCGACAATAACTCAGCAGCTTGTCAAAAACGTAACCGGTGATGATGAACAAAGCCCATCAAGAAAAATTCGTGAAATTTTTCAGGCTATGAACCTCGAAAGATATTATACAAAGGACGATATTTTTCTTGCATACCTTAACTATATCGGGTTCGGCGGCAACTGCTACGGAATTCAGGCGGCATCAAACAAATACTTCGGGAAAGATGTTTCCGAGCTGACTGTCGCTGAAGCAGCATGTCTTGCATCAATCCCCAAAAGCCCAAATACCATAAATCCTTTTGCAGCTGATACCGAAAAAAATCCCGGCGGAGGAAAAGAAGCCAACAAAAATAGAAGAAACAACGTTGTTCTTCCCGCTATGCTGAAAAACGGTGTAATTTCATCTGACGAATATGAGGCAGCTTTAGCGGAAAACATTGTTTTTGCTGACGAAAAAGCTGCTAAAGAAGCACAGGAAAGTGCTCAGGCATCACAGAATAAACAAAACCGAACATGGTTCGTCGATATGGCTATCAACGACGTTGCGGCAGATATAAAGACCTACTACGGACTTGATTCGCTTGAAGAAGCACGTACAAAGCTTTCTAACGGTGGCTTTAAAATTTATACAACCGTTGATATAGATATGCAGAATAAGGTCGAGGAAAAATTTAAAGATACTGCTAACTTCTCACAATCAGTATTGACAAATCCCCCCCAGTCAGCGTTTATCTGCATGGACTATGATGGTAATGTAAAGGCTGTTGTCGGCGGAGTAGGCGAAAAGCCGGGTGCCCTTCCCTTCAACCGTGCGGTTGATTCAAAACGTTCAATTGGTTCTTGCATTAAACCTATTTCGACTTATTCATATGGTCTATCTATGGATATGTACCACTGGAGCACAATTTTTCAGGATAATCCTATAGAAATCAAAGATTATTCAACAAACAAAATGATTAAATGGCCTAAAAACTATTCAAATAAATGGACAGGATACAGCTATTTTACATTCCAAGCATTACAGCGATCGCTGAACACCATTCCAGCACAGCTTTGTGAAAAGGAAACTCCTCAGGCAGTATTTGACTTCGTTCAAAAGAATATGAAAATCTCTTCACTTGTTGAAGCCGACATAGATTATTCACCTATGACGGTTGGAGGACTTACCAAGGGCATTTCATTAAAAGAGCTTGTTTCGTCTTATCAGGCTTTCGGAAATGCAGGTAAAATTTCTGAACCGACATCTTATACAAAGGTTGTCGACTCTGACGGAAAGGTTATTCTTGAGCATGAATACTTCGGCGACCAGGCTCTCGATGAAGACACTGCATATGTGATGAACAAGCTTATGCAGACGGTTATTGAAGGCCCCAACGGAACAGGTAAAGCCGCTAAGCTTTCAAAAACAGCTCTCATAGGAAAAACAGGTACTTCTCAGGACTGGCAGGATATTGCATTTGTAGGATGTACTCCAAATTATGTAAGCGGACTATGGTACGGATATGACGATCCTTATAAAAAAGATGAAAACGGTAATATTATTAAGGACAAAAACGGTGATCCCGTTCCTAACTCTACACAGAACACATATTATTCTTCTGCAAAGGTTTGGAAAAATGTTTTCGGGGATATTGCCGACAATGCTCCTCTTAAGGATTTCCCATCAAACGATAACGTAAAGGCTCTTCATTACTGTACAATTACGGGGCTTATAGCAGGTCCTAACTGTCCTGTTTCGGCTGAACCCGGATATTATAAGCCGTCAAATATTCCTGAAATTTGTTCGGGTATTCACAATCAGGCAAGCACACCGCTCGCACCCGTCGGATCACAAACAGCGGCACAGACTACAGTTACAACATCAGGCGGCACTCAGACATCATCGGAAACATC
>DAOPYP010000053.1:0-10651 GCA_035352975.1 Oscillospiraceae bacterium
CACCTTGGAGAGAGTGGGATATAAAATCTCGTGACGAAGAAATTGATTACGCAGAGGCACACAATATTCCGCTGAAAATTAACAGAGAAACAAATTACTCCAAAGACAAGAACCTCTGGCATCTATCCCATGAGGGATTGGACCTTGAAAATCCGGCTAATGAGCCCCAGTATAACAAACCGGGATTCCTTGAAATGGGCGTTTCACCTGAAATGGCTCCCGATAAGCCGACATATGTGACAATTCACTTTGAAAAGGGCGTTCCTACGGCAGTTGACGGCGTTCAGATGAATGGCGTTGACGTTGTAAAGAAGCTTAACGAACTTGGCGGAGCAAACGGAATAGGTCTTGCTGACTTGGTTGAAAACCGTCTTGTGGGAATGAAGTCAAGAGGCGTTTATGAAACTCCGGGCGGAGCAATTCTCTATCATGCACACGAAGTTCTTGAAACAATCACTCTTGACAAGATGACGCAGAGAATGAAGCAAAAGCTTGCTATCGACTTCGCAGACCTCGTTTATAACGGACAGTGGTTTACTCCCGTTCGCGAAGCGCTTTCTGCTTTTGTTGACAAGACACAGGAAACCGTCAGCGGCGACGTTAAATTAAAGCTTTATAAGGGCAACATGATTAATGCAGGCGTTACTTCACCATTTACACTTTATGATGAAGAGGTTGCAACCTTTGACGAGGATAACGTTTATAATCAGGCTGATTCAGCAGGCTTTATTAATCTTTTTGGTCTTCCCGTAAAGGTTAAGGCTAAGCTTGATCAGAAGAGAAACAATAAGTAATAAAATTTTTTCAGATACAGCGACAGGGCGGGAATTTCCGCCTTTTCGCCGTATTTGCATTATTGAGAGTGCAATAAGAATTTTGACACATAGGGGAAAAATAACAAAATGAAAAAAATCATCAGTATATTTTTATCAGTTTTATGTTTATGTATGTTTTCTGCTTGCGATTTTATTGACGAATTTAATCAGGGTTTTAGCGATGGAATGAAAGCGCAATCAGTTGTTTATTTTGACGATTATGATTATTCTGTTCAGTTTCCTTCCGGATGGGAAAAGCTTGAAAATGATAATTTTGATTTGAGATGTTCATTAAATGATGGGGAACAACATGCACTTTTCTGGGTTTATAATGACCTTGACTTATCAAAAGATTCAACAAGAAACAGCATATATAAAGAGGGTATAGACAATATTCTTAGTGCAAGACAAAATGTAGAATTGATTGAAGATGAAAAAACAGCCACAACGGGGAATAAAACAATTACTACAATATTATATTCTGCAGAAAAAGAGTCAACTAAATTTTATTATTATTATTGCCTAGTAGAAATTGAAGGCACGGATGATTATTTTTGGGTACTTTTTACTGCTGTTCCGTCTGTTGCACAAAAAAATATTGATAAATGGAATTCAATTACAGAATCTATAGCACCGGTAACAAAATCAGAGCAATAAGATATAGGAAAAGGAACGGAGAATTATTATGGCGAAAATGTGGGCAGGTCGTTTTTCAAAGGAAGTTGATGAAAAGGTAAATGATTTCAATTCGTCTATTTCCTTTGATGCAAGAATGTATAAGCATGATATCAGAGGGAGCATCGCTCATGCTATTATGCTGGGCGAAGCCGGAATAATTGCACTTGACGATTCCAAAAGAATAACAGACGGGCTTGAAAGCATTCTTGCAGACATCGAAAGCGGCAAGCTTTCCTTTGACCCTAATGCCGAAGATATTCATATGTTTATTGAAGCGGAGCTTACCGAAAGACTTGGCGATGCGGGGAAAAGACTTCATACTGCAAGAAGCAGAAACGATCAGGTTGCACTTGATATAAAAATGTATCTTAAAGACGAAACCCTTTCAATAATTGAAATTGTCAGAGAACTTATAAGCGTGCTGTGCGAGCTTGCACAGGAACATAAAACGACTGTTATGCCAGGCTATACACATCTTCAGAGAGCACAGCCGATAACCCTTGCACATCACCTCATGGCGTATGCGCAGATGCTTTTAAGAGATAAAGGCCGCCTTGAGGATACTTATAAGAGAATGGATACAATGCCGCTTGGAAGCGGTGCGCTTGCCTCAACTACATATCCGATAAACAGACAGAGGGTATGTGATATTTTAGGATTTTCCGAAATCACTCAGAATAGTCTTGACGGCGTTTCTGACAGGGATTTTTGCATAGAGCTTTGTTCGGCAGTGTCAGTTCTTATGATGCATCTTTCAAGATTTTCAGAAGAAATTGTTTTGTGGTGTTCATGGGAATTCAAATTTATTGAGCTTGACGATGCTTACGCAACAGGCTCAAGCATTATGCCGCAGAAGAAAAACCCCGATATTACCGAGCTTATAAGGGGAAAAACGGGGCGAGTATACGGCGACCTTATTACACTTCTAACAATGATGAAGGGGCTTTCACTTGCATACAACAAGGATATGCAGGAGGATAAAGAGGCAATATTTGATGCGGTCGATACCGTAAAGCTTTGTTTAACAACCTTTATTCCGATGATAAAAACAATGAGAGTCAATAAAGAAAATATGAGAGCCGCTGCCGCAAAGGGATTTATCAATGCAACGGACTGTGCTGACTATCTTGTTAAAAAGGGACTTCCTTTCAGAACGGCATATAAAATCACCGGTCAGCTTGTAGCTATGTGTATAGAAAAAAATCTTACACTTGAAACGCTACCTATTGAAAGCTATAAGGAATTATGCGAAACCTTTGATGATGATATTTATGATGCAATAAGCCTTGATACATGCGTTATGCAGAGAAAAGCCGACGGCGGCCCTGCTCCCGAATCGGTTAAAAAGCAAATTGAATATGTATTAAATAAACTTAAATAGACAATAAACAGGGAGATGAGAATAATGACATACAAGGTATTTATTGACGGTCAGGAGGGGACGACCGGTCTTAAAATTGTTGAAAGATTTGAAAACAGGAATGACATTGAAATTCTTAAGATAAGCGATGAATTGAGAAAGAACTCGTTTGAAAGAAAAAGACTTATCAATGAATCAGATTTTACTTTTTTATGTCTTCCGGATGATGCCGCAATGGAATCTGTTTCGCTTGCAACCAATCCGAATGTCAGAATAATCGATGCTTCGACCGCTCACAGAACGAATCATAAATGGGCGTACGGGTTTCCTGAACTTTCTGTTCAGCATAGAGAAAAAATAATAAACTCAAAAAGGGTTGCTGTTCCCGGGTGCTATGCAAGCGGCTTTATTGCATCTGTCTATCCGCTTATTAAAAACGGAGTGATGGCACCGTATCATCCTGTTATATGCCATGCCGTTTCAGGCTACAGCGGAGCAGGGAAAAAAGCAATAGCGGTTTACGAAAGTGAAAACAAGCCGTTCGAATTCAATTCGCCAAGACAGTATGCCCTTTCGCAGAACCATAAGCACTTAAAGGAAATGCAGGCTATTTCGGGACTTTCTTATGTGCCTATGTTCAATCCGATTGTTGACGATTATTACAGCGGCATGGTTGTATCTGTTCCGCTTATAGCAAGAACTCTTGCAAAAAAGACAACAGCTCATGATATATGGGAAATTATGTCCGAACATTACAAAAACGAGCATTTTGTAAAGGTTATGCCGTTCGGAGGAGAGGGCGTTCTCGAAAATGGATTTTTAGCCGCAAATACCCTTTGCGGAACAAATATGATGCAGATATTTGTCTGCGGAAATGACGACCGCATACTTGTTGCGGCAAGGCTAGACAATCTCGGAAAAGGTGCATCGGAGCGGCTGTTCAGTGCATGAACATCATGATGGGAATAGATGAAGCAACTGGATTGGAGTAAATTTCAAGGTTAGTGTGAAGGAGAAAAGATGGATTTAGACAAAATGATTTTTTTATATTTTAATAAATTTTGCATTGGTAAATTCGGCTTAGACTTTGGCAATTTGATATTTATTGAGGCAAAAAATTTATTATCTGATATGAAAAGTGAAGCTGATTATAAAAACAGCAAATATATAAAATGGCATATGGATGAAAATATGCTGCCGTCAATCGCAATATATTTAGCATTTAAAAAGTTTGACAGCACTTCTGATAATGCCCTTGATTTTACTGATCAGGTTTTACAAATGTTTCGTTTGAAAATGCAAAAGAAAAATAAGGTATTAGGAAGATTGCCGTTTGGGTATTCTGCTTTTAAAATGTTTTGCAAATCAGTTATGAATAAACAGTATCCTGAACAAGGCTGGGATGTTGAATGGATAAAATACAATGATAATGAGATTCATTTTAATATGAAAAGCTGTATATATTTTGAGATCACAAAGAAATATAATTGTCCGGAAATGTGTACATTGTTTTGTAAAAATGATGATGTGGTTTTTGAAGGGTATAAACCTGCAATTATATTTGAACGTAACGGAACAATTGCCAGAGGACAGCAAGTATGCGATTTTCATTATAAAAATTCAAATAACATAAAATAAGTTAAATACTATTAAATACATAAATTCACTAAGGGAGTATTATAAATGGAACTTAAAGAAATCAGCGGCGGTGTTTGCGCCGCAAAAGGATTTAAGGCATCGGGAATGCATACGGGACTTAGCAAAAATCCCTCTAAAAATGATGTGGGACTTATTTTCTGTGAAAAGAAATGCAGTGCCGCCGCAGTTTATACACAGAATAAAGTCAAAGGTTCACCGATTATAGTCACACAGAAAAATATATCGGACGGAGAGGCACAGGCGGTTATAGTCAATTCGACGAATGCGAATACCTGTAATGCCGACGGTGAAGAAAAAGCCGTTAAAATGTGCGAACTGACCGCGAATGCTCTCGGAATAAAAAAGGAAGATGTTATTGTCGCTTCAACGGGAGTAATCGGTCAGCCGCTTAATATCAAGCCTATTGAAGATAATATCGGGAATCTTGCAAAACTTTTGACATTGGACGGCAGCGATGAATGTGCGAAAGCAATTATGACAACCGATACAAGAAAAAAAGAAATTGCCGTTGAATTTGTGGTTGACGGGAAAATATGCCGTCTGGGCGGAATAGCAAAGGGAAGCGGAATGATTCATCCCAATATGGCGACAATGCTTTGCTTTATGACTACCGATGTCAATATTTCAAAGGAAATGTTGTGGAGAGTGCTTTCTGAGGTGACCAAAACTACCTTTAACCGTGTAAGCGTTGACGGCGACACATCGACAAACGATATGGCATGTGTTCTTTCAAGCGGAATGGCTGAAAATTCTGAAATCATTTCCGTAAATGATAATTATAAAATATTCAAAAATGCACTGTTTGAGGTAATGCGATATCTTTCAAAGGAAATTGCCCGTGACGGTGAGGGAGCATCAAAGCTTCTTGAATGTGTATGCCTTAATGCACCGGACGAAACTACGGCTGAAATAGTTGCAAAGTCGGTAATCACATCTAGTCTTTTTAAAGCAGCAATGTTCGGTGAGGATGCAAACTGGGGGCGTGTTTTATGTGCGATAGGCTATGCTCCCGCTGAATTTGACATTAACCTTGTCGATGTTTCACTTTCTTCAAAAGCAGGAACCATTGACGTATGCAAAGACGGTTCGGGACTTGATTTCTCTGAAGAAACCGCAAAAACAATTCTTGGTGAAGATGAAATCAGAATAATCGTAAACCTAAAAAGCGGAAGTGAAACTGCCGAAGCCTGGGGCTGTGATTTGACTTATGATTATGTAAAAATAAATGGAGATTATCGTTCATAGAATTGATTTCATATAGAGAGGAATGCTTATGCCGTCCGCAATAAAACAAAGCCAAGTAATTTTAAATAACGGAAATGATATTTTGTGGCAGGGCAGGCCGATTTTCAGAAAGCCTGAATTAAAAGAATTTCTGTTGTATTTTTATGTAATTGCTGCGGCAATACTAATTGTTATTATTTTTCTGATTCAGAAAGAATATGAGTTGGCTTTTATTATTGGATTCCCTCTTTGCTTCATCGGATTGATGGGGGTACTCAACCTTTTGATATTTAATAAGAAGAAGCTTAAAAAAACGCTCTATACTATAAGAAACGATAGGATAACGATATATTACGGGAAGCATATTTTGTCAGAGCTTTATTTTTGTGACATGAAGGAAATTATTCTGGAGCTTAACGGCAGTCACAGCGAGGGGACAATTCTTTTTAAAAATAATATAAATTCAGTGAAAAAGTCTTTGGATACCGAATTCAAAAATATTTCTGATGTTGCAAACGCGTACAATCTTTCGAAAAAACTATTGAATGGGGGAAATGGTTATGCTGGACGAAATTGAAGAATATGAGCGCGAAAATAATAAGGAAAAGGATTATTCACTATATCAAAGAAGTGAATTTGATCGTTTTCTTTTAAGGGAAGAAAATATTTTGTGGGAGGGCAAATTTTTTGCTGGAAAACAAACTTTAAAAACAGCCTCAATAACATATCAAATCTTCTTTGCAACTATCTGGACAGCATTTTCGATTTTTTGGGGCGTGACTGCTTTTAACAGCGGAGGAGGATTTTTTGCTCTCTTTGCTGTTCCCTTTATATGTATAGGTTTTTATTTATTTTATAAAGCTTTTGCAGGGAATAAAAAAGACTTTGGTGTTTCGTATGCACTTACCAATATGAGAATCATGAAATATTCAAAAATAAACCAAGAATTTTTTGAATGTGTTCCTCTTAATAAAATTGACAAAGTAACGCTTAAAAATGAACAAAAAGGACTAGGAACAATTATAATACAAAGAGATCAAAATCAATTCAATATTGATGAAATGAAAGATGTCGATTATGGAAGCTATTCTGACGGATTTTCAATCTCTTGTATTGAAGATGCTGAAAATGTTTTAAAGCTTATATATCAGGCTATGGCAGATTATAAATCAAATTAATTAATCAAAGGACGAATTAAAATGAATGAGATTTCAAACAGCATACGTTCAAAGGTGCTTATTGACGCACTTCCTTATATTCAGAAATATTACAATAAAATTGTGGTTATAAAATACGGCGGGAACGCAATGACAAACGACGATCTGAAACAAGCTGTAATGAGCGATATAGTGCTTTTGTCGCTTGTAGGAGTAAAGGTTGTTCTTGTTCACGGCGGAGGGCCCGAAATAAATGAAATGCTTTCAAAGGTGGGGATAGAAAGCAAATTTATCGGTGGACTACGATATACCGATGAAGCTACCGTTGATATTGTCAAAATGGTTCTTGCCGGAAAGGTGAATAAAGAGCTTGTTGCACTCCTTGCACAGCACAAGGGGAAAGCCGTAGGACTTTGCGGAATTGACGGTGAGATGATTATGTGTGAGAAAATGCAGGGTGAAGTTGATTTAGGCTTTGTCGGCGAAATTGTCAAGGTAAATAAAAATCCCATTATAAATTCTCTTGACGACGGCTATATCCCCGTTATTGCAACCGTTGCATGCGACGAAAAGGGTCAGACCTATAACATAAACGCAGATACCGCAGCCGCTAGAATTGCGGCGGAGCTCGGCGCGGAAAAGCTTATACTTATGACTGATATTGCGGGATTACTACGAGATAAAGATGACCCAAATACCCTTATCCCTCAGATCAATGTCAGCGAAGTGCCTTTTATGAAGCGTCAGGGGATTATTTCAGGCGGAATGATTCCTAAAATAGATTGCTGTGTGGAGTCTGTCAGACGAGGCGTGCCGAGGACCTCCATTATTGACGGAAGAATTCCTCACTCAATTTTGATTGAGCTTTTATCAAATGAAGGCATAGGTACGGAATTTGTATAATGCCTTTCATTAAATTATTAAGAAAGAATGATTTTACATGAATACAATAGAGAAATTCAACAATCACGTTATGCCGTCTTACGGGCGTTATGACCTTGTCATAGATGAGGGAAGCGGGCGTGAATGCACTGACGAGAACGGTAAAACCTATATCGATTTCGGGAGCGGAATCGGCACGAATTCTCTCGGCTACTGCGACGAAGAATGGGTTAATGCAATTTGCGAACAGGCACATAAAATTCAGCACACATCAAATTATTATTACACAAAGGTTCAGGCGGATTTTGCCGACAAGCTTTGTTCAATGACGGGCTATTCAAAAATGTTTTTCGGCAACAGCGGTGCGGAAGCAAATGAATGCGCAATAAAGCTTGCTAGAAAATATAGCTTTGATAAGTACGGAAAAGGCCGTCATAACATAATCACTCTCGTGAATTCATTTCACGGAAGAACGTTATGTACACTTTCCGCAACAGGGCAGGACACTTTTCATAACTATTTTTTTCCTTTCGTTGACGGCTTTATAAACGTTGAAGCTAATAACATCGAGGATTTAAAGGCTAAAATTGATGATACTGTATGTGCCGTAATGTTTGAATTTATTCAAGGCGAGGGTGGAGTTGTTCCGCTTAATCAGGATTTTATTGATGCAATTTTCAAAATCTGCGGTGAAAAGGATATTCTCACAATTGCTGACGAGGTCCAGACAGGTGTCGGCAGAAGCGGAAAATTCCTTTCGGCCGAGCATTTCGGGGTTAAGGCAAATATAACGACCTTAGCAAAAGGTCTTGCGGGGGGAGTACCGATAGGCGCTTGTCTTGCCGACGAAAAATGCTGCGATGTTCTTACAAAAGGCACTCACGGCTCAACATTTGGTGGGAACCCTATTTCCTGCGCAGGCGGGAACGCTGTATTAAAAAAGCTTTCAAATCCCGGATTCCTTGACGAGGTTTCAGAAAAAGGAAAATATCTAAAAAATAAGCTCCTTGAAATTGACGAAATAGAAAAGGTTGACGGAATGGGGCTCATGCTCGGGGCGTCACTTAAAACAAAAAATGCGCCTGACGTTGTTAAAGCCGCACTTGATAACGGGCTTCTTCTTCTGACAGCAAAGGAAAAATTAAGATTTCTACCGCCTTTAACCATATCATATGATGAAATTGACAAGGGAATAGAAATTCTTAAAAAATTAATTTCAGAATAAATTTTTAGCTTCAGAGAGGGTGTTACTTAAAATGGAGATAAGAAAAGCAGTTAGTGAAGATATTCCGAAAATACTTGATAACAGAATGTTTTTTGTTTCCGGCTTCTGTAAATGTGAATTAAGTAATGATTTCAGAGAAAACACTTTAAAATATCTTAAAGAAAACATTGGAAGAGATGATTTTCTTGCGTGGCTGGCTTTTGACAATGATGAAATTAAATCAATTGTTGTTATGAGCATATATAAAGTTCTTCCAACCGTTACAAATATAAGCGGAAAGCATGGACTTATACTGAATGTCTGGACTCATGAGGACTACCGAAGACAGGGACTTGCATATATGCTGTTAAAGAATATAATTTCTCAAGCAAAAGCAAAGGGCGTTGACAGGGTAAGCCTTAAAGCCACAGATATGGGAAGACTTGTTTATGAAAAGCTTGGCTTTAAGGACTTATCCGGTGAAATGGAATTAAAAATATAATTATAAATATTGGAGGAGGAAACCCAATGAAACACTTACTTAAAATGCTTGATTTATCCAAAGAGGAGATAATCGAAATACTAAATCTTGCTGACCAGCTTAAATATGAATTAAAGCATGGCATTCCGCACAACCACTTAAAGGGAAAATCCTTGGGAATGATTTTCCAGAAAGCTTCTACCCGTACCCGTGTTTCCTTTGAAACAGGAATGTATCAGCTTGGGGGATATCCGCTCTTTTTGTCCGCTAACGACCTTCAGATAGGCCGCGGCGAGCCTGTTCAGGATACGGCAAGAGTTTTGTCACGCTATATTGACGGAATTATGATCCGTACCTTTGATCAGAAGGAAGTTGAGGATTTAGCTGCTTTCGGAAATATTCCGATAATTAACGGTTTAACCGATTTCAGCCACCCTTGTCAGGTACTTGCTGACCTCATGACTGTCCGCGAATTCAAAGGACGTCTTGAGGGACTGAAAATGTGCTATATCGGTGACGGAAACAATATGGCGAATTCGCTTATTGTCGGCGGTCTTAAAGTCGGAATGTCCGTTTCTGCCGCATGTCCTGATGGTTATCATCCTCATAAGGATGTTCTTGATTTTGCGAAAGGTTTTGATTGTTTTAACCTTACGGGAGATCCATTTGAAGCCGCTGTTGATGCTGATGTCGTAATTACGGACGTATGGGCGTCAATGGGTCAGGAATCTGAAAAAGCCAAGCGTGAAATAGCGTTTAAAGGCTATCAGATAAATGACGATATTATGGCTAAGGCAAAATCTGATGCAATGGTAATGCATTGTCTTCCTGCTCACCGTGAAGAAGAAATTACAACAAAGGTCTTTGAAAGCCATGCAAATGAAATTTTTGAAGAAGCTGAAAACCGTCTTCATGCACAAAAAGCCGTTATGGTTAAGCTTATGGGATAATGATAGTACTCGCGCTATAACTTGGTATATTGAAAAAAGCCTGACGATATCATCGTCAGGCTTTAAATTATTTAAAGTAGTAACTGACAAGTTAGTTGATTATTCCTAATACGGACTAAAAACCAAATTAATAATTATTAATAATTTACGCATTTTTATTTTATTTTCTGACTTTATTATTATAATCATGATAAAGACTTAAAGGAGAAAATACAATGTGGATAAAATTCAGTGATAACCT
>DAOPYP010000054.1:0-10469 GCA_035352975.1 Oscillospiraceae bacterium
TATAACTGCGGTGCCGCATATGCCGACCCTGTGCCCCCCGTTTATTACAATAAACGGGGGGCACAGGGTCGGCATATGCGGCACCGCAGTTATAAGCGAAGGGAAAATTGAAACTGTGAAATATATTTCCGGGCTAAATTTCAGAATAGCAAGACAGATTCTAGGCTGTGTCGATGAAATAATAAAATACATAGATATAGAAAATCCTAAAGGGATTCTTATTATCGGCCCTCCGTCAAGCGGAAAAACTACGGTTTTAAGGGATCTGTGCAGACAGCTTTCATCGAGGAACAGAGTATCTCTTATTGATGAAAGAGGTGAAATTGCGGCGGTATATCAGGGAAATCCACAAAATGATATAGGATACAGCACCGATGTATTTAATGGATACCCTAAGGGAGAAGGGATTCTCACCGCACTGAGAGTTATGTCACCCCGCTTTATTATTACTGATGAAATTGGCGATTATGAAGATATTGAAGCAATAGAAAAGGCAATGTACGGTGGGGCGGCAATGATAGCCTCCGCTCATGCATCAAATATCAGCGAATTAATACACAGAAACTATATAATGTCAGTAATAAAGCAGGGCGTTTTCAGATATATCGCAGTACTTGGAACAAACAATGAACTTGGAAAAATAAAAGAAATTACAGAGGTGAACAAGCTTGCTGAAAATTACAGGAATTATATTTCTGATAACGGCAACTTCAACTGTCGGAATGATTATGTCAAAACAACTTGATATGAGAGTTAAGCTTTTACAGCTGATTCGTCAGATGCTTGAGGATATTTCAATCCAGCTTAGGTTTAAAGCCTCAACGGTTTATGAAATTCTTGAATATCTTGATAATAACCAAGTTTACAGTCAGTTAGGCTTTCTTCATACCGCAAATTCTAACAAAGATAGCTTCAAAAGCTTTGGTGAAATTTGGTCGGAAAGTATTGACGGCTGGGTATGCAGTCCTTTAAAGAAAGAAGATTTTTCACTCTTAAATTCAATAGGCAGCAGCCTTGGGACAAGCGATATAGAAGGGCAGCTTAGCTCACTGGAGCTTTTCAAAGAAAAAGCAAAAATGTATTTTGAAAGTGCAGCATCAGAGCATGACAAAAAATCAAAGCTTTATCGCTCTTTAGGGGTTTTGTCAGGAGTTTTTGTTTCAGTAATGATTGTATAAATGACAGGAGGATAAAATGAACATTGATTTAATTTTTAAAATTGCAGCCATAGGAATAATTGTTGCAATACTTAACATTCTTTTAAAAAAGGCTGAGCGTGAAGAACAGGCTATGCTTACTACTCTTGCAGGACTTATTGTCGTTCTAATGATAATTATCAATGAAATAAGTACGCTTTTTGATACAATAAAAAGCGTATTCGGGTTATGGTAATGAATGTGCTTGCAATAGCCGTTCTTTGTCTGACGGCAACAGCTTTATGTAAAATAATGGACAAGTACAACAAAGAGTATTCTTTATTTATTTCGCTTACCGTATGTATTATTCTACTGATTTCGGTCATTGTATATGTTTCTCCGGTGCTTGAGATGGCAAAAGCCATGTTCACAGGTGCAGGAATAAATCCAGACAATATAGAAATTCTTGTAAAAGCATTAGGAATTTGTTATCTGACTCAGCTTGCGCAGGATATATGCAAAGACAACAATCAGGAAGCAATGGCTACACAGGCGGAGCTTGTCGGTAAAATATCACTTATTCTTCTTGCACTCCCTATGCTAAAAACATTGGTATCAATAGTAAACGAATTAATATCCCTTTAAAAGGAGCAGGATATGAAAAAAATAATATGTTTAACAATAATGTTTGTAATGTTTATAATGTCTGGTACAGCGGTTTATTCTGAGGATAACAGCGAATCTGATATTCTTCAGGACAGTGGTGCAACCAGCATTACTCTTCCCGAAAATACAAATGATTTTATAAACGAAAATAATATATCCATTTCTGAACCGCAGGGAATTGTGTCCCTCTCACCTCAAAAAGTCATAGCATATGTATGGGAAAGCTTTCAGGACAAGATTACTGTTCCGCTGAAGCTGCTCGGAGGAATACTTGCTGTTATTTTATTAAGCTCGCTGATGTCGGGAATGGCGAATTCGGTTACAAACGAAAATATAGTAAAAGTATTTGATATTATAACCGTTCTGATTTGTGTTTCTATAATTGCAAATCCTGTCTGTGATGTTATTAGTTTAGCATCATCAACTTTGGTTGACGGCGGGAATTTTATGATAAGCTACGTTCCGATTTTTTCAGGAATTCTGGCATCAAGCGGAAATATAACATCAGCGGGTAGCTATAACGTAATTGTTCTGTTCGTTGCTCAAATTTTTGTTCAGCTTGCAAATACATATCTCCTCCCTGTTCTTGGCTTTTGTATGGCTCTTTCCGTCGTTGAATCAATTAATCCCACGATTTCGCTTTCGGGAATTACTAATGGATTGAAAAAAATATCAATCTGGGGTATAGGCTTTATGATGACAATTTTTGTTGGTATGCTTACAATTCAAAGCATTGTGGGAACATCGGCAGATACTCTTGCAATAAAAGCAGGAAAATTTATGGTTTCAAGCTTTATTCCTGTTGTTGGAGGAGCAATTTCAGATGCCTATACAACAATTAAAGGAAGCCTTGGGCTTTTGCGCGGAGGGGTTGGGAGCTTTGGAATTATCGCGCTGGTATTAACCGTTCTTCCCACAATTTTATCAATATTTTCTGTTCAGATTTCAGTCGGACTAGGACAGGTTGCCGCCGACATTTTCGGAGTAAAACAGATAAGTGCTTTTTTAAAAAATATATCGTCCGTACTCTCAATTGCAATGAGTCTGGTTTTATGCTTTTCGGTTATGCTGATAATATCCACGACGATAGTTATGATGGTGGGAATGAATATAGGATAGGAGGATATAAAACAATGGATTCAGTAAGAAAGCTCGTGCTTATATCATGTATGCTTGCAATAGCTATTTCTGTTTTTGATATGCTCTATCCCGGAAAAAAATTTGAAAAGCAAATGCGGCTGTTACTTTCTCTCGTTTTTGTTATCGGAATAATCACTCCTGTCTTTACAGGGGCAATCAGTTTTACTGTACCTACTTTTGCAAGTGTCAGTGAAAATCAAAATTATAATAATTTACAGGATTCTGTGTATCAGTCGTATCAGTCAAACATAAAAGAAAATATAGAAAATAATCTGATTAAAATAATTAGACAAAATAAAATTAATGTTAAAGAAATTTCTGTAAGTATTAATATTGATGAGGACAACTGCATATCTATTAGTGAAGTAAGCATTATTCCGGAGGATAATAAAGACACATCCGAAATTATCAGCATAATCAAAAGCGAGGTGGGGATAGAACCTAATATTATGCAAGGAGAAGAAAGCAATGGATAAAATCACATCTGTCCTTAAAGAAAAACTTTTAAACGAAAAGGGAATAAAGTTAATCGTAATCTTAGGAATAATCGGAATACTGTTGATTATGATTTCATCGTTTATTCCCGAAAAGAAAGAATCCACTGAAAAAAACAGCAAAAATCTTGATACATCTGATATTTACAGAGAGGAAACCGAAAAAAAGCTTGCCGAGATACTGTCGTCAATCAGCGGAGTAGGAGAAGTACGGGTTATGCTGACGGTTGAATCAACCGAAGAATATGTCTACGCGGAAGAGGTCAAACAAAGCAAAACCGGAGGAACAGACAATAAAAGTCAGCAAAATGAAAACAAGCTTGTATTGATTGAGCAGAACGGTCAAAAGGAGGCTCTTGTTCAGCAGATCAAAAAACCAACAGTCAGCGGCGTTGTTGTTGTCTGTGAGGGGGGAGGCAATGCAACTGTCTGTGAAAATATATACAAAACCGTTTCTACTGCTTTGGGAATACCTATAAGCAACATATATGTTGCAAAAATAAAACAATAAAGGGAGAGAATTTTATGAAAAAGCCAACAATAATTATAGGAAAAAAGCATATTATCCTTGCTTGCCTTACGCTTATTCTCGGTATTGCAATTTATCTTAACTATGTGTTTGCTCAGTCTGATATGAAACTTAAAACCGCAGATGTAGTAAATGGAAAAACTGATACAGCAAATTACGGCGACGTTGAATTTGTAAACAATGACGGAGATGACTATTTCGCTCAGGCTAGACTTGATAAGATTACAAAACGCGATCAGGCTGTAGAAACATTACAGACTATGCTTAGCGGCGGCGACATAACAGATGAAGAAAAAGCTGCAATGACCGTTGAGGCTCTTAATGTTTCAAAGCTTGTGGAGAGCGAGGGAGTAGTTGAAAATCTCATTAAAGCTCAAGGCTTTAAAGACTGTGTGGTATACCTTGACGGTACATCGGCAAATATAGTTGTAAAGACTGACGGGCTTGTTCCTTCGGAAGCAGCACAGATAAAAGATATTTTATTAAGTAAGGTTTCTGTTCCTCAAGAAAATATTGCAATATTTGAAGTTAAGTAGTTGTGTCTTTTAAAAAATAATGTTATAATAAACATATATATTATTAAAAGGCACTAATGAATACTATTTCGTTAGGCTTTAAAAAGGGGACTGCGAAATGGAGAATATGGAAAAATCCAAAAAAGGAACTCTTAAAGTATCTGATAATGTAATATCAACTATTGCAAAACTGGCTGTCTGTGAAATTGACGGAGTTGCAGGGCTTAACGAAAATGACGTTTCTTTCAGACAATTATTTATTAAATCAGGGAAGAGCGAAGCAATTAAGATAAAGCTTATGGGCGATGTTGTTGAAATTTCAATGAGCATTATTGTTAAAGCCGGAGCAAAAGTGAAAATTCTTGCGGAGCATATTCAGGAGCGAGTTAAAGCCGATGTTCAGAATATGACGGGAATTACTGTATCCAAAGTGAATATTCTTATAGCGGGAATAGTTTTTGACAACATTAATAACAAAAACTAATACAAAGCAGGCTCTCAATTATCAGAGAGCTTGCTTTGTTGTGATTATTAACAATCAATACAATAAAAAGCCGGAGGAAATATGAAAAGACGTGAAATACGTGAATCTGCATTTAAACTTACTTTTGAAAGCTTATTCAGAGACGATTCTGCTGATGAGATTATAGCGCTTGCGGAAGATGTCGAAGAAATAACAGTAAATGATGACGTTATAAAGCTTTTTAAGGGCACTCTTGAAAAATCGGAAGAGCTTAATATGATCATAGAAAAATACAGCGAAAAGAGGGCTCTCGACCGCATACCCAAAGTCAATATTGCGGTATTAAAGCTTGCGTTATATGAAATTTTATATGACGAAAAGGTTCCTCTTAATGTTGCCATTAATGAAGCTGTTCTTATCTCAAAAAAATATTCTCAGGAGGCTGATGTTAACTTTGTTAACGGCGTTTTGGGAGCATATTCAAGAGCAGAGGGAGAAAAAGAATAATGCTTTTTCTCGGGCTTGATACTAGCAATTATACAACCTCCGCCGCTGTATATGACAGCGAAAAAAATAATGTTATTCAGAATAAAATGCTTCTTCCCGTAAAAAACGGTGAGTTGGGTTTAAGACAAAGCGATGCGGTTTTTCATCATACCAAACAGCTCCCTATTATTATTTCAGAGCTTTTTTCAGATGAACACTTACGGAATATTTCAGCAATCGGCGTTTCCGTACGTCCGCGGAACATCGAGAGTTCATATATGCCTTGTTTTCTGCCAGGTGAGGGAACAGCAGAATCTATTTCAGCGGTTATCGGCTCCTGCGTTTATAAAACCTCACATCAGATAGGACACATTCTTTCAGCTTTGTATTCCTCGGACAAGCTTGACTTAATAAACAGAAAATTTATTGCATTTCATGTAAGTGGGGGAACCACTGACTGTCTTTTTTGTGAACCTGATGAAAAAGAAATTATAAAGGTCACTCAGATTTCATCATCGCTTGATTTAAAAGCAGGACAGGCTATTGACCGTGTTGGTGTAATGCTGGGGCTTCAATTTCCGTGCGGACCGGAGCTTGAAAAGCTTGCGCTTAAAAGCACTGAAAGCTTTAAAATCAAGCCGTCGATGAAAGAACTTGATTGTTCACTTTCCGGAATTGAAAATAGATGCAGAAAAATGCTTTCTGAAAATAAAAGCTTTGAAGATATTTCAAAATTCTGTCTAATATCTGTTTATGCGGCAATAAATAAAATGACAGAGCTTGCACTTTATAAATTCGGACAGCTTCCCGTGGTTTTTGCGGGCGGGGTAATGTCAAACTCAATTATCAGAGAAAAGCTGTCAGGTAATTTTGATGCATATTTTGCAAAGTCCGAATTTTCTTGTGATAATGCGGCGGGGACGGCAATTTACGCTTCGCTGAAACATAAATAAAGCAATTGGAGGGTTATTTGATATGAACAGTATTCTTACGGTTTCACAAATAAACAGCTACATTGCTTTTAAGTTTAAAGATGATTACAGGCTGAGAGGAATATTTGTTCAGGGCGAAATCTCAAATTTCGTTAATCATAAAAAAACGGGACATTTTTATTTCACTTTAAAGGATAATTCGAGCTCAATTAAGGCAATAATGTTCAGCAGCAGTGCTTGTAATTTGTCCTTTATTCCCGAAAACGGAATGAATGTTATAGTTTATGCAAGCATACAGGCGTTTGAACGTGACGGGGTTTATCAGCTTTATGTAACTGACATTCAGCCGAGCGGCGTAGGTGCTTTATATCTTGCGTTTGAACAGCTTAAAGAAAAGCTTAGCAAGGAAAATATTTTCAGTGAAGAAAATAAGCTTCCTATACCGCGATTTCCGAAAAATATAGGAATAATCACATCAAAATCAGGTGCGGCATTGCAGGATATACTTAACATTCTCTCAAGACGTTATCCGCTGGTTAATGTAACTGTTATTCCTTCATTGGTGCAGGGGAATGATGCACCTGAATCCATATCGAATGCTATTATTAAGGCACAAAAAACTGATTGTGATTTGCTTATTGTCGGACGCGGCGGCGGCTCTTTTGAAGACCTTTCGGCTTATAATACAGAAGTGGTCGCAAGAGCAATATATAACAGCAAAATACCGATTATCTCCGCCGTGGGGCATGAAACAGATACTACAATTGCCGACTATGTTGCAGATTTAAGAGCGCCTACTCCTTCTGCTGCCGCAGAGCTTGCGGTGCCCGATATAACAAATTTAAGTCAATTGATAAAAGATAACAATATCAGACTGAAAAACGTTGTTTTAAAGCTGATTGATAATAAAGAAGCATATTTAAAAAAATTAAAGATTTCCCCTAATGAATTTAATAACAAAATTGCTTATAACCAGATGAAGCTTAATCAATATAAAGAAAAGCTTAATCAAAAGATGAATCAGATTATCTTGTCAAAGAAAAATAATTTAGAAAAGTCAAAAGTCAAACTTGAACTTATCAGTCCGCTAAATGTTCTTGAAAGAGGATTTGCTCTTGTCTACGATGAAGATAAGCTTGTTAAACGTATAACTCAGGTTAATAAAGGCAATATTGTAAAGATTCAGATTTCTGACGGCTATGTGTTAGCGGAAATAAAAGAAATAAAAGCAGGAAAAGGTGATTGATCTTGGATTTTGAAAGCTCTTTAAAAAAACTTGAGGAAATCATAAAACAGCTTGAAGACGGAAATTTATCTCTTGAAAATGCATTGATATTGTATAAAGAGGGTTCTGAACTTTCAGAAAGCTGCCAAAAACAAATAGAAAATGCAAAGCTGATTGTTGAAGAAATTTCTGCGGAGGGGAATTAATGACTGAAAAAAATTCAGAGATTTTAAAATACTACATTTCAGAAATTGAAAACGAAATTTCAAAGTATTTAATTATTACAGAGAATAATCAGCCTCAGTCAGTTATAATTAATGCGATGAAACATTCAATATCAGCAGGAGGGAAAAGGATTCGACCCGTACTGGTGCTTGAATTTTGCAAAATGTGCGGGGGAGATATTAAAAAAGCACTTCCTGTTGCTGCTGCCGTTGAAATGCTCCATACGTTTTCACTTATTCACGACGACCTCCCCTGTATGGATAATGATGATTTCAGAAGAGGAAAGCCCTCATGTCACAAGGCGTTTGATGAAGCTGCAGCTTTGCTTGCAGGCGATGCACTTCAGAATCTTGCATATGAAATTATTGCCGAATGTAACTTGAAATCTGACATCAAAGTCAGATTGATAAAAGAACTTACTTTTGCAACAGGAATTGAGGGAATGATTGGCGGTCAGATACTCGATATGGAATATGAAAAAAATCCTGTTGATTCGAATTTGCTAAAAAAAATGTATTCTTTAAAAACAGGCGCGTTATTGAAAGCCGCCTGCAAAATGGGCTGTATTGCTGCGGAAGCGAATGGAATAACTATCGAAAATGCAGAAAAATATGCTGAAAATCTTGGACTTGCATTTCAAATTACAGATGATATACTTGATATTACAGGCAATCAGGATATTCTCGGTAAACCAGTGGGGAGCGATGAAGAAAACGGTAAAATAACATACGCTTCACTTGTAGGAATAGAAAAATCTCAAATAGAAGTTGAAAAGCTGACTGAAAAAGCGCTTATTCATCTGGATTTTTTTAAAGATAATTTGTTTTTAAAAGATTTAACGGTTAATCTTGCAGTAAGAAAGAATTAGGTGGGAAAAATGGGGTATAAATTTGAATATAATTATGTACTGCTGACAGCTGTTGTTTCGTGGTTTTCTGCCCAGATTATCAAAACGATAATACATTTGATCAGGTACAGAACTTTTAATCCCGAAAGACTTTTCGGAGCGGGAGGTATGCCGAGCTCTCATTCGGCTTTAGTGTGTTCGGCAACGCTTGCTGTTTCAAGAAAAATCGGAACAAATTCAGTTGAGTTTGCACTTATGTTTATTTTAGCTGTCGTTGTTATGTACGATGCTATGGGGGTAAGACGTGCAGCGGGTCTTCATGCAAAGGAAATTAACCGAATTAATAAAACTATCGAAGAATCGACAAATGACAATAAACAGGAAGAATATAAGGAGTTAAAGGAATATTTGGGACACACACCATTCGAGGTACTGGGAGGGGCACTTTTGGGAATACTTATTTCACTGATAGTGCCGGTGTGCTGAATAGAATAATTTAAGATGAATAATTATAAATATTTAAGAATATCCGATATGAAACTTCCTTCAGATTTAAAAAAATTGAATTACAGACAGTGCCGGTTACTATGTGATGAAATACGAGAGATACTTATTGACACAGTTACCAAAACAGGCGGGCATCTTGCTTCCAATCTTGGAAGCGTTGAACTCACCATGGCAATTCACAGGGTTTTTGACTGTCCTGATGATAAAATCGTATGGGATGTCGGTCATCAGGCTTATACACATAAGCTTTTAACCGGAAGATTTGAAAATTTTTCATCACTAAGACAGGAAGGCGGCATATCGGGATTTCCTAAGCCGTCTGAATCAGAATATGACGCATTTATTAGCGGACACAGCAGCACTTCAATATCTGCCGTATGTGGAATTGCAAAAGCATTAAGGCTTCAGAAAAAAGACAACTGCGCTGTCGCAGTAATAGGTGATGGTGCATTTACGGGCGGTATGGCTTATGAGGGACTTAACAATGCCGGAAAAAGCGGAGATAATATTATAATTATCCTTAATCATAACGATATGTCGATTTCAAAAAATGTAGGCGCGCTTGCAAAATATCTTACCTCAATCCGTTCTAAACCCGAATACCTTAATACTAAAAATATTATTGAGAGAGCGCTTAACAATACGCCTTTACTGGGAGCACCTTTGAAAAAAATTATAAAAACTTCAAAATCCGCTTTAAAGGGAGTACTATACCACAGTACAATGTTTGAGGATTTTGGTTTTGTATACTTAGGTCCTGTTGACGGACACAATTTAGAAGAACTTGAGAAAACTCTCACTGTTGCTAAAAATCTTAAAAAGCCTGTTTTTGTGCATGTTAATACTGTAAAGGGCAAGGGCTTTTCACCCGCCGAGAAAAATCCTGGAGCTTTTCATGGGCTTTCTAAATTTGAACTTCAGACAGGCAACCCTGAAGTAATTTCAGAAGACAGCTTTTCTGCTGCTTTTGGAAAAGAACTCAGCCGTCTTGCATATTCCGATAAAAGAATATGTGCGGTTACCGCCGCTATGAAATATGGCACAGGGCTTCAATATTTTCATAATGAACATAAATCCCGATTTTTTGACGTTGGGATTGCGGAACAGCATGCAATTACCTTTTCAGCAGGCTTAGCAAAAACGGGCATGCTTCCTGTTGCGGCAATATATTCAAGCTTTTTACAAAGGGGTTATGATCAGATTATCCATGACTGCTCAATAGACAAAACACATATAGTTATCGGAATAGACCGCGCAGGAATAGTCGGCGAAGACGGGGAAACCCATCAGGGATTATTTGATGT
>DAOPYP010000055.1:0-10419 GCA_035352975.1 Oscillospiraceae bacterium
TTTAAGCATAATAAGCCTTTCAAGGCTTAAAGGAGATGAAAGGTTATAATTATAAAGCTTTTTTGATTTTATCCCGGGACAGTGCATAACGCCGTTTTCAATATAATGTCTTTTTGATGAGGCATCTGATTTTACAATCAACACAGTATGTCCCAGCGCTTCAAGTCCGTCCTTAAGGGTTTTAATATGTGTCGCAACACCGTTTGCATCCGGGAGATATGTTTCGGTAAATATAGCAATCCTCATTTATATTAAGTCCTTCCATATATTATAATAAATAATTAATTATATTTTACACTAAAAAACTTTAATTATCAAGTTAAATGTTTAATATCCTTGATATTATTAATGTTGTATAGTATAATATAAACAGTGTAAAAATAATATGTTTCGGAGAGGGAAAGATATGGCTGACAAATTTAAAATACCGCTGAAAAAAATAATAGATGAGTTTAAACTCGAATCTTTGCATCTTCCAAAAGAAGCGACAGAGCTTTTCATCGAGGAAACTGACGTTAACCGTCCGGGGCTTCAGCTTATGGGGTTTTATGAATATTTTAATCCTGAAAGAATTGAAATAATAGGAAAAATGGAGTTTGCTTATCTTGCGACAATTGAAGAGGATATAAGAAGAGAACGAATTGAACTTCTTTTTGCCCAGAAGCTTCCTGCGCTTATAATTACCAGAGAACTTCCATATTATCCTGAAATGATGGAATTCGCTAAAAAATACGAGGTTCCGTTATTAAGAAGCAAGGACAGCACCTCAAACTTCATGTCAGGGCTCATAGCGTTTTTGAATCTTAATCTTGCTCCGAGAATTACACGTCACGGCGTACTTATAGAGGTATACGGCGAAGGTATGCTTATTACGGGCGACAGCGGAGTAGGTAAGAGCGAAACTGCTATCGAGCTTGTAAAGAGGGGACACAGGCTTGTTGCCGATGACGCCGTCGAAATCAGAAAGGTTTCAAATATAAGTCTTGTCGGAACTTCACCTGACAATATACGTCACTTCCTCGAGCTGAGAGGTATCGGAATTATCAATGCACGACGTCTTTTTGGTATCGGTGCTGTTAAGGTTACCGAAAAAATTGATATGGTTGTTGAGCTTGAACAGTGGGATTCGGAAAAGATTTATGACCGAATGGGAATGGACAATCTTTATACCACCATTCTCGGTGTAAATGTTCCGTCGCTTACAATTCCTGTCAAGCCGGGACGTAATCTTGCCGTAATTCTTGAAGTTGCCGCAATGAATAACAGACATAAGAAAATGGGATATAACGCCGCACAGGAGCTTATGCAGAAGCTCGGACTTGATATGGAGCAGACAGATCACGTAAAAGAACTTGATGATTTTTAAAAGCTGTATATTTATCGGAGGATTTGAAATTGTTTATAGAAGCAGATACACATTGCCACACAGTCGCATCAACACACGCATATTCGACAGTTATGGAGCTCGCGCAGTCCGCTAAGGAAGCGGGCTTAAAGGCTATTGCTGTTACAGACCACTCAATCGGAGGACCCGATTCTCCGCATATCTGGTATTTTCATAATTTTAAAAATGCGATTCCGAGAGAAATTTCCGGCGTAACAATTATTTTTGGCTCGGAAGTTAATATTATGAAGCTTGACGGAACTCTTGACATGGACGAATGTGAACTAAAGAAATTAGAATGGATTGTTGCTTCAATGCACGGGACAATTATGGAAGAGGGAAGCTTTGATGACTATACCGAATGTTATCTTAAAGTAGCCGAAAATCCTTATATTGACGTTATAGGACATTGTGCGACGCCGAAATTCAAGTTCGATTATGAAAAGGTTATTCCTGTTTTTAAAAAGAACAACAAGCTTGTCGAGCTTAATGAAAGCGCACTTGCTAACAAAAAGGGCTTTAAAGAAAATTATATAGAGATACTTAATATTTGCAAAAAGCATGAAGTGCCGATAGTTGTTAATACCGATGCACATTTTTGTCTGTCGGTTGGGAAAACTCCGCTTTCTCAAAAACTGCTTTCAGAGCTTGATTTCCCAGAGGAGCTTATTGTAAACAAAAGCTTTGAAAAAATAAAAGCTCACATTATTTCAAAACGCGGCAATATTTTTGAATGAATACAATCTCCGTGCCAATCATAAAATTATAAAAAAATCGGGCGGTGGGATTATGACAGACATTTCTGAAATTATAAAAACAGCGGATAAGCACGGCTGTGAAATTCTTTTAAATGAAAGCTTAAAAAATTATACAACTTTTAAAATAGGCGGTGAATGCCGCGCTTTAATTAAAATAAATTCAGCGGATGTTCTTAAAAAGCTTATTCCTCAGTGTAAAAAAAATAACATTCCATATATGATTCTCGGGAAAGGCTCAAACGTCTTAATTGACGATAAAGGCTTTAACGGTGTGGTTTTTCTTATCGGGAAAGACTTTTCCGAAATGAATCTTGTCGGTGAGGACATTATCGAATGTACCTCTGGGGTATCGCTTTCAAGGTTAAGTCAGTTTGCTTATGAGCATTCACTTTCAGGACTTGAATTTTCGTGGGGAATTCCCGGAACGGTCGGCGGGGCTGTATTTATGAATGCCGGCGCATACGGCGGGGAAATAAAGGACGTGATTATTTCCTGCGAGTGTATTGATTCCGACGGAAATACGATTAAATTTTCGTCTGATGGAATGGAGTTATCCTATCGTCACAGCGTATTTCAGACTAACCGCTTAATTATTACTAAGGCTTCCTTTAAGCTCAAAAAAGGTGAGAAATCCGAAATCCGCAGCAAAATGGACGATTATATGGAAAGACGAAAGCAAAAACAGCCGCTTGAATATCCGAGCGCGGGGAGCACCTTTAAACGCCCCGAGGGCAGCTATGCTTCACTTCTGATTGAACAGTGCGGACTAAAAGGCTTGTCAGTCGGCGGGGCGGAGGTTTCAAAAAAGCACAGCGGATTTATTATTAACAGGGGTAATGCATCTTTTAACGATGTTTTGGAATTAATAAATCAGGTTAGATCGGCAGTAAAGGAAAAAACGGGGTATCAGCTTGAATGTGAGCCTGAAATTATCCGTTTTGTTGATGATTGATAAGAGGTAAGATATGCAGTTTGTGATAGTTACGGGGCTTTCAGGTTCGGGCAAATCGGGGGCAATAAACGTATTGGAGGACATCGGATTTTATTGTATAGACAATATGCCGCCTCAGCTTATTAATAAATTTGCCGAAATATGCACCCAGTCTGACGGGAAGATTGAACGCGTTGCAATTGTAACGGATATAAGGGGAGGAGAACTCTTTTTTAAGCTTGCGGAAAGCATTGAAACCCTGAAAGAACAGGGACTTGATGTGAAAATTTTGTTCCTTGACGCAGGCGACGATGTTATAGTTAAAAGATATAAGGAAACCCGAAGAAAGCATCCCCTTGACGAAAGCGTTCACGGCAGTATTCACAGGGCGATTTTAGCCGAAAGGGAAATTCTTCGCTCGGTGAGAGAGGTCGCCGACTATTACATCGATACTTCATTTTTGTCCGTTTCTCAGCTTAAAGAACAGATAAACAGTATTTTTCTCGAAAATATCAATGACTTTATGATTGTAAAGGTTATGTCGTTTGGCTTTAAGTATGGTGCACCGAATGAGGCAGACCTTGTTTTTGATGTGAGATGTCTTCCCAATCCGTTTTATATTAAGGAGCTTAAAGAGCACACAGGTAAAGAATCCTGCGTAAATGATTATGTTATGCAGTTTGAACAGTCGCAGACTCTTTTAAACAAGCTTAAAGACCTTATAGATTTCCTTATTCCGCTTTATGTGCATGAGGGGAAAAGTCAGCTTGTAATAGCTTTCGGCTGTACAGGCGGGAAACATCGATCGGTTACCTTTGCGGAGCAGCTTTTTTCTTATCTGAAAGACAAAAATGTTAAAGCACGAATTTCCCACAGGGATATTACAAAGGACAGGTGAAAAATCATATGCCCTCTTTTTCATATGATGTAAAAAGTGAGCTGTCAACGTGTATTACAGATCTGGATAAAAAATATGCGTGCCTTTACGGTATGCTTCTTTTCTGTAAGCAGTTTGATTTTGACCGAATTACATTACATACCGAACATGACAAGGTTGCCACACTTTTTGCCGAGCTTGTGGGAGAAATACTTAACAAGAAAAATGCCGTCCAGTTTATTGAAAAAGAAAAAAGCAACAAAGACAAATATTATATATTAAATATCGGGAATAAGGAAGACTGCAAAGAGCTTATAGGCAAATATAAAGTTTTCAGCTCTGATCAGCTTCATAGGATAAATACTGATAATATCGGCAATAACGGACTTATTGTATTTCTAGCGGGAGCATTTTTAGTCTGCGGGAGCATAATCGACCCCAATAAGGAATATCACCTTGAATTTGTTACTCCGTATTTTAATTTAAGCCGTGATTTACAGGATATTCTTTTAATGACAGGGGTAACCGCAAAGCGCTCTGAGCGCAAGGGCGTTCATATTCTATATGTTAAAGAAAGTGAAAATATTGAGGATATTCTCACGTTTATGGGTGCAACCAGAAGCTCTCTTGAAATAATGAATATAAAAATCCTCAAGGATGTAAGAAACAAAGCAAACCGTATAGCAAACTGCGATTCCGCAAATATTGAAAAGACAGTTAACGCTTCGGCAAAACAGGTTGAGGATATAAATTATATAGAAGAAACGTGCGGACTTAGCTCGCTGTCTGACGAACTTCGTGAAATAGCTGAAATAAGGCTTGAATACCCTGAACTTTCGCTAAGGGAATTAGGACAGATGCTTTCAAATTCCATCAGTCGTTCAGGGGCAAACCATCGTATGAAAAAAATCTCATTAATAGCTGAACAGATAAGAGAAAACCAAAAGAAACAAGGGTGATAATCATTGGACGGGTTTGTTCATCTTCATGTACACAGCGAATACAGTCTTTTAGACGGCGCCTGCAGAATTAAACAGCTCGTTTCAAAGGTAAAAGCACTTGGGCATTCTGCTGTTGCGATTACCGATCACGGCTGTATGTATGGCGCAGTTGAATTTTATTATGAAGCGAAAAAGCAGGGAATAAAGCCAATAATCGGGTGCGAGGTATATGTCGCTCCGAGAACGCGCTTTGATAAAGTACATAAGCTGGATTCTTCCCCGTATCATCTTATTCTTCTGTGCAAAAACAACGAGGGTTATCAAAATCTTATTAAGCTTGTTTCGATAGGTTATACCGATGGCTTTTACAATAAACCGAGAGTTGATATTGAAGTTCTCCGAAAATACAGCGGAGGGCTTATTGCTTTATCCGGCTGTATGGCGGGTGAGGTTTCGAGAAATCTCATTAACAATGATTATGAAGCGGCAAAAAAAACTGCACTTTTATATAATGAAATATTCGGCCAGGGCAATTATTATCTTGAGGTTCAGAATCACGGAATACCTGAGGAGGAGCAGATTCTCCCTTATATTTATAGACTGTCAAGGGAAACGGGAATTCCCGCCGCCGCAACAAACGATGCTCATTATGTTGAAAAAGACGATGCAAAAATGCAGAGGGTTTTATTGTCGATACAGACGAATACCACAGTTGACGAGCCTAACGGAATGGGCTTTAACGGAAGTGAATTCTATATAAAATCGACGGAGGAAATGACAGAGCTTTTCAAGGCTTTCCCGTCGGCAGTTTCAAATACCGTAAAAATTGCCGAACAGTGCAATGTCGATTTTGAATTCGGAGTTATAAAGCTGCCTAAGTTTACGGTTGAGGGAGTGAGCGATAATACCGAATATTTCAGAAAGCTTTGTACAGACGGTATGCATAAGCATTACGGCAAAAATCCTCCTAAGGAAGTAACGGACAGGCTTGAATATGAATTTGAAGTTATTACAAAAATGGGGTATGTCGATTATTTTCTTATAGTATGGGATTTTATCCGCTATGCAAAGGAAAATGATATTCCCGTCGGACCGGGGAGAGGCTCCGGCGCAGGAAGTATTGCGGCATACTGTATCGGCATAACAGGAATTGACCCGATAAGATATAACCTCCTTTTTGAACGCTTTTTAAACCCGGAGCGCGTAAGTATGCCGGATTTTGATATAGATTTCTGCTATGAAGGGCGTCAGAGAGTAATTGATTATGTCGTAAGAAAATACGGAAATGACAGGGTAGCACAAATTATCACATTCGGAACAATGGCGGCAAAAGCGGCAATCCGTGATGTAGGGCGAGCAATGGGAATGCCTTATCAGGTTGTCGATAAAGTTGCTAAGCTTATCCCTTTTGAACCGAATATAACAATTGAAAAGGCTCTTGAAATGAATAACGACCTAAACGGTCTTTATAACGGCGATATTAAAATTCATGAGCTGATTGACATGGCAAAAAAGGTTGAGGGAATGCCTCGTCATGCCTCAACTCATGCTGCTGGTGTGGTTATTGCATCCGCACCAGTTTATGAATTTGTACCCGTTCAGAAAAACGAAGATTCAATTGTCACTCAGTACACCATGACTATTCTTGAAAGTCTGGGACTTCTTAAAATGGATTTTCTGGGACTGAGAAACCTCACCGTTATCCGTGACTGTGTGAATTCAATAACTAAAAATAACCCCGACTTCAAAATCGAAAATATTCCGCTTGACGATAAGGGCGTTTATGCAATGCTTTCAAAGGGGCAGTCAAGCGGCGTTTTCCAGTTTGAAAGTGCGGGAATGAAGCAGGTCCTGATAAGGCTTATGCCCGAAAGCATAGAGGATCTTATCGCGGTAATTTCGCTTTATCGCCCGGGACCTATGGAAAGTATACCGAAATATATCAGGAACAGGCATAATCCAAAGCTTATAACCTATAAAACTCCGCTCCTGAAAAATATTCTTGATGTCACATACGGCTGTATAGTTTATCAGGAGCAGGTTATGGAAATATGCCGAAAGCTTGCGGGGTATTCATACGGAAGGGCAGACCTTGTACGGCGCGCAATGGCTAAGAAAAAAGCGGACGTAATGGAAAAGGAACGCAAAAGCTTTATATGGGGTGATAAAAACCCAGACGGAAGTATAAACTGCTTGGGAGCTGTCGCAAACGGAGTAAGCGAAGAAACCGCAAATGAAATATTTGACGAAATGTCCGGCTTTGCGTCATATGCTTTCAATAAATCTCATGCGGCGGCTTACGCATATCTTGCGTATCAGACGGCATATTTAAAATGCCATTACTATAAGGAATATACGGCGGCACTTCTCACAAGCGTCATTGACAATACTTCAAAAATAATTGAGTATGTAAACGAATGTGAAAGCGGCGGAATAGAAATTCTGGGGCCCGATATAAATGAAAGCTTTGAGGGATTTTCTGCTGTCGGCGACGGTATAAGGTTTGCTCTTCTTGCAATAAAAAATCTCGGAAGCGGCGTTATAAGAGAAATTATTTCAGAACGTGAAAAATCGGGGAAGTTCAAATCGTTTTATGATTTCTGCTCAAAAATGCAGGGAAAAGAGCTTAATAAAAGGGCACTTGAAAATCTTATAAAATGCGGCGCTTTTGACAGCCTTGGCTTAAACCGCCGACAGATGACTGCAAATTATGAGAATATTTTAAGCGACTTGTCAGCATCAGAAAAGAACAACGTTGACGGACAGATTGATTTTTTCAGCGGAATTTCTTCAAAGCATTCGGAGCCGAATATTCCTTACTGTGAAGAATTTTCATATAATGAACTTCTTATGATGGAAAAAGATACGGTCGGAATGTATATTTCAGGCAATCCGCTTTCGCCTTTTGTTCCTTATATTAAGGCACTTAAATTCCCGACGGCTTCGGAAATAGCTGAAAATTCAAAAGAGGGAATTAAAGGCTTTAATGATGGAGATAAAGTAGGGCTTATCTGTATGATTCAGAGTAAAAAAATCTATACTACGCGTTCTAATGAAGAAATGTGTTTTTTACAGGCGGAAGATCTAACAGGAATTATTGAAGCAGTTATTTTCCCTAAATTCTATTCGGCATATAAAAATATGCTGAATGAGGGTGAAATACTGGAGATAAAGGGGCGGCTTTCCCTTAAAGAAAATGATGACTGTAAGATTATTGCCGAGGAGATAAATACAGCTGAAAAATTCTTGTCAGAATGCAAAAAAATGAAGCTTTTTATCAAGCTTATGAGTACGGACAGTCAGTCAATTTCTAAGGCAATGGGAATTGTTCAGAATATGCTGGGAAATTCTCAGATAAGAATGTTTTTCAGCGACTTGAATAAAATAACAGCTCCAAAAAATATTGACGGTGTAGAGATTTCAGAGAAATTACTTTCAGCTCTTCAAAATGAATTCGGATATGAAAATATCGCACTTAAGTAAATAAGGTTTGGCTACTTTATACTTGACAAACATTTAAAATATGAGTAAAATAAACATGATACGTCATATGATTTTATATAACGGAGGAAATATGTAATGGATAAAAAAATTGGTATTTTGACAAGCGGCGGTGACGCGCCGGGAATGAATGCAGCGGTAAGGGCTGTTACCAGAGCTGCAATCAGAAAAGGCTTTAAAGTTTTAGGCATAAGAAGAGGCTATAACGGCTTAATTCATGGTGATATGATAGAAATGAGTGAAAGAAGCGTTTCCGACGTTATTCAGCGCGGGGGAACAGTTCTTTATACGGCAAGATGTCCCGAATTCAGATATGAAGAAGGACTTCAGGCCGCTAAAAAACGCTGTATAGAATCCGGCCTTGAAGGCATTGTTGTAATCGGGGGAGATGGCTCTTTCCGCGGTGCCGCTGACCTTTCTGCAAGGGGAATTCCTTGTGTGGGTCTTCCGGGTACAATTGACAATGATATTGCCTGCACAGAGTATACTATCGGTTATGACACCGCTATGAATACCGCTATGCAGATGGTTGATAAAATCCGCGATACAGCACAGTCACATGACCGCTGCAGCGTTGTTGAGGTAATGGGAAGAAATGCAGGATACATTGCTTTAAATACCGGAGTTGCAGTAGGTGCTACATATATTATCACAAAAGAAGTTCCTTATACTATTGATGATGTATGCAAAAAAATGAAGAACTCACAAAAAACAGGCAAACAGCACTTTATCATAATGGTTTCCGAGGGTATAGGAAACGCTGAACAGATTGCAAAAGACATTGAAGCAAAGACAGGAATTGAATCAAGAGCTACAATTTTAGGACATGTTCAGAGAGGCGGCTCTCCAACCGTACGTGACAGAGTTGTTGCAAGCCAGATGGGCTATTATGCCGTTGAACTTCTCGAAAGAGGAATAGGTAACCGAGTTGTAGGAATGCAGAACAATAAGATTGTTGATTTTGACATTCAGGAAGCACTTAAAATGAAGAAGCCTTTTGAGCTTGACCTTTACAACATAGCTCAGGAAATAAGCTTCTGATAATTCAGGCTGTTCAAAAATTTATAATAAACAGAGTAGAAAACTGTGCGTACAGTGTCAGACAGACGGGGAGTTGCTGTCTGAACGAAAAGTCTTATTAAAAGACTTGCGGTACAGTTTTCGCATCCCGCTGTTACATATACTGATACTTAAAGCTGCATTGGCGTTAGGATATGTAATTAGCATATTTTTAAGGAGGAACGTCATATGTCAGCTTTAGCTATGTCTTTTAAAAAATCAGCCGCCGAGCTGAAAAACATTAATTGTCTTGCAATCACAGGAATGCTTATTGCTCTTGCAATAGTGCTTCGCTCAATTGCAATACAGATTACACCGGACTTGAGAATAGTCTTTTCCTTTTTGGCGATTATAACAATAGCAATGCTTTTCGGACCAGTGGTTGCTGCACCGGCAGCATTGATTACCGATTTTGTAGGATTTTTATTTGATAAAACCGGTAACCCATATTCGCCTTTTTTAGGACTGGTTGTCTTTTTGACAGGAATAATCTATGGGTTAATTGTGTATCAGAAAGAAACAAAAAAATTAGACCATATATTTTTTATAAAAGCGGCACTGGCACGTATTTTAGTTGTTTTGATATGCAATATATGTCTTAACTCCTATATAATCTATGTTTCATTTGTGAATAAAAATTTTTCATTTACATCTGATTCTCAGCTTGCCGCATTTATTACTTGGTTTACACCAAGGCTGATTAAAAATATAGTTCAGCTTCCTATTGATATTGTACTTATATGTGCTGTTCTTCCTGTAGCATATACGGCATATAAACAGATTTTTAAAAGAAAAGCTATCGAGGCTTAGTGATAAAAAAGGGGATAATGTTATGATTACTATCGGTTTTATCGGCACAGGTAATATGGGAACAGCTATTATAAAGGGAATTGCAGGCAGCGCATTTTCCTCTTCTGTCAGCCTTTTTGCGACTGATACTGATTGTAATAAAGTCGACGCATTAAGTG
>DAOPYP010000056.1:0-10415 GCA_035352975.1 Oscillospiraceae bacterium
TCCGAGAAGATTATTAGGCGAAGAAAAAACCGATGAAATCTCACCGCCGAATTTTTCATGGCAAAGCTTTTGTAAGGCTGACGGATATGATTCTCCCCTTTTGAGCAGTACTTTCAATTCTTCCGAATCGGAGAAATAATCTGAAGCATATGCCGCTTTTTTCAGCAGCTCAATGCTCCCGCATTCGCTCCCGAAAGAAATGCTGTCAACACAGCCGAGACTGTTTAAAATTGAAGCAGCACCTCTTGAAAATGTTTCCGCCGTTGAAAGCGAATATATGACCGGAAGTTCAATTACAAGGTCAGCGCCGTTATCTACCGCGAGCCTTGCCCTGTTAAATTTATCAATAACGGAAATGTCCCCGCGCTGAACATAATTACCGCTCATAACAGATACAATATGAGTGGCACCATTTTTTCGCGTCTGTAAAATCTGATAAAGGTGTCCGTTATGGAACGGATTGTATTCGCTTATTATACCGGATATTTTCATAAAAAATTCCCTTTATTTTTATTAAGCAGAGGATTATATACATATAAATATTATAGCCTAATATTTATATAATGTAAAGAATATGCATATTTATATTATAAAATTATTAAATCACTCAAAATACTTGATTTTTTCAGCAATTTGTTATAAAATTAATTCAGTACGTTATAAAAAGGATTAACGAAAACCATTTGAAAGGATTTTTAAAAACTATGAGGATTTTGGTTATCAACGCAGGAAGTTCATCGCTTAAGTATCAGCTTATTGACATGGAGAATGAGCACGTTATCGCAAAAGGAAACTGTGACAGAATAGGTATTGACGGTCACATTACACATAAAACGTTCGACGGACGCACAATCGACGTGGATTGTACTTTCCCGACACATACCGAAGCATTTGAAAAGCTAGTTGAGGTTATGACATCAGGCGAAGGAAAAGTAATTGATTCAATGGACGAAATTTCAGCAGTTGGACACAGAATAGTACAGGGCGCTGAAATTTTCACAAAAACAACATTAGTAACAGACGAGGTTATCGATCAGATAGACGGACTTTCTGAGCTTGCGCCGGTACATAACCACCCGCATGCACTTGCACTTAGAGCATGCAAAAAGGTTATCCCCGCAAGCTGTCCTCAGGTTGTTGTATTTGATACAGCTTTCCACCAGACAATGCCGCAGAAGGCTTATATGTTCGCACTTCCATATGACTGCTATGAAAAATACCACGTTAGAAAATACGGCTTTCACGGTACATCACACAGATTTGTAACCGCTGAGCTTGCAAAGGTACTCAACAAAGATATTAAAGACCTTAAAATTGTTTCCTGTCACTTAGGAAACGGTTCATCAATCACAGCCGTTGAAGCCGGAAAATCAATAGATACTTCAATGGGCTTTACCCCTCTTGACGGTATCATTATGGGAACACGCTGCGGCGCAGTTGACGCATCCGCCGTTACATTTGTTGCTAAAAAGCTTGGCCTTTCGCCCTCCGAAATGAGCGAATTTTTAAATAAAAAGTCAGGATTTTTAGGCGTTTCCGGAATTTCAAGCGACAACAGAGATATTGCCGCAGCCGCTGAACAGGGCGATGAAAGAGCAAAGCTAACAACGGATATGCTTTGTTATGACATAAAAAAATATATCGGCTCATATATTGCAGCAATGAACGGTGTTGACGCAATTATTTTCACCGGCGGTATCGGTGAAAATGCTATCGAAGTCAGACAAAGTGTATGCGACGATATGGAATTCTTCGGTATTAAGCTTGACAATGAAAAAAATCAGACAAGAGGAAAACTTTGCAAAATTTCCGCTGACGATTCAAAGGTTCAGGTATGGGTTGTTCCCACTAACGAAGAGCTTTTAATTGCCCGCGATACTTTAGAATTAATTTCTAAGTAATTAACTATTTTGACAAAAGGGAGAGGCTGCAATGGATGAACTAAATGACAATCAGAATTTACCCCCTCAGGAGCCACTGGAAAGCCCTTATACCCAGCAAGCTCCATATGTTCAGCCTATGATAAATCAGCCGAATAATATCCCGCCGTATCAGCAGATTCCCCCTCAGACCCCTTATCAGTATTATTATGCGGAACAAAATAAGCCTAAAGATGGAAACGGAATGGCTATTGCCGCAATGGTTTGCGGAATTGTTTCAATTGTAGGCTATTGCATTGCGTTCCCCTGTTCTATTGTAGCAATTATCCTTGGAATCATCTGTCTTAAAAAGAAAACCAACGGAAAAGGAATGGCAATAGCAGGTCTTGTATGCGGAGGAATTGGCTTTACTATTTCAATAGCAATAATTATTTTTTATGTTATCGCTATTTCACTCGGACTTTCTTCAAGTAAAGGCTATCCTTTCTATTAAAGCTTTGATTTGTGTGCCGATAATTTAGAGTTAATTTCTAAGTAAATTAAATATTTTGACAAAAAGGGAGAATTAATTATGGATGAACTCAATAACAATCAGAACCCTAACCCTCAGGAGCCCCAGGAAAATCCTTATGTTCAACAGCCTCAGGAGAATCCTTATGTTCAGCAGCCTCAGGAGCCCACTTATGTTCAGCCTATGGCGAATGACTCAAACAACATGCAGCAATATCAGCAGACTCCTCCGCAGGCTCCTTATCAGTATGATTACTATCAGGAACAGAATACGCCTAAGGGCGGGAGCGGAATGGCTATTGCCGCAATGATTTTCGGAATAGCTTCAATCGTCCTCAGCTGTACGGTTTTCCTTTCAATTCCATGTTCAATAGTTGCGATTATTCTCAGCATTATCTGTATCTCAAAGAAAAAGAACGGAAAGGCAATGGCTATTGCCGGTCTTGTATGCGGAATTATCGGTCTTCTTGCTACAATAGGAATAATTGCTTATATAATCGCTGTCTATGGCGCATTGGCAGATTATTTCGGATTGTCAATTCCAGAATTTTTAAAAGAAGTTGGAAGCGGCAATATTTCTCAGGAAGAGGTTCAGCAGGCTGCACAGGAAATTGCTACACAGATGGGTAAATAATTTATGTAAATTAAATAAAGCTGAATTTAAGGTTAACTTCCTTTTATTCAGCTTTATTTTTTATCAATCAGTGTAGCTTTTATGCTTTTCGACAAATTTCTGCATTTCTTCAAACGAACCGATGTCTTCTTTTTCAATTCTCTTTTTAAGGTCGTCAGATAAAGTATTGAAAAATTCATAGCTTGAAATATCCTGTTCAAGAAGCGCCTGTAGACTTATTTCATATTCTCCCTGTACCATTTTAATCTCCTTATAAAATTAAAAATTGTTATGTAATTATTTTCGGCAATGCCGTGTAAAATATCCTTATGAAAAATTATGCAGATTTAACAATTTGTTATATAAAAAATAATTATTTCTTGACATATTGACAACGAATATGTATAATTATTTAGGTTATTCACGAAATAATTATTGGGAGGGGTATATTTGTCAAATAACACGCAGCAGGTTGTCGGCTATCTGCCTGAAGAAAAACCGTCATTTTTAAAATTAATTCTCTACGCATTCCAGCAGATAATTGTAATGTTCCCCGCAACAGTACTTGTCGCACTGCTCACAGGGTTTCACGTTTCGACAACCATTTTTGCCAGCGGTCTTGCAACAATCGGATTTATTCTGATAACAAAAAGACAGCTTCCGCTTTATTACGGGTCAAGCTTTTCCTACATCTCCGCAATTGTGGCTATGACAGGAGCGCAGGCTTTCGGACCGCCAATTGCAGACGAAAAAATATCCGCCGCACAGTTCGGAATTATAATGTCCGGTCTTATTTCTATCGTTGCAGGTCTTATTATCAACAGATTCGGAAGAAATTCAATTGAAAAAGTTCTCCCTCCTACTGTTACGGGAAGTATCGCTATCGTTATCGGGCTTTCGCTTTCAGCAAACGCAATGGGAAACCCAATGAATATGCCATCAGGTGTAACGGATGCTTCACTTCCTCTCGCCTCTAACCTTTCCTGGATAATATGCCTTGTTACATTGATTTCAACAATCCTGTTTTCGGTATATTTAAAAGGCTCATGGAGTCAAGTCCCTATTCTTTTAGGACTTCTCGTGGGATATATCACAGCCCTTGTTATAGGACTTTCATCAGGCATTAATTTTGTTGACTTTAATAAAATCGCTAATGACACGGGGGCAATCTTCGCACTTCCTCATTTCACGCTTCCTACACCTAATCTTGCCGCAGTAGCCGCAATTATGCCTATTGCTATTGCAACCATTCCGGAATCCACAGCACACGTATTTCAGCTTGATATTTATATCAACGACCTTGCCAAGAAAAAAGGTTCTAAAAAGGAATACAAAATCGCGGATAAGCTTGGACTTAACCTTATCGGCGACGGTTTAGGCGACATGATTTCAGGCTTTATCGGCGGACCTGCCGGAACAAACTACGGTGAGAATTTAAGCACAATGGCTATTACAAAGAACTTCTCCGTTCCTGTTCTTATTGCCGCCGCAATAATTACAATGGTTATTTCCTGCCTTACACCGCTTACCGCTGCCGTTTATTCAATTCCAAGTGCGGTAATCGGCGGAATATCCATTTACCTTTTTGGCGTTATCGCCGCTCAGGGTATTGCAATTATGCTTAACAGAAAGGTTGACCTTTTTGATTCGAGAAATCTTGCTGTAATTTCCACAATTCTTATAATAGGATTGGGCGGAAGCTTTGGATTTGACGGTTCGGGAATGATTCCTCTTTTCGGTATAAAGTTCCCTGCTATTGCTACAGCTGCCGTATTCGGTATACTTCTAAACCTCGTTTTACAGATAGGTATTAAAAAGGAAACTGCCGACCAAGTAAAAGAAACTGCTGAGTAATTTCGGCTTCAAAAATCATTTAAACTCACAATACTCCGATTTTATTAAACTAAAGTCGGAGTTATTCATACGGCGTTAGAAAACGTTTACAACATCTAATCAAATTAATATGTAAATTTAAAATATTGTTCATTAAAACTGCAATAATTTTAAATTTACATAAGATACAATATCATTGTAAACGGTTACTTTTTTTAGGAGGATATTTTATGGGATTCAGAAAAGATTTTATATGGGGCGCCGCTACCGCATCATACCAGATTGAAGGCGGAGCATTTGAAGACGAAAAAGGTCTTAATATCTGGGACGTTTTCAGCCACGATAATGAAAAAACATTCGGCGGTCACGTAGGTGATATTGCCTGCGACCATTATCACAAAATTGAAGAAGACGTTGCTTTGATGAAGGAAATTGGACTTAAAGCATATAGATTTTCAGTAAGCTGGGCAAGAATTCTGCCCGACGGCACAGGGAAAACAAATCAAAAAGGCATTGATTTTTATAACAAGCTTATCGACGAGCTGATTAAAAATGACATCGAGCCTTGTCTGACAGTTTTTCATTGGGATCTCCCCTACGAGCTTTCAAAAAAGGGCGGCTGGCTTAATGAGGAATCCCCGATTTGGTTTGAAAATTACACAAAAATTATTGCAGAGAACTTTTCTGACAGGGTAAAATATTTCTTCACAGTGAATGAGCCTGAATGCTTCGTCGGTCATGGATACTACACCGGATTACACGCACCAGGAATCAAATTATCAGGCAAGGAACTTCTTCAGACTGTCCACAACGTTCTTCTTGCTCACGGAAGGTCTGTAAAGGCATTAAGAAAATTTTCAAAACAACCCGTTAAAATCGGATTTGTTCCATGCGGTTCATTTAACTTTCCCGCTTCCGATTCAGCTGATGATATTGAAGCAGCAAGAAAATCATATGTTGCTTTACATAAAGACTGGCTTATGTTTGATTTTCCCCTCTGGATCGACCCTGTCGTTCTCGGAAAATATCCTGAACAATATTTAGCCGAATATAAAGATATTCTTCCCTCAATAACTGATGAGGACATGGAAATTATCAGCCAACCTATCGACTTTCTCGGGCTTAATGTTTATTTTGGGAACAAGATTAAAGCCGGAGAAAACAATGAGCCTGAAATTGTTCCCTTTGAGCAGGGTTACCCTATGTCGGCATTAAACTGGAACATCGTACCTGAAACAATGTACTGGGGTACGAAATTTATGTATGAGAGATATAAGCTCCCGATTATTATTTCCGAAAATGGGCTTTCCTGTCGTGACAGCATTTCCGTTGATTCAAAGGTTCACGACCCCCAAAGAGCCGATTTTCTAGCACGTTATCTTAAAGAATTAAAGCGTTCGGCCGAAGATGGAACAGAAATACTTGGATATTTCCACTGGTCGCTTATGGATAATTTTGAGTGGGCTGAAGGGTTTAAGGAACGTTTTGGACTTATTTATGTGGATTATTCTTCTCAAAAGCGGATTATCAAGAACTCGGCTTATTTCTATAAAGATATAATCAACTCAAACGGCGAAATATTATAATATTTAAGGCATGGTCTTTTTATGAGGCTATGCCTTTTAAAATATCAAAAAATGTTTTTTATTTTATAAAAATATGATATACTTATTCAGTAGGAGTGATTTTATGAAATTAAAAAGCAAAAAAATAATTATATTTATTTTCTGCATTATATATACAATGATTTTAAATGCCTGTTCCCTTACCGACTTTGTCGCTTCCTGGGGAACGGATAACAGTTCATCCTCTGTTTCGGATACCTCTTCGGAAGAAACATTTGCACCTGTTGAAACTGCGGCCGAAACTACTTCGGATTATTTTTTAGGACTTGCCGACGGAGGAGAATATATAGAGGCAAGCGGCTCGCCAAAAATTGAAGCAAAAGCAATAACGTCGATTGACGGAATACATAAAGAAGTTGTTTCCGACGGAATAACCTCATCAAAGGAAGATACCTCTGGGTTCCGCATTTTCAAGGGTGGAAAGTTATCCCTTTCAAAGGTTCAGATAATAACCTCATCAAGCACATCCTCTGAGCTTGAAAGCAGATTTTACGGACTTAATTCCGCTGTTTTATGCGAACCTAGAAGTGATGTTTCTATTGACAAATCTGAAATATCCACATCGGGAAAGGGTGCAGCAGGAATTTTTGCATACGGAAATAATGCCGTTGTAACAACGACCGGCACATCAATAAAAACAACGGGTGCTTCTTCTAAGGGGCTTGCTGTTTCCTATAAAGGCTCAATATTCGCATCAAGCCCCGATATTATCACGGGCGGCGAACAAAGTCCGTGCATTTATGTTGGAAGAAACGGCGGAACAATCAACGTTGTCGGCGGAATTATGACATCGACGGGAGCGTCCTCACCGGCACTTTATTCATGCGGAAATTTAAGCATAACGGGAACAAAAATAAATACCGAGGTTTCAGAATGTGCCGTTGTCGAGGGAAAAAGCTCGCTTATGCTGACTGATGCTTATCTAACGTCTGGTGGAACAAACGGAATAAAACTCTTTCAAAGCAATTCGGGGGAAACTGTTCCGGGAAAAACCGTTCTCAATATGGTTTCGGGAAGCCTTACTACAAAAACAGGCGCAATGTTTTATGTGACAAATACAAATGCCGAAATACATCTTCAGTTTGTTAAGCTTGAAAACGGTGGAACGCTTTTATCGTCTGTTTCCGACAAATGGGGCAAAACAGGTGAAAACGGCGGAAATGCCTATCTTTTTGCTGATACCCAGACACTTTCAGGTGATGTTTACTGTGACAACTCAAGCACCGTGGATTTTAAAATAATGAATGGCTCCAATTATACGGGAGCTGTAAACAAAGAAAATACGGGAAAGGACGTAAGAGTAACAATTGACGCAGCAAGCAAATGGAATATGACTGCCGACTCGTATGTTTCTTGTATAACAAACAATCTTGAGGGACTTAAAAATATTAAGGACAACGGATTTAATATTTATTACGACCCTAATCACAGCGGAAATGACTGGCTTGACGGAAGATCTCTGTCACTTCAGGACGGAGGAGCACTCATTCCCATAAAAACTGAAAATACAAAAGCGGAAACGACAACATAACCGTTTCCGTTTTTATTATTTTTATTCATATTCAATATTGTAAATACTGTATAAAAAGTGTATACTAACAATGTATGAAAATAATTTATAAAGGATTGAAGTAATGATACAGGTTTCAAATGTCAGCTTAAATTTCGGGGGACAAGCCCTCTTTAAAAACGTAAATCTTCTTTTTCAGCCTGGGAACTGTTACGGTATAATCGGTGCTAACGGTGCAGGAAAATCAACATTTTTGCGTATACTCTGCGGAGAGCTTGAGCCGTCAACTGGTGAAGTTGTTATCCCCCCGACGGTAAGAATGTCCGTTTTGAAACAGGACCATTATGCCTTTGATGAATATAATGTCCTTGACACGGTAATCATGGGTAATATGCATCTTTATGAAGTTATGAAAGAAAAGGATGCGCTTTATGCAAAAGAGGATTTCTCCGACGAGGACGGAAACCGTGCCGCTGTACTTGAGGGTGAATTTGCCGAAATGAACGGCTGGGAGGCGGAAAGTGACGCTTCAAAGCTTATTCAGGGATTAGGGCTTTCAGAGGATATTCTTTATACGCAAATGTCAAATATTGACGGAAAGGTCAAGGTTAAGGTTCTTCTTGCACAGGCTCTTTTCGGAAACCCTGATATTATTCTTCTCGACGAACCTACAAACCATCTTGACATTGACGCTATCCGCTGGCTTGAAGATTTTCTTGCCGATTATTACGGAACGGTCCTTGTTGTTTCACATGACAGACACTTTTTAAATAACGTCTGCACACACATCGTTGATATTGATTATACACAAATTAAAATGTATGTCGGCAACTATGAATTCTGGTATGAATCAAGCCAGTTAATTCAGCGAATGATGAAGCAGCAGAATAAGAAAAACGAAGAAAAAGCAAAGGAATTGCAGCAGTTCATTGAGCGATTTTCCGCCAATAAATCAAAGTCAAAACAGGCAACTTCACGTAAAAAGCTCCTTGAAAAGCTCACAGTTGAGGAAATGCCTGCTTCAAAGAGAAAATACCCATATATCGGCTTTGATATGGAGCGTGAAGTCGGGAAAGATATTCTCACCGTAAAGGGTATATCCAAAACCGTTGACGGAGTTAATCTCTTAAATAACGTATCATTTTCACTGGGGCGCAACGACAAAATCGCATTAATCGGTGAAAATGAAATTGCCATAACCACACTTTTCAAAATTCTTGCCGAAGAAATTGAGCCAGATGAAGGCAGCATTAAATGGGGAGTTTCAACGTCACGTTCATATTTTCCCAACGACAATTCAGAATTTTTCAACGAATGTGAGCTTTCCATTCTCGACTGGACAAGACAGTATTCAAAGGACGAAACAGAAACCTATCTCAGAGGTTTTTTGGGTAGAATGCTTTTTTCAGGGGATGACATTTTTAAGCCGGTTAATGTACTTTCAGGAGGAGAAAAAGTTCGCTGCATGTTCTCAAGAATGATGCTTTTTGGCTCGAATGTTTTACTTCTTGACAGACCGACAAACCATCTCGACCTTGAATCAATTACCGCCGTGAATAACGGACTTCAGGATTATAAAGGCAACATTATTTTTGCTTCTCACGACCACGAAATTGTTCAGACAGTCGCTAACCGTATTATTGAAATCACCGAAGACGGCTGCATTGACAGAGCAGGAACCTATGAAGAATATATTGAATTCAGAAAAGAAAACCATATGAATTCACTTACACTTTAGAATTAAAAGCCTTTTCAGAAAAATCTGAAAAGGCTTTTTTTAAAGCTTCATCTGCGCAACGAGCCATTCTTCGCCCGATTTAATAAAGCTCATTCTGTATTTTACATCATAGTCTATTGTTTTATATCCGATGTTTATGTGATATGTAAATGAAATATTTGAAACAATATGTGTTTCATCATACTGGACAATCTCACCGAATTTTACATTGTCATAGCTGAAAGTATGCTCCCTGTACCAATCGTTTGCGAAGCTTTTGATTTTTTTGTAGTATCCCGATTCCTTAAAAAAATAAAGAGAAATGTCCTCAAATTTCAAATCAAGGATTGAATACAGCGCATATTTTACTGCCACAAATTCGCTTTTTTCTTTAATCATCTTTTCAAGATCGGCGGGTATAGCTTCAAGCGCATAAAAAGTGCCGTTATTTTCTGTAAATGAAAGCTCTTTCCCGCTTTTGTTATTTACCCTAATTTCAGGCTTATTGAGAAGATTTTTAACCTCGTATACCTCAAATTTGGGAGCAAGACTCTGATCGTTAAGTTCGCTGTAATCATGTACGGTATATTTTTCAGTTGAAAGATAATCCTTTCTGACTTCCTTGCCGTTAACAAAAAGAGTTGTTCCCAACGGAATACAAACCTTTACAGATTGATTTTTCGGGTATTCCTTATGAGCCGAAAGATTCCAGCCCACCATATCATAT
>DAOPYP010000057.1:0-10131 GCA_035352975.1 Oscillospiraceae bacterium
TAGCAAATATTCATTTTTTCAACAGACCTGCTCATTACGAATGAGCTGCACTACCCCTGTGCTACACTAGCATATTTTATACTTTAAAATAATAACATTAATATTATACACATATATAAGCATAAAGTCAATATTTTTTATTGTTTTATAATAAAGTAATGATATGACAGGAAGCACAGATAATCAAAAATTATATTATAAATTCCGCCCCGAGCGATTTAAGTTTATTATTAAGTTTTTCTGCTCTTTTAATATTGAAATTTGCTGTTGCAATAGCATTCTGCGCCATAATAACCTTAAAGCCTTCTCTTATTGCGCCTAACGCGGTCAATGCGACACAGCCCCCGCCGTCCAGCCCGGTAATTTCAATTTCGCTGATATTTTTATCCGTCAGCATTTTCTTCAATTCAGGATTTGAAAAAGCGTCGCCCTTGTATTTTTTTATGATATTGCCGGAAACGACATTCACCTCTTCGGCTATCTGAGCTTCAACCGAACCGTCATATGCTTTTATCGGAGAAAGTTTACTTATAAAATTATTTTTCATAATCTTACAAATATAAAATACATTTTCACTTTCATACTTCGATATTTTTTCATTTACCGCTGAAATGATTTTTTCTCGGTCGTATTTAATGAAGTTCGCATGATTTTTACCCACTATAACATTCTGCATATCTATTACAAAAAGCGCTCTTTTCATTATTTTTTATCCCCCTTTTTGATTTTAAGCATTATTGACGAAAGATATATCGTATATATGTAAGACAGAGCTAAAACTATAATATATACCGTGAGTGCCGGCATTTCGAAAAACCTAGCATATAAGAAAAATAATAAGGTTATTGCTATTTCAAATATTATCTGAAATATAAATGAAAATGAAAGTGATTTGACGAAACGATTATTTCGCTCTCTCATTGTTTCCTCATCCGTAAAGGATTCCGGACGCTGTTCGCTGTACTCCATTCTCCACAAAAAAGCATTCGTAATTTTACCGCAGAATTCCCATCCGAAATCCTTGTAAATCTTTATATAATCGGATTCGGGGGCGGCCTGTAAATCAAGAACATAACGGTATTTTTTAGGCTCGGACTTTTCAAATTCCATTACAAGAGAATTCCACTGATTAATTTTTTTAGGATACCATCCTTTAAGCGAAAGCTTTTCAAGCCACGCCTCATAATCAGAGGGAATCGGATGAAAAAGTGTGGATAAAAATTTTATCATAAAATCGCCTCCAGATTTCTGTTGATTTCACTTATTCTTTTTGATTCTTCAATTAACAGCTGTCTGCCGACATCGGTAATTATATAATATTTTTTTCTGTCAATTTCAGTGGTTTGTTTTATAAGACCGCCCTTTTCAAGCTTTCCGAGAGTCTGATAAACAGTGCCTGCCCCCAATGACAAGCGCCCGTTTGTAATATCCTTCACATAAAGCATAATTCCATAGCCGTGTCTTTCGCTTGTCAGCGACATTAAAATATACAGCATGGTTTCACTCATCGGTATAAACGCATTTCTTAGTTTTTCAATCTGCACTTTACTCGCTCCTCTCATAGCGTGATATATCATATCGTGATATAAGCATAATATATCATAACGTGATATATGTCAATACCTTTTTGAAAATTTTATAAATTATACAGTTTTACCATAATAAAATGTTTGTGTTTTTGTCGGAAATATGTTATACTTGCAGTAATATTAATGTTTAACACTAATTTTAGTATTTTATATTATGCTGTTATTTGAAAGGAAGATATCTAATGGCAAAAAACATTTACGGATTTAATGAACCAAAGCCAAAGCGCAGTATTCTTTCAGTTCTTGAGGTTCTTATCATAATCATATGTGCTATTTCAATTGTTGGAATGGTTGCTTCCCATATCCTTTTTTCAAAGGACGGCGCAATGCCAAAAATATTGGGGAATAATGTTTTCATAACATACGCAACCAATATGGAGCCTAAAATCCCCGCAAAATCTGCAGTTTTTTCCGACCCGAATTCCATTGACAAAATCGCCGTCGGCTCTGTCGTACTTTGTACGGTGAGCAATGAAACCGCTTCGGCGAATGTTATTTTAAGAGTACAGCAGGTTGTCGAGGACGAAAGCGGAAACGTATCTTACATATTAAAGGGCGATACAAACCCCGCCAACGAAACTATAAAGGTTTCAAAAGATAACATAGTCGGTCTTTGCGTAAGATACAGCAAAGGTCTGGGCACGGTTTTATCCTTTGCGGTATCACCTCTCGGGATTTTATGCGCAATAATCATTCCCTGTATATTGATAATAATCTTTCAGGTTATTCATATTATCAAAGTCAAAAATGAAGATTACGATGATTATGATGATGACGACACTGCGGAAATTGATGAGGATGATAATGTTCTCTTTTCAACAAGCAATGCCGATGACGATCATGAGGAAAAGCCTGTGGTACCCGTTAATAAGCTTTATGTCCAGAACGAGGGCAAGGCTCAGTTTTCGAGAAACGCCGTTCCCAACTCGAATTCTCAGGAGCTTAACCGTTCTCTTTACAATGCCGGAGGAAGTCCTTTAAGACGCCCGTCGGAAGCAAGCAGACAGACCGAATCGGCAAGAATGACCGTTTCGGATAATTTCAGACAAAAGCCAACAACTGTTCCGCAAAAACCTGCTGTGTATGAAGACAGGTATTCCGTTCCTTCTTCAAATACATATTCAAAAGAAGATCTTCTTTATCAGCCTCAAAAGGTTTATTACGAAAAAACTCCTGCCGAAAGCATGAAGCTTGACCCGCCGGCGGTTGAAAACCCCGTTTCTGTTACAATTCCGTCAGACGCGGTTATGCCAAGAGAAACGATTGCTCCCCCTCCGAAAAAGGCAAACAATAAGACCGTCGAGGAGCTTATGAGCATGATTGACCGCGCACAGAACAAATAAAAATATAAAGCCTCTTTGTTTTAATGACAAAGAGGCTTTTTTATTGGCTAAAAGCATATTCCGGCATTGTTTTGGCAATAATTACTGCATAGGTTTATTCAATAAAAAAATAAGTTAAAAATATTTCATTTTTTAGTAGAATAAACAGTAAAATTACGACCAAAATAATAGCGGAGGTGTTAAAATGAAAAAAATAAATTTTAACGAATCGAAATTCAGCAGATTTTTAAAAGGCAAAGGCTTCTATGTCGCATTATGCGCCTGCGTGGCTGTTGTGGGTGTGGCGGGATATGTCACCTATAAACAGACGGCAGAGCGCCTTGAAAACCAGCTAAGCTCTGTATCCGATAATACATCAAAGGCGCAGGAATGGGGCTATGACGACTTTTCTGATGTGAACGCAAACAAGGAGGACGAGCCTAAAACAACCACCGCTCCCGAAACTACAACCGTTCCTGCCGCGCCCGCAGTGGAAAATGTAGTTGAAACAAAAGCACAGCCGCTGATCATGCCGCTTAACGGCGAAATTGTGAATACTTTCAGCAACGGAAATCTTGTGAAGTCAAAAACCCTTAACTGCTGGAAAACTCACGACGGAGTTGACATCAAGGGCACTCTCGGCGACCAGGTGAAATCAATGACATCAGGAAAGGTTATTTCCGTAACCGAAGACCCAATATGGGGAGTATGCGTAGTTATCGATCACGGAAACGGACTTGAGGGACATTATTGTAACCTCAACAAAACCGTCCCCGTAAAGGTTGACGAAAAAGTCAGCGCAGGTACGATAATCGGCGCCATAGGTGATACGGCACAAGGCGAAATTGCAGAGGTTTCTCACCTTCACTTCGGATTAAAGAAAAACGGCGCGTGGGTTGATCCCGCTTCCGTAATAAAACAAAACTAACTGAATCCGCAAAAAACAGCCGCAGAATTTCTGCGGCTGTTACTGTTTTAATTAATATTTGTCGTCCTCTGAGTCAAGGTTAATTGAATTCGGGACATACGCGGGAGCGGCTTCTTCTTCAGAATAAACAAAAGGCTGTGAAGGAGCAGGCTCACTGAAATCCTGCTGAGGAGCGGCATTCTCTTCCGTAAAATCGTATGAAGCTTCAGAAGAAGGTTCAGCATAAGGCGTGGGAGCATTCGTATTATCAAAACCCCCGTCGGTATCTCCATAATCATAATCGTCGTACCCTGCATTCGGGTCATAATCAATTTTGAAGTTGTTAATGAGTGATTTGAGAAGCGAAGACTGTCCCGAAAGCTCTTCGGAAGCGGCGGCGCTTTCTTCGGCGGTCGCAGTGTTTGTCTGAACAACCATTGAAATCTGTTCAACGCCGATGTTAATCTGTGTAATTGCGTCAGCCTGTTCTTCGGAAGCCTTTGCGATTGACTTTATTTCTCTGTTGATAGAATCGGTGTTTGTAACAATATCCTCAAGTATTTCGGCGGTATCCTTTGCAATTTCCGTACCCTTTTTAACATTGAATACAGAACGCTCGATAAGTGCGGTTGTCTGGTTTGCGGCCTCAGCACTCTTTGCAGCAAGGTTTCGCACTTCGTCGGCAACAACTGCAAAGCCTTTTCCAGCCGTTCCTGCTCTTGCTGCTTCAACAGCTGCATTAAGCGCAAGAATATTTGTCTGGAATGCTATGTCGTCAATAACCTTGATGATTTTTGAAATCTCGGCGGAGGACTTATTGATATCCTCCATAGACGAGAGCATTTTTGACATATCGGCATTACACTGACCCATCTGTTCGGTAATTTTATCAACAAGCTTATCAGCTTTATTTGCTGATTTTGCGTTGGAATTAACTTGGTTTGAAATATCAACAATCTGTGATGAAAGCTCATCAACAGCGGTTGCCTGCTGTGCGGCGCCGCTTGACAAGGTCTGTGCACCGTCGGAAAGCTGGGTTGCACCTTCGTTTACCTGTCCGGCAGATTCGCTGATATTTGAAAAGGTTTCTCTAAGCGAGGCGAGAATTGAATTGAACGAATCCTTTATCTGAACAAAGTCACCTCTGAAATATCCGCTCATTTCAAAAGCAAGATTGCCTTCGGCGATGTTGTTAAGAGCCTCTGAAATTTTATCTATGTATTGTTTTAACGAGAATATTGTTTCTTCAAGCGATGAAGACAATATCCCGACTTCATTTTTCTGATTGGAAATTTCAACAGGAGAATTAAGATCGCCCTCTGACAAAGCTTTAAGTCTGTTTGTCGAATTAATAATCGGTGTGACAACCTTTTTGAATGATTTGAAGGAGTATAAGAATACCAGCCCCATAAGAACAACGGCAACGGCAATAAAAATGATAATCGTTTTCTTAGCAGAGCTGAAAAATTCAGCGCTCGGAACAGATATTACAAACTTACATCCGCTGTCAGATAAATTAGCGAAACTTACGAAACGAACTTCGCCCTCGGAATTAAGCATTGTCATTCCGCTTTTTTCTGCTCCGCTTATAATCGAGCTGTAGTAATTACCAAGCTGTTTGTAGTTCTTGTCGGTTTCGCCAAGAGAAATCGGATTGAACTGACTTTCTGTTTTAGCCTTATCACTGTCGGCAACGGCAAGACCATCTTTATTTATGATTGAAATTTCACGTGTTTTGCCGTAATTCATATTTGAGAGCTGATTAAAAATTACTGTAAAATCATATTCGGAAATAAAAATAAACTTAACCTGACCGCTTATTACAACCGGGCTCGCGGTATAAAGGCTTATGGAACCGTCCGAAGGGTCCGTAACAGGCTCGGAAAGTGTAGTCTTTTTATTCTGAATCGCATTCTTGTAGAAATCCTTATCTTTTAAGCCTGACAAATCCTTATCCCTTTTTGCCACAACGTTTCCGGACAAATCAAAATAAGAATAATTGCTGCATTCATTCAAAGAAGCAATACTTTCGGCGAGTGAGCTCATGTCGGCATTCTGATCGTTTAAAAGAACATTTGCGATTTTTTCGGAGGCATAATCCGCACGTCTTTTATATGAATCAAAAACGGAGTTGACGACACCGGCGCTTTGTTCGGTCAGCGGGACAGCCATGTCATATGTAATTTCTTTGCTTATGCTTAAAAGAGAGTTAAACCCCAAGGCAATCATTATGACAGCTACTATAAATACTGTTGAAAGTGAAGAACCTATTAACTTTGCTAATAAATTTTTCATAATATATCTCCTTGTTCAAATCTTTATTCGGCAGGTATAATTATGTCATGTGCATATAATCTAATGTTATTTCCAAAAGTATAACATTAAAATAGTAAAAAATCAATACTATTTGTAAAAATATAATAATTTTACAAATAAAAATGCTGTAAAAATGTTAAATTGATACATATTTTTTTCTTAACAATGAAAACAATAATAACCTGACATTGACAATTTAACAATAAAATAGTATACTGAAAATCAGCAAAGGCGGTGACTGTCTATGGCTGATGACAAAAAACTAAAAGAACTTGAGGAATCGATAAAGAAAATGAAGAGAGATAATATCCGTGACTTCGGTGATTATTCCGAAAAAGAAAATCCCGCTTCCGAGCTTGTTCAGTTTTTCATAGGAATTATACTTGCGGCGGTAGGGCTGTTTATGGTTTTTCAGTGTGCGCAGGTATCAACTGCCTTTGGAATAACCCTGTTCGGTGCATATTCACTTCCGAGCGGCGTGGTTATCGTTCCGCTTTTAATCGGAATTGTCATGCTGTTTTTCTGCCGGAAAAAATTCGCTGCGTGGACGGTTACGGTAATAGGGATTCTTATTATTCTGGCGGCGCTGATAACGAGCGTCAGAATAACATGGGAAAAGACCTCGCTTTTCAGCTTTATATTGATGTTCGGCTTTATAGCGGCGGGCGGCGGTCTGTTATTAAAAACACTGTTTAAAAAAAGAAATTAAATTATACGGGAGGAAATGTTAATGTCAGTATTTGAAAGAATCGGTGACCTCATCAAGGCAAATATCAACGACCTTATCGACAAGGCGGAGGATCCTGAAAAAATGGTGAAGCAGATTATCCTTGACATGGATAAGGAGCTTGTTAAGTCAACTCAGGCTCTCGGCAAGGCAATGGCTTCCGAAAGACAGATTAAAAAGCAGTATGAAGATGCCGCAGCAAAATCAAAGACATGGGAAGACAAGGCTAAGATGGCTCTTACTGCGGGCGACCAGGAGCTTGCAAAAAAAGCTCTTTCCGAAAAAGTCAAGGTTGACGAACAGGCTAATCAGTTTAAGACAATGTACGATACGATTTCTGCTCAGACAGAAACCATCAGAACTCAGGTTGAGGCTTTAAAGGGCAAGCTTAACGAAGCAAAAAGCCGTCAGGCAATGCTCATAGCTCGCTCACAGATGGCTGATACTCAGAAAGATTTGTCAAAATCATTGGGCGGAATGGGTACGTCAAACGCATTTGCAAAGATGGATAAGATGGAAGAAAAAATCCAGAGAAAAGAAGCTGAGGCTGACGCTTTCGCTGAAATTTCAGGATCAGTTCCCGAAGAGGATCCGTTTAAAAAGCTTGAGTCAGACAGCGCGGTTGATGCCGAGCTTGCCAGACTTATGGCCGAAATGGGCAAATAATACATAATAAATCTTACATTAATTTGCCATAATATTTATCTTTAATAAAAAGCCTTCCTTTCAGTTTTAAAACTTGATTTTTTTAATCATGTCTGATAGGAAGGCTTTTATTTAATTTGGGGGATTTCATATGAAAACCAAACTTATTTTAAAATCATGTGCATTGATGTTCTCGGCAATAATGCTTTTTTCGGCTTGTCAAAAGGCTTCGGAGAAAGCTTCAGGCAGTCTTCCTGGTGTTTCGGAAACCACGGCGGAAGATACGACTGTTAAAGCAGAAATCACCTCCGAAACAACACAACAAAGTGAAAATGATGAAACTGACACAATGCAGGAAACAACAATTTCAGAAACAGAGTCAGTATCTGCCGAAACAACAAATGATAAAGGACAAACCGAATGGGATGTATATTATGAAAAATTACATGCCTTTATTCGTAGTGAAAAGGTTAATGGGATTTCTGTAGGTACCCCGATTGACGAGGTGAAAGCTATCTTTGGTGAGCCTGATGAGTTGAGCGAGGAAGAAGAATGTGACGATGGTATCTTACAGAGCTATTGCTATGACAAATTTGGCCCAAATGACTGGGAATGGGGAATCTATATAAAATTTGAACGCATAAACGGAATACAATATGTTCGCGAATTTGCTTTTAATATTAGTGCAACTACCTCAAGTGGAGTAGGGATAGGAAGTACCCGTGATGAAATAATTGCCGCATATAAAGATAACGGATTAAAACCGTATCTGGATTACGTACCTTATGAAGAATGGGAAACAGCAACGATATATGACAAATATTCTCTTGAAATCGGGCATTGGAAATATGGCGGAATGATGTTTGGCTTTGATGAAAACGATATTGTTACATCTATCGCGGTAACTTCAGGGACATCAATATAATTATATATAAAAATATTACTCACGGCATTGCCCGAAAATATTAATATCGGAGGAAATTTATATGAAAGCCACAGGAATTCGTGAAGATATTATTTACATAGTCATGAAACCGCTGGAGTATCTATTTTTATTTGTTTTATATTTATTTGATTTAAACCCGGAAAACAGAATATCAATGCAGTATACAATCATAAAATCAGGAAATTAATATTTTTTTATATTTATACATATTATATCACAAAACATTGCTCAACAATACACTAATATATGGAATCTTAATGCTAAATAAGTGAAAAAACATACAAAATAATTAATTTGCTATATTATTTTCTAAATAATGTGCTATAATTATTTACATATTAAATACCAAAAAAAGCTAAGGAAGACAAAAAATGAAGAAGAAATTACTGGCACTTATTACTTCACTTATTTTTATAACAGGACTATTCGGGGTTATGCCGATGACGGTTTCGGCGGCTGACATAGCAATTGATATTAGCAACCCTGCTCCCATTGGCGCTGGCTTTATTTTTGATGGCACCAAATTGACACTTAATGGGGCAGGGCCTTACATAATCACAGGAGCATCTACAACAAGTAATATTGCTGTAGATGCAAATACTGACGTCACCGTCACTCTACAAAACGTGAATATTGATGTTAGTACTATACTCAGTACTTCTGCGTTTGAAGTCAAAACAGGTTCAGTCAACCTAAATCTTAGTGGAACAAATACCTTGAAAAGTGGTATTGCTGCCGCTGGCTTGCTGGTGAACAATGGCAAAAGTGTAATTATCTCAGGTGAAACAAATGATAAGTTAACTGCTTCTGGCGGAGCACTTGGTGGGGCAGGCATTGGTGGCAACCCGAGTTTCTCTGGTGGAGATATTACAATTATCAGTGGCACAGTTACTGCTAATGGAGGATCGAATGGTGCAGGTATTGGCGGTAGCTCTTCGGCTTCAGGTGGCAATATTACAATCAGCGGCGGCACAGTTACTGCTGCTGGGGGAGATTATGCCGCAGGTATTGGCGGCGGCCATATGGGTTCAGGCGGCGTAATTAAAATAGCAGACGGGTCAAATGTAACCGCCCTTTCTGATGGCATGAAACCTGCTATTGATGATACAGATAGCGATATAGCCCCAACTCCTGGCACAGCTGCTACAATTTTAATGGCTAATTTTTCAGAACTTCAGCCAATAAATACATCATTTGAAGTAGGTACCGGCGGCACTAATACTTTTACCCCAGAAGTTGCATACAAGTCAATTGCTATGACAGTTCCAGAGGGTACATATAATGTTTTTGCAGGTGGTATAAAACAACAGCATGCTACCGACACATATCCTAGTTTGGATTTTGCCGCCGCAGTTAATAAGCTGAATATTTTCAATCTCGTTAAAGCCCTGACATATGCTGATGTAACTTTTAATATGCAGGGCCATGGCACAGCAATTGAAAAACAAACAGTATTAAGCGGCAGCTTAGTAACAAAGCCTAGTGACCCAAGTGCAGCAGGTTATGCTTTTGGCGGATGGTATACAGAATCGGCGTGTACTACTCCATGGAATTTCGCTGCCGATAAGGTAACAGCGAATAAAGAATTATTTGCTAAATGGACAGCAGCAACTTATGCTATTACTGTGAGTTACCTCCCATAAAACACCACAAAAATATATAGACAAGACTCTGAAAAT
>DAOPYP010000058.1:0-9850 GCA_035352975.1 Oscillospiraceae bacterium
AGGGTTATACCCGTATAAATTGACGCTTCACGTGCGGCAACAGGCATATTTGAAGTGTTTGCGATAAGAACCGTTCTGTCGGTAAGATGATTGCCTGATTTAGGGTCGATAAGCTCGGAAAATTCCTCAAGAACCTGAGTCATTTCGTTTCCGCGCTCGCCGCAGCCAATATATACGATAATGTCGGCATCACACCATTTTGCAAGCTGATGCTGAGTCATTGTCTTTCCTGTTCCGAATCCGCCTGGGATTGCGGCTGTTCCGCCCTTTGCGATAGGAAGAATTGTGTCAACCACACGCTGTCCGGTTATAAGCGGACGTGAAATAGGAAGACGGTTTTTAACGGGGCGCGGCTGTCTTATAGGCCATTTCTGACAAAGTGTGAGCGGAATAACCTGCCCGTCAGAATTTTTTATTTCGGCAATTTTCTGAGTTATGTTGTACTTTCCGTTTTCGGCAGTCCACACAACCTCACCGCTTAAAATCGGTGAAAGGATACAGCGGTGTTCAATAAGCGGAGTTTCGGGACATACCGCATAAATATCGCCGCCTTTAATAACATCGCCGACTTTAACCTTTAAGGTCACGTCATAAAGCTTTTCTTCGTCAAGATTTGAGGCGGAAGCACCCTCAGTAATAAACGCACCGCTGATTTTTGCGATTTCTTTAAGAGGACGTTCAATTCCGTCGAATATGTTTGAAAGGATACCAGGTCCTAAAATTGCGCTCATGGGAGAGCCCGTAGTATATACCGGGTCGCCCGGCTTTAAGCCCGTAGTCACTTCATAAACCTGAATTGTCGTAAGTTCTTCGGTTATACCGATAACCTCGCCGATAAGACGCTTCTCACCTACATAAACCATTTCAAGCATTTGAAAATCTTTTGTATCACGAACCTTGACAACAGGACCGTTTATTGAAAAAATTTTGTTATCCACAATATCGCCTCGATCTGTTAATATTAATTACAAGAGGGCATTTCTGATTTTAATTAAGTGAAAAGCAGTTTTTGCAGTTAAATTCGGTACGGCCTTCTTTAATTGCGCTGTCAATGGTTTTATCTATCATAATGTTTTCATCGGGATAAAAAACCGAAAATCCGCCTGATTTAAAGGATAAATCTTCTTTAATTTCACAGCCCTTTGGAAGAAGCTCTAACAATGCCTTTGAATACTTCATGTCACACGGGTTGAGAAATATTACGGCGCCCGCTTTAACTTCACAGGCTTTGAGATGATCTTTCAAAAACTCCTCATATCCCGCAGTATTCCTGAATTCCGATATTTTTTCTTCAACAGACTTAAAAAGACTGACGATTAGCTGTTCACGGTATTTAAGAATTTCCTTTTTGCTGTCAAGCTCGGCTTTCGCAACAATCTTAAAATATTTAGCTGAAATTTGCTTTACATTTTCCTTTATTCTGTCATATGCAATCTGAAGTGCCTCGTCATTTGCCTGATTTAAAAGTTCACTTTTTGATTTTTCGGCTTCGTCAATAATGCAGTTCACTTTGCTTTCTATTTCACAATTGACGGCATCACAGAATTTCCCCATTTTTTTAGTGCTTGCCTCAAGCATATTCAATCCATTTTCCATAATTTTGCCCCCTTTTGGCTGAAAATTGCCGTGATTAAGGTTCATGCTAAAGAGTGGGTTAAAGCTTTACCCCGATAGCCTCCTGAACATAACGCGAAATTGCAGTAGTAATTTTAGAGGTAGCGTGTCTGTCGGGGATTTCAACAATCAAAGGGCGTTTTCGGTTAAGCTTCAAGTTATAGACATAACTGTCGCATAGCTTGACAAGCTTTTCGGTCATAAGAATAATAGCAATTTCAGGGTCTTCAACCGCTTTAGAAAGAGCCTCTTCTGTTTCCTGCTGTTCGTGTACGACAATCCCTTCAATTCCGGAAAGGCGCATTCCCATCTGGGTGTCAATATTATCGCTTATCAGATAAAATTTCATGACTTTTCAGTCCTTTTCAGATTAAAGCTTATTTAGTATAAGAATTGAAATAAGAACGCCGTAAATAGCAACACCTTCGCCAAGTGCTACGAAAATAAGTGATTTAACGAACGACTTAGGCTCTTCGGAAACAGCACCGATAGCGGCAGAAGCGGCAGAAGCAACAGCGATACCGCATCCTATACAAGAAGCGCCTGTTGAAATAGCAGCGGCAATAAACCCGAGTCCTTTTGAAGCCGAGTCAACAGCCTGTGCGGCAGCAGTGGCTGTTTCAGCACTTACCATTGAACCGAAAGGAAGAACGATTGCAAGAGCGATTACGCCAAAAAAGCTGCAAAGATTTAAAATTATTGCATTCTTTGCTTTTTTACCTGTTTTGTATCCTCTGATAATAGAAATAAAGGGAAGTGAAAGCATAACAACGATTGCCAAAGGTAATAAAATAATCTCCATGATATCCATAATAAATTCCTCCAAATTATATTTAAGTTAATGAGAAAACGTTAATTTACTTGACCTCTGCATCAAAATCAATTTTAATCGGTTCAAACGCATGACCGTCGCCTTCATAAAAACGTGAGAAGATTTCATAAAATTCAAGTCTTAAAACCTGAATTCCGACAATCATACCCTCCATACACATTACAAAGATATTTCCTAATATCAGAATAATGGGAGCGGCTCCTTTTGAAGCGCCTTCCGCAAGTGTCATTACCACAAGCATCATTCCCGCATGAGAAAGGACAAAGCCGCCGACTCTCAAAAATGACATGGTGTTTGTGACATATCCCAGAAGAAATTCAAAAAGCTCAAAGAAATTTTCCGCAATGAATGTACCTATACCGCCTTCGCCGTCTTCAGTGTGTGCAGAGCGGCTAAGAAGCTTCCCGAGCGGTGCCCTGAAAAACATGATAAGAAGCGGAAGAACAATAAGAAATATAATATAAAGCGGTGTAAAAAGATTATGCTTTAATACTATTGTTGAAATGCCGCCTACGAGAACAGATGCATAGAACACAAGTCCTGCTACTCCGTTATTCCCGAAAAGCGCTTTTTCATAATCCTTTTGCTTTAACTTGATTATTATATTCAGACAGATAGAAACAATTATAAGACATACGCCGATTGCTATTGCCCCTATAAGTACGGTATTTGTGCTTTTAAAAACATCGAGCGGCTTTTCTGTTAGTCCGATAAGTTTGTATAACGGATTAAGTGCTTCCTCAAAACCGAATACCGAGCCGTATAAAAGCCCGAATAGCGCACTTGATATTCCTATTCTCGTTAAAATCTGTCCCATTGCATTCTTTTTAAGCTTATATATAATAAACCCGACAAGTGCAATAACAAGTCCCTGTCCCAAATCACCGAACATTATTCCGAATAAAAGCGTATATGTCAGGGCAACAAAGGTAGTTGGATTAAATCCGTGATATGACGGAAGTCCGTACATTTCAACGAACATTGAAAAAGGCTGTGCAAATCTGTTGTTTTTAAGCTTGCTGGGGGGTTCAAGTCTTGAATCGGTATCGGGAGGGCTTAAAAGAACAGAAACATCATTAAGATTATCAAAAAGCTTTATAAAAGATTTTACGCTTTTTGCAGGAATAAATCCAGTAATATAGAATTTACCATTAATTACCGACGCATTCTTTCTGAGTTCAAAAGAATCATTCAAAAATTTTATCTTGCTGAAAACCATATTTATATTCTTTTTGTTTTCGGCTAAAAGCTTTTTAAGCTCTTCTTTTTTCTCTTTAAGCTCCTGCTTTTCATTTTCCAAGATAGTAAGATTTTCTTCCGCCGCTTCCTGTCCTGTCCCGTGAACGAAATCAGGAACATGAATTCGTTCAAAAAACAGCGACTCAAAAATATCGTCAACAATTTCACGCGATTGAAGCGGGACAAAATACATTCCCCAGTAGTATTCTTTATCTTTGTCATAAGCAAAAAATATAAAAGGCTTTTCATCGTAATAAGCAAGCTTCTGATAGTTTCCTATCGGCAGCTTTCCGAATCTCACCATGGTATGCTTTAAAGAAAAAATCCGTTCATAATCAACATTTATTCCCTGTAAATGCTTTAAAAGCGACGCGGCATTTTCCCTTTCACTCATTTCATGAGTTAGATTTTTAATATCGCTGTTCAATGTCTTGAATTTGACTTCAATTGAATTGATGTAATCTTCAAGCTCGTCAGGAGTTTCCGGCTCAAACGATGAAAAATCCGCTTTCTGAGGTCTGTATGATAATAAATTTGAAAGAGAGTAAATCTTTTTCAGTACATTCTGATAAGGATTTTCTTCCTTTAAAATCTCAAATCCTCTTTTTGCATCTATACTGTGAAGAGCGGTTTCAATATGAAAACATTCGCTGTCACAGCATTTTAACAGAACATTGTCAAGATCTTTCAGCAGGCCTGCTATATTGACAAGTTCCATTTTTTCAATTGACATCTTCTCACCCCCGCGCTAAATTATCAGTAATTTTTCAATATATGAAACGGGCGCCTTGTATCGTATTCCCTCTATAATAATAGTTATATTCTGAATCTCGACATCAAAGAGAAATAATATGGAATACAAGCTTACGGGCGCATTGTCCGATGCTCTCAGATGAATTTTTGCATACTTTGTTCTTAGTCTGTGAATGTCCGTTTCCATATTGCTTTGTGTCATATTGTCATCGAAATGCATTATCTGCTGTCCATAAAAAGTATGCTTTAACCGTTCGATATAATCGGACGAATCCTTTGCCTCAAAGAGCTGATGCGCTTTTGCCTTTGTGAGTTTCCCATAAACGGGAAGCATAAGCTTTTCAATTTCTTCGGCACTGCTTCCTGAAAAAGCTTTAATTCTGAATCCGTTGATAATATTGATAAGGTCATACTGAATGTCGATAATGCTGATAATTTCTTTAGAAACTTTTGAAGAGAAATCCTTTAAAATGATTTTTCTAAGCCACGTCAGATAATAACATCTGAGCTTATGCTCAATCTGTGTGCAGTCATAAAGTCCGTCAGTATCAGGCGTTTCACCTTTTATAACATCATAATACGGTGTCTTTTTTATAACCTTTAAAACATCGTCATATTTTCTAGCCTTTGAAAGCTCCAAAAGATCAAATGATGCATGGCTTATCAGATAGCTCGGCACTGAAACAATAAAGTCCTCGCTCGCATCTGCATTTATGTGCATAATGCAGCTTACAACCATCTGAATTTCCATTGAAACTAACATGTAATTATAAAACGGATATTTATTCAGCCCCTGAAATTTACAAAGTCTTGCATACTGATTGAAATTGTATCTTTTCAAAATTGACTCAAGAAAGCCTCTGTGTACGGCATTTGTGTCAATTGCCTCAAGCTCTTCGCTGAAATGAGTATTTCTTTTTAAATATTCCGCAATTTCAGAAACAGAGGATTTGTGAAGAAGCTCATCGTAATCCTGCTTTTTCAGCCGTTTCCCGTAAAAAGCTCTTGCTTTCGCGATTGTCGCGTTTAAAGAAAAATTATCAGGCATTTTTATTCACCAACAATTCTGTGAAATATTTCGTTTTCCCATTTTTCCTTATTGTCATTGAATAATTTATCTAAATCAGCCATTTTGGCTTTCATTTCTAAAGTAATTTTTTCAATTTGTTCATCGGCACTTTTCTTTTCCGAAAATTCGACCTTTTCAATTCTATCGTCCGCACGTAATATGCAGTTCTCTTTAATTTCCATTTCCTGAAGTTTCGCTTCGTTAAGTATTTTAGTTTTGTCTTTTTCCGCTTGCAAAAGACGCTCCTCAGCCTGTCTGTCAATGTCAAGAATTTTGTTTATTATCTCGTCCAAATTTAACAGCTCCCTTCAAAAAAGATAAAAGAAGCAAAGAGGTAAGTAATTATACATCTTTGCTTCTTTGCAACTGTAACATATAATATACCTTAAAGAACTAAAAAGCAATATCATTTTTGTAGAATTGTTTCAAAAAAAATATTTTATTTTGTAAACTTATACAAATATTACTGGCTGATATTAATGAAATCACATATATCAGTTCTTTAAGCTGTGAAGCGGCGCAGGAATTTGTCCGCCGCGATTAATAAACTTTGAGGGTGAATTTCTGTTTATCTTCATAACAGGGCCGCAGCCGAAAAGTCCGCCCCAGTCAAGCTCATCACCGATGTCTTTCCCTATTGCGGGAATAATTCTTACGGCAGTGGTCTTGCTGTTTACCATTCCGATAGCCGCCTCATCGGCAATAATAGCCGCAATTGTGTCAGGTGTTATATCTCCCGGAACGACTATCATGTCAAGTCCTACTGAGCATACAGCGGTCATTGCTTCAAGCTTTTCAATGGAAATAGCACCGCATTTTGCTGCGGCAATCATTCCTGCATCCTCAGAAACGGGAATAAACGCTCCCGAAAGTCCGCCTATTCTTGAGCATGCCATAACGCCGCCCTTTTTAACCGCATCATTTAAAAGCGCAAGTGTTGCGGTTGTTCCGTGTGCTCCGCACTTTTCAAGTCCGATTTCTTCAAGAATATGCGCTACGCTATCGCCGACAGCGGGAGTAGGCGCAAGTGAAAGGTCAACAATGCCAAACGGAACGCCGAGCCTTTCAGAAGCCGTCACACCGACAAGCTGTCCCACTCTTGTAATTTTATACGAAGTCTTTTTTATTATATCCGAGATTTCGGTAATATTAGCATCAGGGTATTTCGCCAAAGCGGCACGCACAACACCAGGACCCGATACCCCGACGTTTATCATGCAGTCAGGCTCGCCGACACCGTGAAATGCTCCCGCCATAAACGGATTGTCTTCAACGGCATTGCAGAAAACAACAAGCTTCGCCGCACCAAAACAAGCCTTGTCAACAGTGATTTCAGCAGCTTCTTTTACTATTTTGCCCATAAGCTTACAAGCGTCAAGGTTTATTCCCGTTTTTGTCGAGCCGATATTTACAGATGAGCATACTCTTTCAGTAATGCTTAAAGCTTCGGGTATGGAATTTATCAGTTCAATATCACCCGCCGAAAAGCCTTTCTGAACAAGTGCTGAATAACCGCCGATAAGATTTACGCCGACATCCTTAGCGGCTCTGTCCATAGCTATTGCAAATTTAACAGGGCTTTGCTTGCACGCCGCAGAAATTATTGCAATAGGAGTAACCGAAATTCTTTTATTTATAATAGGAATACCGTATTCTTTTTCTATGCCCTCGCCGACAGAAACAAGGTTCTTCGCACAGCGTGTTATTTTTTCGTAAACCTTATCGCAGGCTTTGTCTATATCGCTGTCTATACAGTCGAGAAGAGAAATACCCATAGTGATTGTACGGATATCAAGGCATTCGTCCTGAATCATACGTATAGTTTCCAGAATGTCATATACGTTAAGCATTATTTTCCTCCGTAAATTTATTTTTGCTGACTAAATTCGATGCATGGAATTAAAAATATCCTCGTGCATTGTGTGTATTGACAGACCGAGAGTTTTCCCAAGCTCAGTCATTCTGTCGGAAAGCACGGAGAAATCCGTATTCATCCCGGAAATATCAACAAGCATAATCATTGCAAACATATCCTGTAAAACAGACTGTGTAACCTCAGTTACATTTGCGTTATATTCGGTGCATATCCCGCTCACCTTTGTCAGAATTCCGACTGCGTCTTTTCCGATAACAGTAACTACCGCTCTCATTTTTCAGTCCCCCTAAAAATTATATAAAATGATTATATCATATTTTTACCGAATTTAAAACAATATTATCAAACAATTTTAACACTTTTTTTGCAGGGTTTTATGTTATTTGCAATGAATTTATGATATAATTATAATAAATTTTATATGAATTTGAGGTTTTTTTATGATAACTCCGATTATTGAAACAGATAGAATAATTCTAAGACCGCTAAAAATTTCTGATGCCGAAGTGATTTTCAAAAGCTGGACAAGTGATGACGATGTCGCAAAATATGTCAGCTGGCCAAAACATAACAGCATTCAGGATACCATTGGATGGCTTAAATCTGAAGAAAAAAGTATCCTTTCCGAAACAAATTATACTTTCGCCTTTGTTTTAAAAGAAGGCAATATTCTCTTTGGATCAGGAGGAATTACATATCGTGAAGATTTTGGCGTTTTTGAACTAGGTTATAATATTATGAAAAAATACTGGAACAAAGGCCTTACCACAGAAGCAGCAAAAAGAATTGTAGAATTTGCTGTTCAGGAGCTTAAACAGACAGAATTGCTTGGAAGACACGCCGATGAAAATACTGCTTCAGAAAAAGTTCTGAAAAAGCTTGGATTTGTATTCTATAATGACGGATATTTTAAAACAATTGACGGAAAAAGAGAAATAAAATGTAAAAATTATTTTTTAAAAATCCCATATAAAAACGAGGTACTAAAATGAATTTGATTGACTGTCATTCTCACACAAAAAACTCTCCCGACGGCAGCAATACTGTCCGTGAAATGTGCGAAAGAGCAATAGAACTCGGGCTTTACGCTTACGGCATTTCCGACCACTGTGAAACAAACTGCTTTTATGAAAAAAATCATTATAATATTATTCCCAACGAATTTGACGATTATGATTTTAAATCAAGATTTGAAAGCTCACTCGCTGAAATAACCTCCGCGAAAGAAGAATTTGACGGGAAAATCAATCTCCTCTGCGGGGTTGAGTTAGGACAGGCGAATCAGGATTTTGAGGTTTCGGAAAAAATTGCTTCGGACAAGCGTCTTGATTATGTCATCGGCTCTGTGCATAATCTCACGGGCTTTGCGGACTTTGCTTTCCTCTATTATCCTCACGAAAACAAAGAACATCTCATGGAGGCTTATTATAAGGAAATGCTTGAAATTTCAAAGTGGGGGAAGTTCGACATTTTAGGGCATCTGACCTATCCGCTGAGGTATATGGAGGGCGAACAGGGCTTTAAAATAAATATGTCCCCCTATGAAGAAATCATTAGGGAGATTTTTAAAACACTTGCGCAAAACGGAAAAGGGATAGAAATAAACACCTCAGGATTAAGGCAAAAATACGGAAAAACCTTCCCCGATTTACATTATGTCAGGCTCTTTAAAGAATGCGGGGGCGAAATAATTTCGCTGGGTTCTGATTCTCACTGCGTCGCCGATTTGGGCAAAGGCATTAAAGACGGTTTCCTTATTGCAAAAGAGGCAGGCTTTGAAAATCTATGCTATTTTAAGAACAGAAAGCCTGTTTTTGTGAGGATAGATTGAGAAAAATTAAGACATTTTGAATTCTTAGGGATTTAATTTTACGTTTGATTGGGGACGGTGTATTATGAAAAAAATCCGTTTAATTATAGAATTTTCAATATTAGCTCTACTTACTATTTTTTTATTATGGGTAAATTTAAAAAATGAAATATATAATAGTATTTATTATTATCAGAGTTATATAGGCGAAGAATATAGCGAAGAATTTAAAGAAATGAAAAAAGAATTAAGAAGTCAATTGGGAATTAAATATTTAGAATTAGGATATAAATCACAAGAAATTATTAATGCCCAAACTATTTTGGATTATTATTATGTTTTTATTAATTGTGAAGATAATAATATCTCTTATGAAGATGCATACAACGTAATTAATAATTGTTCTGATTATATTTCCGAAAAAAGCACAAAATATAACTTTTTGAAGGATCATCCTTTTAAAATTACCATCAGATTACCTTCTCCTTATACAGGTGATGTTCCATTTGAAGAATGTACTTTTATAGGTACAGAAAAAAACAACAAACTTTATTTTAATAAAATTATATTTGAAAATGTTAAAAAAGATTTTTTTAATTTTAAGTTTAATAATTCGGAATACATACAATATATACTTGGTCAACCATTATTTTCTCC
>DAOPYP010000059.1:0-9849 GCA_035352975.1 Oscillospiraceae bacterium
CGTTGCTTCATTTTATGGAGATATATCCGAGCGTGACGGTTATACGGATATTTTTATATATCCAGGTTACGAATTCAAGGTGCTTGACGGACTTATAACCAATTTTCATCTTCCCGAAAGTACGCTTATAATGCTTGTAAGCGCATTCTTAGGCTACGAAAATACAATGAATGCATATAAAATTGCGGTTGAAGAAAAATACCGCTTTTTCAGCTTCGGAGATGCAATGCTTATAATATAAGGAGAATTTATGTTCAAACTAATAAAACAGGAAAATAAAGCTAGGCGCGGTGTATTTGAAACCCCTCACGGAACAATTCAGACTCCGTTTTTTATGAACGTGGGAACCTCTGCGGCAATTAAAGGCGGGGTATCGTCACTTGACCTTGAAAATCTAAAATGTCAGGTGGAATTATGCAACACCTATCATCTTCACGTACGTCCCGGCGACAAGGTAATAAGAGAAATGGGCGGACTTCATAAATTTATGAACTGGAAGAAGCCTATTCTTACCGACAGCGGCGGATTTCAGGTATTTTCGCTTGCAAAGCTTCGTAAAATTAAAGAAGAGGGCGTTTATTTCAACTCGCATGTTGACGGTGCAAAAATATTCATGGGGCCTGAAGAAAGCATGAGAATTCAGTCAAATTTAGCTTCAACAATAGCTATGGCATTTGACGAATGCGTTGAAAATCCTGCCGAATATAAATATTCAAAGCAGTCCTGTGAAAGAACTACCCGCTGGCTTTACCGCTGTAAGGACGAAATGGAGCGTCTTAATTCCCTTCACGATACCATAAATAAAAAGCAGATGCTTTTCGGCATTAATCAGGGCTGTACTTATGAAGATTTAAGAATAGCTCATATGGAGGAGATTTCAAAGCTTGACCTTGACGGTTATGCAATAGGCGGACTTGCTGTCGGTGAGCCAACCGAGGATATGTACAGAATTGTTGACTGCGTCGAGCCTTTTATGCCAAAGGATAAGCCGCGCTATTTAATGGGTGTCGGTACTCCGTCAAATATTATTGAAGCCGTTTCAAGAGGAGTTGATATGTTTGACTGCGTTATGCCGAGTAGAAACGCACGTCATGGAACAATTTTCACATGGAACGGTATAATGCATATAACGAACAAGGCGTATATTACAGACGAAAGACCTTTTGACGAAGAATGCGACTGCCCCGTCTGTCAAAACTTCACAAGAAGCTATATAAGACATCTATTTAAAGCGGGTGAACAGCTTGGCGGACGTCTTGCTGTAATGCATAATCTTTATTTTTATAACACCCTCATGGAAAAAATCCGTGACGCACTTGATAACGGCACTTTTGAAGAATTCAGAAATAGATATTCTTCTCTTTTAGCTAATAAATTATAATATTTGAGGTAAATATGGGTATTGTTGAACTTCTTCTGATTGCCGTGGGGCTTTCAATGGATGCATTCGCTGTTTCAGTTACGAACGGGATGTGCAGAAAAAACATAAAATTAAACTGGACCTTTGCTGTTGCACTGACGTTTGGTCTTTTTCAGGGAATTATGCCCGCAATAGGCTATTTTCTCGGTCAGACATTTACAAACTATGTAACTAAATTTGATCATATAATTGCGCTTATTTTATTAGGATTTATAGGCGGAAAAATGCTGATTGATGCATTAAAATCTGACAAAGATGATGAAAAAAAAGAATCTGGCAATCTGACTTTGGGAATGCTTATGATACAGGGTATTGCAACAAGCATTGACGCTCTGGCGGTAGGGGTTAGCTTTTCGGCACTTAAAACAAATATAATCATGTCTGCCGCATTTATTACCTGTGTAACCTTTGTTTTCAGCTTCGCGGGAGTATTAATAGGAAAGAAATTCGGTTCTATTTTAAACAAAAAGGCAGAAATTTTTGGAGGAATTATTCTTATCGGAATAGGGCTCAAAATATTTATAGAACATACTTTTTTTCAATAACTGTATAGATTTATTGTAACTTTTGTGATAGAATTAAAATTATTATTAAGAATAACGGTATATAAAAATGATTAAACTATTGATTTTCGATTTAGACGGAACACTTATTAACTCAATTGAGGATTTGGCACTTGCCGCTAATTATGCATTGAAAATGAACGGCTTCCCTGTTCACGATACGGATAAATTCTATTATTTTGTGGGAAATGGAATTCAGAAGCTTATTGAACGCGCGGTTCCCGAAAATACAGATAAAGACGTAATTATGAAAGTGAAAAACGATTTTTCGGATTATTACAATCTTCATTATATAGACAAAACTAAGCCGTATGACGGAATAACCACGCTTATTGAAGAGCTTAAAAATAAAGATGTAAAAACTGCGGTTGCTTCAAACAAGCCGGATGTTTTCACAAAAATCATTGTTTCGCATTTTTTTGAAAATTCATTTAATTTTGTTCAGGGACAAAAAGAGGATATTCCTAAAAAGCCTTCGCCTGAAATCGTATATTCCATATTAAATGAGTTGAAAATTTCAAAAGAAGATGCCGTATTTGTCGGCGATTCTGATGTGGATATTTTTACAGCAAAAAATTCAGGTATAAAATCTATCGGCTGTCTTTGGGGCTTCAGAACAAAGGAAGAGCTCCAGAATGCCGGTGCGGATTATATTATCGCTCATCCAAACGAAATTTTATATATATTAAACCGAGAGGAGAGTTAAAATGGACTACAACATCAAGGAAGTTGCCCAAAGACTTAAGGGATTAAGGGAGGATTCCGAGCTTTCTGTTGAAGAGGTTTGTAAAAAAACATCAACAGCACCGGAAGAGTATATCCAGATTGAAAACGGAGAAAAAGACTTTTCAGTATCATTTATTTATAAATGTGCTGAATTATTTAAGGTCGACTTAATTGAAATTCTTACTGGACAGGACCCGAAGCTGAAAAAATATTCAATTGTCAGAAACGGAAAAGGTCTTCCCATTGAAAGAAGAAAGGGATTCAGCTATCAGCATATCGCCTATCTTTTCAAGGATAAGGGAATTGAACCGTTAATAGTCGAAGCCCCTTATGAAGAAAGCGAACAGGATAAGCCTATTTCCCTTTCCGTTCATGAAGGACAGGAATTTGATTACATCATCGAAGGCTCGCTTAAATGCGTATTTAACGGGAAAACCGAAATTCTTAATGCCGGCGACGCTGTTTATTACGATTCGACAACCCCGCACGGAATGATTGCCGCAAACGGAAGTCCCTGTAAATTCATGGCCATTCTGATAAAAAAATAATGGAGAATATATGATGGAAGTAAAAGATTTATATAAACAATTCTGCGTTGAGGGATTCGATGAAAACGGAATACTCAATAAATTTGAGCTTAATCTTCCGGATAATTTCAATTTCGGATATGACATTATCGATGAAATAGCAAAGCTCGACCCGAAACGTCCCGCAATGATCTGGTGTGACGAAAGCGGAAAGGAAATTCATTTCACATATGAGGATCTGATGAAAAAATCAAATCAGACCGCAAATATGTTCCTTGCACACGGTGTTAAAAAGGGCGACAAGGTTTTATGTGTATTAAAGAGACACTATCAGTTCTGGTTTATTACTATTGCACTTTGTAAAATCGGAGCAGTCCTTATTCCCGCCACAAATCAGCTCATGGTTAAGGATTATATCTATCGTTTTGAAGCGGCTCATGTAAAATATACCGTTGCAACCGCTACAGGCGAAACTACCGAACATATCGAACAGGCAATGGAAAAATACGACGGAATATCCGAACGCTTTATCGCTAACGGTCAGCGTGACGGATGGATAAGCTTTGACAGTGAGATTGAGAAATATCCCGACACTCTCGAAAGAATTCCTACTCTTGTTGACGAGGATATGCTTTTGTATTTCACTTCTGGAACAACAGGCTATCCGAAAATGGTTATCCATAGTTATAGATATGGTGCCGCACACATTATGACGGCAAAGCACTGGCACAATCTTAATGAAAACAGTCTGCATTTAACCATTTCCGAAAGCGGCTGGGGAAAATGTATGTGGGGAAAAATGTACGGTCAGTTCGCCGTGGGTGCCTCCATATTCGTATACGACTTCGACCGTTTTGTTGCCGCAGATATTCTTAAAATGATTGAAAAACACAAGATCACGTCGTTCTGTGCTCCCCCGACAATGTACAGATTCTTTATTAAGGAAGGCATAGAGCATTACGACCTTTCAAACCTTAAATATGCAACAATCGCCGGCGAAGCGCTGAACCCCGAGGTATTCAACAAATTTTATGAGTATACCGGCTTAAAGCTTATGGAGGGCTTCGGTCAGACCGAAACCGTTCTTGTTATAGCTAACAGACCGGGAACAGAGCCTAAGCCCGGTTCAATGGGGAAACCAATGCCTCTTTATGATGTCGATATTGTTGACGAGGACGGAAATACCATTCCGAACGGCGAAACGGGCGAAATCGTAATCCGTACAAAAGGTGGAAAGCACGACGCACTTTTCAAATGCTACTACAATAATCCCGAAGCTACAAACAGCTCGTGGCATGATGATATTTATCATACGGGCGATACCGCTTGGCGTGATGAAGACGGCTATATATGGTATGTCGGAAGAACTGACGATGTAATTAAATCCTCCGGCTACCGCATAGGTCCTTTTGAAATAGAAAGCGTTCTTATGGAGCATCCCGCTGTTCTTGAATGTGCCGTAACAGGCGCTAAGGACCCTATCCGCGGCACTGTTGTTAAGGCAACCGTCGTTCTCTCAAAGGAATATAAGGATAAAGCTTCAGATGCCCTTGTTAAAGAGCTTCAGAATCATGTAAAAGCGCTAACCGCACCTTATAAATACCCGAGAATAATCGAATTTGTCGATGAGCTTCCCAAAACAATCAGCGGAAAAATCAGAAGAGTTCAGATTCGCGAGCAGGATAACAAATAATAATAAAGGGATAAGAAGTTTTTTGCTTCCTATCCCTTTTTATTTACTTATTTATATGGACTTCAATCTGATTATACGGAATTGTTATTTTATTCTTGTCAAATTCAAGCTTAGTCTGTTCAAGCATATCAAATTTCAAATCCCAGTAATTTTCGGACTCAACCCAGATTCTCGACGTGATTATTATTGCGCTTTGAGAATGTTCCTTCATTCTGACAAAAGGTTTCGGGTCTTTAAGCGATAACGGATGATTTTCTATTATTTTTGTTATTACGGCTATTGCTTTTTCAAAATCATCTTCATATGAAATACTGAAATCAATATCAAGACGCCTTAATTTTTCCTCAGTGTAATTTGTAATTATCGAGCCTGACAAGGAGCCGTTAGGAACGTGTATCACCTTATTATCAACGGTAAGAAGCTTTGTTGAAAGGATGGATATTTCTTCAACCAGACCGCTGATTCCGTTAGCTTCAATATAATCTCCTTTTTTAAATGGCTTTGAAAGAAGAATTATAAATCCTCCCGCAACATTCGAAAGGCTGCTTTGAAGAGCAAGCCCTACCGCAAGACCAGCCGCGCCCACCACAGCAACAATGGTTGACATTTCCACACCTAGCGACGAAAGTGAGATTACCGTAACAAGCGTATACAGCGCACATTTTACTATTGATTTTAAAAAGCTGTGGATTGTCTTATCAAGTCTGCTCCGCCCCAAAGCCTTTTCCATGATTTTTAAGATTATTTTGGAAATAACTATTCCGATTGCAAAAATAATTATTGCCGACAGCATTTTAGGAAGATATGATACAATTTTGTCGATTATTTTGTCCCAGTATGATAATGATTCGGTATCTATAACTTTTGTTAGGTCCATAAAATTTCCTCCATAATTTTTAATAATAATATATTATACCTTATAAAAAATATAATGTCAAATATATACTTTAAAATTATATAAATTAAGAAAAATCATATATTTATTAAACATTGTTAGAAATTTGTTGTTTTGCATTGCATTTTTTTTTTATTTGAGTTATAATAAACTCAATGTTGAATTTTTAAAGGAGATTGAAAATATGGATATGGGACAAGTTCTCGCAATTGTTTTTACCGGGCTTACAATTGTTTTTATCGCTCTTGTAATTCTCATTATATTCGTTAGTATAATGGGCAATTTACTTAACGCAAAAAAAGATAAGCCTTCAGAACCAGATAAAAAACAGGATTCAGATGCAAAAAAAAACACTAAAAGTTTACCGGCTCCCGTTGTTGAAGACGGAATAAGCGACGAAATTATTGCTGTTATTTCCGCGGCTGTCGCTGCTATGTCTGACAGCAGTACAGGTTCATCCTTTGTTATAAGAGGTATTAAAAAAGCCAAAGTCGGACGTCCTGTATGGAGCATGGCGGGAATTCAGGAAAATACCCGTTCATTTTAAATTGTTATACTCTGAAAGGTAAGTGATTAATCGTAATGGAAATATTTTTAAATACTCTGAAAGATTTATTTTTAGAATCCGGTATTGCCGCATTCACATGGCGTCACGGACTTATGATCGCTATTTCGTTTTTATTTATGTATCTCGCAATTAAAAAACAGTTTGAGCCTTTACTTTTACTTCCTATCTCATTCGGTATGTTTTTAGCTAATCTTCCTCTTGCTAATTTGAGTTCCAATTTAGAAGAAGGGTTAATGAGCGTACTTTATACAGGTGTAAGGCTTGAGCTCTTCCCGCCACTAATATTCCTTGGAATCGGATGTATGACAGACTTCGGGCCGCTGATAGCCAATCCTAAGAGCTTTCTTCTCGGTGCAGCCGCACAGGGCGGTATATTCTTTACATTTATCGGTGCAGCTTTGCTCGGAATGCAGCCGCAGGAATGTGCTTCAATCGCTATTATCGGCGGTGCTGACGGACCTACATCAATTTATGTGGCAACAAAAATGCTCGGTGACGGAACAGGCTTTTCAATAAGTGTTGGAACAATTGCCGTTGCGGCATATTCATATATGGCTTTAGTACCTGTAATTCAGCCGCCTATTATGAAGCTTTTAACTACCAAAAAAGAACGTTCAGTCGTAATGGAACAGCTTCGCCCCGTATCAAAAGCAGAAAAGGTTATCTTCCCTATTGCTGTAACCCTTGTTATTTCACTTTTAATTCCTTCTGCTGCTCCGCTTGTTGGTATGCTTATGTTCGGTAACATACTTAAAGAAAGCGGCGTTTGTGAAAGACTTGTTAAGACAGCACAGAACGAATTAATGAACATTGTAACAATTTTTCTCGGCGTTTCGGTAGGTGCTACAACAAGTGCTGAAAATGTTGTAAACGGTGCAACGCTTAAAATAGTTCTTTTAGGTCTTGCGGCATTCTCAATCGGTACAGCCTGCGGTGTTCTTTTCGGAAAGCTTATGTATGTATTTTCAAAAGGAAAAGTCAATCCGCTTATCGGTTCAGCCGGCGTTTCAGCAGTTCCAATGGCTGCCCGTGTATCACAAAAAGTCGGCGCACAGGCAAATCCTACGAACTTCCTTTTAATGCACGCTATGGGTCCTAACGTAGCAGGAGTTATCGGTTCAGCAGTTGCTGCCGGTGTACTGTTAAGTGTTATCCCTCACTAATATTAAATATCAATAAATAAATCCTGCTTACAAATCAGTAAGCAGGATTTTTATTATGAAATGATTTTTTTGCTTTTAGGGGTTTTTATAGGAACATTTCCAGGCTTTTCTTTTTCTGGATTATCCTTGAATATCGCGTCATCTTCTGAAACATTTGCATATTCATTTTCAGGATTCTCGATACCTTTTGCCTCGTAATAAGGATTTATTATATACTTCTGAATTATAGGGTAGCAATTAAATACGATTAAAAATCCGCAAAAAGAAGATAAAAATAAAGCAAATAACAGAATGAAAAATATATTGAAAAAAAACATCAAAGCGTAAACCGCAGCCGCAACTATAAAAACAGCTAATAATGTAATGACATTTTCTTTAAGAGCCGCGCAGGTTAATATAAAAGCATTTTTGATTATATCTTTAAGTGACAGTTCAAGTGATACAATCATAAGGAAAATATAAAAATTCATTATAATTAACGTGACGGCAATACTTATACTTATTATCAATGCGACGGTAAATAGCTTTGATGTTTCGGAAAGCTTGGGATAAACTAATGTTGCGGATATCGTTCCGATAAATAATATAAGATCGACTATTCCCACCACAAATGACTGTTTGAAATTCTTCTTGAAGGATTCCCAAAAATCAGACCATATATATGAGTGTCTTTCCATAGAGTATTTTTTTAATACAGTCGTAAATGCCGCCGTTGCGGGGCCTATCGTTACAATAGGAATACACGCAAGCGAATATAGCAGATTAAGCTTTATGAGATTCCAGAATTTCCTGAAATATAGATTGAAAAATAAAACAAACATGTTTTTTGTCTTAGCATTTTTAGAAATTCCTGATCCGGCAGTTTTATAGCTATAAAATAGTCCCAACTTTGCATCTCCTTAAAATTTATAATTCATAGGCTATAACAACATACCGGCAAAAATAAAAGCCAGAAGACTGTCGATAACCGAAGACAATCCTATTATAACAAATAATATTAAAAATTTCAATAGATAAAGCTTAATACAGCTTTTCATATTATTTTCGCAGCTGTTTGAAATCGCAAAAAACGTAAACATGTTTGACATCTTTATGCTTTCTCTTGCAGCAATTATAATTGAAATCGAAGAAATCACCGCATTCGGAATAATTAAAAGCAAAGAGATAAGAAATCCTTTAATCCCATAGGTTACATAGATATACGCTATGGACGCGCCTAATCCCAAGCCTCTGAATATAGGTATAGTAATTTCAACAGGCTGAGAAATTGCACTGAAGCCAAGAAAAAAGCATATCAGGAGCAATGATGCAGATGTTGAAAATGAATTTATCAGGGATTGTAAAAAAGTCTGCTCGGATTTATTTTTAATAAACATCTGCGTGATAAAGGAAAAATTATTGAAATCGTCCTGCGACATATTACAAAACGCAAGTGTTCCTATCAATACTCCTATTAATAGTAACGTCATCAGCAGTATAATATTAGGCTTAATATTTTTTTTAACAGGCTCACAGCTCGTCCTTATTGTATTAATCATATCATATACCTCGTCCTTTTTAATTAAATATATGACTGATAATCATTTTTAAGAACAAAAAAGCGGGACAAAATGTCCCGCTTTAATTATTTTGAAAGTTCGTATGCACGCTGTGTACAGCTCTTGCACGCCATTTTAACGACTTCCACAAGATTGCCCGCATACAGTTCATCTAAGCCCTTTAACGTTGTCCCGCCCGGAGAGGAAACCATTTTTATAAGCTCGTCAATTGAATAGCCCGAGTCAGTTATCATTTTTGCGGAACCGACCAACGTTTTGCAGAAAAGCTTTTTAGCTGTATCTGTGTCAATCCCCTCTGATTCGGCATAATCGATAAAGCCCTTTGCAAAAAGATAAATAAAAGCAGGACTGCTTCCGTTTATAGCAATTATTTCTTTCATTTTGTCTTTTCCGATAACGGCAATTTCACCGCAGGATGAAAAAACATCACAAACAAGCTTAAATTCGTCATCTTTAACCGTATCAAGCTTTGATAATGCGGAAGCACCTTCGCCCAATAAAAGCGGTGTATTCGGCATAACCAGAATGACCTTGGCCGTCGGAATTGTCTTTGACTGAATATATTCTCCGGTTATTCCAGCCGCAATAGACACCATAACCGTATCTTCACTGACAGCAGAAGAAATTTCATTAAGTACCTCTTCAATCATTTGGGGCTTAACTGCTAAAAATACATACTTGCAGTTTTTAACGAGTTCCTTTGCGTTTTCACATTTTTTAACGTTGTATGCACTT
>DAOPYP010000060.1:0-9388 GCA_035352975.1 Oscillospiraceae bacterium
GGTTGTAGCTGAAAGTGGCAGCGGAGGCAGCAAAAATACCAGTCAGCCCCCCGCACTCAATAAAGATACTTTGACAGCCATTCAGCAGATTGACGGAGTTACTGGGGTATTTCCCAAGTTAAGACTTGACAGTGAAATGTTTTCGATTTATGCAGGGAAAAATAATAAGTATAAAAGCAATTGGATGGACGTTTATGGAGTTTATCCGGAATATCTTGAAAAGTTCGGATTTGAAATAGATAAAGGTTCTGTTCCCGAAAAACTAACAGATAATTTTATTATTTTTGGTTCACAGGCAGCTTATCAGTTCAGAGATACTAAAAAACGTCAGAATGATATGGTATGGCCTGAGGAAATGCCTGACGGAACAGTTAAGCCGGCTTTTTTTGAACCTATGGATGAACAGATTCTACTTACGGTAAACAACTCTAAAAAACCGATAGAAAATGATAATTACGGCGGATATCAAAGTGGCGGAAAGGGATATGAATTCAAGCTTAAAACCGTAGCAATATTAAAAGAGGATTCTAATAAATACGAAAGTATAAATGCTGTAATGCTTGACATGAGCTTTGCCGAAAAACTTATAGCAGATTATAATCGACTTAATGGTATAAAGGATAAAAAAGAAACTGTTTATTCCGAATTGGGAGTATACGTTGAAAATCTAGATGATGTAAGTAAGGTTCAGGATGTAATTGACGAAATGGGTCTACAGTCATTCAGTATGGATACTATCCGTGAACAGATGCAGGGTCAGGTAATAAAACAGCAGATGCTACTGGGCGGACTTGCCGCAATCAGCCTTTTCGTTGCCGCAATCGGTATTACCAACACAATGATAATGTCTATATACGAACGTACACGTGAAATAGGCGTTATGAAAGTTTTAGGCTGCTTTATAAGGAATATCAGGCAGGTATTTCTTCTTGAAGCGGGGTGTATAGGACTTTTGGGCGGAATTATGGGCTCAATTATCAGCTTCATTATTTCGGCAATTCTTAACGCCGTCGGAGGAGGAGCGATGGGCTCAGACATGATGTATATGGGCGAAGAACCCGTTAAGCTTGCGGTTTCGATTATTCCGCCGTGGCTTGTTCTTCTAGCACTTGCATTTTCTACATTTGTAGGACTTGTCAGCGGATTTTATCCCGCAAACAGAGCTGTAAAAATCTCTGCCCTCGAAGCAATTAAAAACGAGTAAGAAAAAGCCTCTGTTTTTTTTGAGAAAAACTGAAGCCTATAAGTTGGCCATTTTTAAACCATATAAGATTTTTGCCATTTTTCTTTGAGATGAAGCAATGAATATATCATTGCTTCATCTTCATTTACAGCCTAATAAACTTTGATTAGGTCTGCCATAAAAGATTTGATATCTTTTTTATAGCAGACATGCGGTATTGGATCTGAGATGATCGAAATGTAGCATTATTTCGAAAAAATTTCATCTTTTCTTTCTTTATATAGCACCCATCATTGACATTCGAACAAAATTAAATATTTTTATTCAGCATAATTTGACAATCGTTATTATAAATGATAAAATAACTTAAATGTATTCAGTCTGAAAGGAATGTTGTTTTTGTTTGGGTATATACGCCCGTTTAAATCTCAGCTTAAATTCTGTGAATATGATATATACAAAGCCGTTTACTGCGGCTTATGCAAAGAAATCGGGAAAAGCTACAGCGTTATCCTGAGATTCACATTAAGCTATGATTTTGCATTTTTAGGTCTTTTAGGCTTTTCCCTTTCAGATTCCGAAATATCTATAAAGCCTCAGCCGTGTATTGCACATCCGCTTAAAAAAACGCCCTGCATAGCCTGTGGCGGTCTTAATTATTCAGCTTCTGCGGCGGTAATTTCAGTTTATCACAAATTAAAGGACGATACCATTGACAGCGGATTTTTCAGAAATTTTTTTTCATATGTAATGCTAGGATTTATAAAAAGATCATATAATAAAGCTGCAAAAGCTTTTCCCGTTCTTACGTCCGCTGCCGAAAAATATATGGCTGTTCAGCGTGAAAACGAAAAAGAAAATACAAAAAGCATTGACAAAGCCGCCGAGCCTACGTCACAGATAATGTCTGAAATTGCGGCGGAGCTTTCGGAGGACGAAAATACAAAAAGAATTCTTTCAAGAATAGGCTATCTTTTGGGAAGATACGTTTATATTACCGACGCACTTGACGACGTAAAAAAAGATTATAAAAACAAGCAATACAACCCGCTTCTTTTACAGGACGGCTGCGAAAACCTCAATATTGAAAAAATACGTGAATTAGCAAAAGACAGCATTTATTTCACGCTCGGGGAGCTTGCAAATGCATATACACTTCTCAATATAAAAAAATTCAAGCCTATCCTTGATAATATTATTTATCTCGGATTAGGCAATACCTTTAATTTAGTTTTAAACGAAAGGGAGTTATTGAAATGACCGATCCATATGTTATTCTAGGTGTATCACCTTCCGCAACCGATGATGAAATTCGTGAGGCTTACAGAAAAATGTCTTTAAAATTTCATCCTGACAGACATAGCCAAAGCACGCTTTCTGACCTTGCTGAGGAAAAAATGAAGGAAATAAATGCGGCTTTTGACAGAATAATGGATATGCGCCGAGGCGGAGGAGAACAAAAATATTCCTATACTTCATCACAATATTATAGCGGAGATAATTCGGTTTTTTCAGAGATTCGCAGTCAGATTAAGCAAGGAAATCTTACCGACGCCGAAAATATTCTTGATCAGCCTACAACTCAGCGAAATGCGGAGTGGTCGTTTTTAAAGGGCAGTGTCTGCTATGCGCGCGGCTGGCTGAACGAAGCGTTTGAAAATTTTTCAAATGCCGTCAGACTTGACCCACAGAACGCCGAATACAATGCTGCGCTCAATTCAATGATTAACGCAAGGCAAGGCAATATGAACGGAAACCCGAATCCTTACCGCGGTCGGGACACGGTATGCGGCTGTTCCGCCTGTGATCTGTGCCAGGGACTTGTATGCGCGGACTGCTGCTGCGAATGTTCCGGGGGAGATTTAATTTCCTGCTGTTAATTTTAAAAAATCATCTGTGAAAGGACTGGAATATGAAAAAACTCAGCTATAAAATAGCTTTGGGAGGGGTAATTGCTTCTATTGCAGTACTCTCCATGTTTCTGACGGGATTCGGTCCTTTTCTGACATATATATGTCCTATGTTCGCGGGAATGCTGATGATTATGATAGTTATCGAGGTTTCACAGAAATGGGCATTCGCAACCTACGTCGCTGTTTCAATTCTTTCAGTTTTTATGACGCCCGACAGAGAAGCCGCCATGCTTTTTATTTTCCTTTTCGGTCATTACCCTATTCTAAAGGTTTCAATAGAAAAAATCAAAAACCATTTTCTTGAATGGGTTGTAAAAATAACGGTTTTCAATATTTGTGTAATCTCCTGCTATTGGATAATTTTAAATATTTTTATGCCGAACGTTCTCGACAGCTTAAGCGACTGGGGAAAGTACGGAATACTGATATTCCTCGGTCTGGCAAATCTGACTTTTATTTTATATGACTTTTTTCTCGGTTCTGCCGCCGCACTTTACTGCAAATGGTTCCGTACAAAATTTTTGAGGAAATTCAAAAAATAAATTATTGTATGAAAAAACAGAGGTTAACTAAATGAAAAAGCTGACCAAAACAGATATTATAAGGCTTTCCGCCATAATAATATTTATAGTAATTACCGTAGCCGCGGCAATTTTTACTGTTCCTCTTGTAAAAGAGCTTTCAACCGGACATGGACGCGCTTTAATAATACAAAAGGTCAGAAGCTTTGGGGCTTTCGGCTGGACATTATTTTTAGGGGTTCAGATTATTCAGGTTATTGTCGCACTTATTCCGGGCGAGCCTGTCGAAATTCTTGGGGGCATACTTTTTGGAACATTCGGTGGATTTTTTCTTTGCTCGGCAGGAGCATTACTCGGAACCATTATAATTTTTTATCTTGTAAAAAAAGTCGGATACCCCCTTGTCAATGCTTTTGTACCGCCTGAAAAAATAAAGAAGTTCAAATTTTTGAACGATGAAAAGAAGCTTGAAACCGTTATTTTCATTTTATATCTTATTCCAGGTACTCCTAAAGATGTTCTGACTTATATCGTTCCCCTAACCGATATTAAGCCTTTGAATTTCTTTATTCTTATGACTTTAGCCAGAATTCCGTCAATAATTTCATCTACCTTTGCGGGGGCGAATCTTGCCCAAGGGAACTGGGTAATGACTATTCTGATTTTCGTAATTACAGCATCAGTAGGGCTTATCGGGATTTATTACAATGAAAACTTTATTAAAAAAATCAAAAACAAAAATAAAAAAAGTAAAATTAACTCTTGACATATGATTTATTATGTGATATATTTTGATTAATCTAAATGCAATGATAGGGAAAAAAGTTCTGTCAATCACTTTTCAGAGAGCTGCTGTTCGGTGCGAAGCAGTAATGATCCAGTTCCATAACTCCCCCTTGAGCAGTCAGCTGAAAGCATAAAAAGTAGGCTTGAACGGTTTCTCCCGTTACAGAGATACACATTGTCAGATGTGAATGAGAGGGCGCAGGAATGTGCCAATAAGAGTGGTACCGCGGATGTGATTTTTCACCTTCGTCTCTTGAAATTATTTCAAGGGACGGAGGTTTTTTATTACTTTTTTAAAACACTAAAAAGAAAATCACATTATTTTAAGGAGGAACTCTTATGAAAAATTACAAAAAATACACAAGACAATATTTCATGCCGCCCGTTGTTACCAACGACTGGGTAAATAAAGAATATATGGATAAAGCGCCTATTTGGTGTTCGGTTGACCTCCGCGACGGAAATCAATCGCTTATCGTTCCTATGAGCCTCAAGGAAAAAATCGAATTCTTCAAGCTTTTAGTCAACGTCGGATTCAAAGAAATCGAAGTCGGCTTCCCTGCCGCTTCCGAAACGGAATATACTTTTTTAAGAGAGCTTATCGAGCAGGAGCTTATCCCCGACGACGTTACAATTCAGGTTCTCACACAGTCAAGAGAGCATATAATTCAAAAGACCTTTGATGCGCTTAAAGGAGCTAAAAATGCCGTTGTTCATCTCTATAATTCCACTTCTGTTGCACAAAGAGAGCAGGTATTTAAAAAATCACAGGAAGAAATAATTGAAATTGCCGTTTCAGGTGCAAAGCTGTTAAAGGAATTTGCAGAAAAAACCGAGGGGAATTTTAAGTTTGAATACTCCCCCGAAAGCTTCACAGGAACAGAAATTGATTTTGCGCTTGAAATATGCAACGCCGTAATTGACGTATGGGAGCCTACGTCAGACAACAAGGTTATTATAAATCTCCCCGCTACAGTATCCTGCTCAATGCCGCACATTTACGCCGCACAGGTTGAATATATGTGCAAAAACCTCAAAAGCCGCGAAAATGTGATTGTTTCTCTTCACCCTCACAACGACAGAGGCTGCGCTGTTGCGGATTCAGAAATGGGGCTGCTTGCAGGTGCCGACAGAATTGAGGGAACGCTTTTCGGAAACGGCGAAAGAACCGGAAATGTCGATATTATCATTCTTGCAATGAATATGTTTTCGCACGGAGTAGACCCTAAGCTTGACTTCACAAATCTCCCTGAAATTACCGAGCTTTATGAAAAAGTAACGCGTATGCACGTTTATGAAAGACAGCCATACAGCGGACAGCTTGTGTTTGCGGCATTCTCAGGTTCTCATCAGGACGCTATCGCAAAGGGCATGAAGTGGCGTGAAGCCAATAACTGTGAATTCTGGACTGTTCCCTATCTCCCGATTGATCCAAAAGATGTCGGAAGAGAATATGAAAGCGACGTTATCAGAATCAACAGTCAGTCAGGAAAAGGCGGCATAGGCTATCTCCTCGAACAGTATTACGGCTTTGTTCTTCCCGCAAAAATGCGTGAGAACTTCGGATATACTGTAAAAAGCGTTTCTGATCATCTTCATAAAGAACTTCAGCCCGATGAGGTATTCAATATCTTTAAGGAAACTTATGTAAATATTGATACAAAAATCAAGCTTATTGAAGCACATTATGTTCAGCGCGGCGGAATTGAAGCAACCGTAACCATCGAAACGGACGGAATTAAAAAAGTTATCACAAGAAACGGAAACGGACGTCTTGACGCTGTTTCAAACGCATTAAAGGAAAATCTCGGACTTGACTACAACATCACGACCTATACCGAGCACGCCCTTGAACAGGGCTCAAACTCTAAGGCTGTCGCTTACGTAGGGATAACCTTAAAAGACGGAAAAGTCATCTGGGGAACGGGCATTGACGATGACATTATGTCCGCCTCGGTAAATGCTCTTGTAAGTGCAATTAACCGTATATAATACGAATTCATTTATAAAGTAGTAAAACCGAAGCAGCTTTACAAAAGTTGCTTCGGTTTTTTTATAAAAAAATCCAAACTTAAACGTTATTGATATTTTTTTGTTATTATTGCTAATTGATTTTTAAAAAATTATGAAATATAATTAAAACATAAAACAAATACATATTTTTTTAGTGTATTTGACATATAAGGGGGACATTTTATGAACATTCTATATGCATCAAGCGAAGCTCTTCCATTCATCGCGTCCGGCGGACTTGCCGATGTTGCCGGTTCACTTCCTGCCGCTATCGTAAGTGCAGGACATGATTGCCGTGTTGTTATGCCTCTTTATAAAAGTATCCGTCCGGAATTAAGACAGACTATGACGTTTATTACAAATTTCACAGTCGACGTTGCATGGAGAAAGCAGTACTGCGGCGTATTTACCGCTGTTGCAAACGGTGTTACCTATTATCTTCTCGACAACGAATATTATTTTGGGAGAGACGGTCTTTACGGATTTTATGATGATGCCGAAAGATTTGTATTCTTATCAAGAGCAATTCTTGAAATGCTCAGATATATTGATTTCAAACCTCAGGTAATCAATTCAAATGACTGGCAGACTGCTCTTGTACCTGTTTATTATGATATTTTTTACCGCTATCAGCCTGGATTTGAAGATATCCAGACAGTATTTACTATCCACAATATTCAGTATCAGGGCAAATACGGTCTTGAACTTATTAACGAATTGCTTGGCATTCCTATGTATCATTCCAGTTTAATTGAATATGACGGCTGTATAAATCTTATGAAGGGCGCTATTGAAACCGCTGATAAGGTTACAACCGTATCGCCAAGTTATGCTTGGGAAATTCTTGACCCATGGTATTCACACGGTCTTGACAGGGTGCTTGTAAGTAAGCAATATAAGCTCTGCGGCTTCCTTAACGGAATTGACACCATCGGGTATAATCCAGAAACTGATCCTCTTATTCCCGCGAACTTCAGCTCTGCTGACAAAAAAGGTAAGGCTGTATGTAAAAAAGCGCTTCTTGAGGAGCTTGGACTTCAGGAAGGCAATGAACCTGTTATCGGAGTTGTTACCAGATTTGTATCTCACAAGGGTATCGACCTCATTAAATTTGTATTTGAGGATATTTTAAATCTCGGTTATAAATTTGCAATTTTAGGCTCAGGCGAAAAAATATATGAGGACTTTTTCAGAGAAATGTCTTACCGTTATCCCGATAAAGTCAGCGTAACAATCGGATTTATCCCCGAGCTTGCAAGAAAGATTTATGCGGGCTGTGATATGTTTTTAATGCCGTCACAAAGCGAGCCCTGCGGTCTTGCTCAAATGGTTTCCTGCCGTTACGGAACTATCCCGATAATTAGAGAAACAGGCGGACTTCGTGATAGCATAACCGATGCGGGCGAAAAAAACGGAAACGGCTTTACTTTTAAAACATATAACGCTCATGATATGCTTGACGCTTGCAAAAGAGCAAAAGAATACTACGATAAGCGCATGCAGTGGGGCAAACTAGTTTCGCACGCTATGAGAGTTGATTTCAGCTGGAATAAGTCTGCTCAGCTTTATATCGGTCTTTACAGAGAGCTTACCGGAGAATTTTAATCACTAAAATAACTTTTTAGGAGATTTAATTTGGAAGATAAAAAATTCAAAAAATTTGTTATTGTTTATCTGATTAATATTTTGATAATTGCATTGTCGGTTGTAATTCTGGTTATTTCGTCAAACGGAATAATCCCTGAATTTTTTCAGAAAGTCGGACTTATTTTAATTATTTCCGATTGCATAGTTTTCGCACTGTTTACAAAAAAATACAAACAATAAACAAAGCCCTGTATCTTTAATGATACAGGGCTTTTGATTTAGTAATTAGTCATCAAATTCTTCTTTGTTCCAGCTGTAAAGCTTTCTGAGGTCTTCTCCGACTTCTTCAAGCTGATGTGAAGCTTCCATTGCTCTTGTAGCAAGGAAGTGAGGTCTTCCGCACTGATTTTCAAGAATCCAGTTTCTTGCGAATGTACCGTCCTGAATTTCGTGAAGAACCTTCTTCATTTCTTTCTTTGTTTCTTCGGTTATAATTCTCTTTCCGATTTCGTAATCGCCGTATTCAGCAGTATCCGAAACAGAATATCTCATTCTCTTGAAACCACCCTGATAAATCATATCAACGATAAGCTTCATTTCGTGGATACATTCAAAGTAAGCATTCTGTGGGTCATATCCTGCTTCAACAAGAGTTTCAAATCCTGCTTTCATCAAAGCGGTTACTCCTCCGCAAAGTACAGCCTGTTCACCGAAAAGGTCTGTTTCTGTTTCGCATTTGAATGTTGTTTCAAGAACGCCAGCTCTTGCTCCGCCTATTCCAGCGGCATAAGCAAGACCTATTTCCTGAGCGTCGCCTGTTGCATCCTGATGAACGGCGATAAGGCAAGGAACGCCTTTTCCTGCCTCAAATTCATAACGTACAGTATGACCCGGTCCCTTAGGCGCAACCATAATTACGTTTACGTCTGCGGGAGGATTGATACAATTGTAGTGAATATTAAAGCCGTGAGCAAAAGCAAGAGTCTTTCCCTTTGTAAGGTTAGGTCCGATGCTGTCCTCGTAAAGCTTTCTCTGTTTTTCGTCATTGATAAGAATCATAATTATGTCGGCAGCCTTTGCAGCTTCAGCGGCTACCATAACCTTTAAGCCTGCTTTTTCAGCTCTCTGCCACGATTTACTTCCCTCATAAAGACCCACGATTACATTTACTCCGCTGTCGTGAAGATTAAGTGCGTGAGCATGACCTTGACTTCCGTAACCGATGATTGCAACTGTTTTTCCATTAAGCTTGTTAATGTCACAGTCTTTCTGATAGAATATTTTTGCCATCAGAATTTCCTCCTTAAATTAATATAGATTAAAATATATAGGATGAGTATTTTAACACAGATTGAGACTTACTGCTTTTTAAGCGTAATTGCCTC
>DAOPYP010000061.1:0-9268 GCA_035352975.1 Oscillospiraceae bacterium
CCCCCGAAAAAGCTCGCTGAAATAATTATTGCCGTCATAAGGGCAATTATTTTTTTCATTAAATTCACCTCATATTGAAAATTTGCGGTATGCTAATACGCAATTTATCTTTGTCAATTCAATGGTTAATATATTAACATTTTATAAACGATATGTCAATGCCACAAAGCAGTCATGCCGAAATATATACATATACAAAAATTCCTCAAAAACCTTGACAATATATTGTTTTTCGACTAAAGTTTATATTGTCGGCTTGTTTTTTGAACAGCCATCCGCGCGGGCGGAAAACCTGACGGGAGGAAGAATTGAAATGGAAAATATTATTAGCTTAAAAAATATTTCTGTAAAATTTGACGGCGAGCGAATTCTTAATGATATTAATCTTGAGATTAAAGACAAGGAGTTTGTAACGCTTCTTGGTCCGTCCGGATGCGGAAAAACAACAACCCTCAGAATTATCGGCGGGTTTATTACCCCAAACGGAGGAAAAGTTCTATTTGAGGATAAGGAAATCAACGATATTCCACCCCACAAAAGAAACGTGAATACAGTGTTTCAGAGGTATGCTCTTTTCCCTCACCTTAACGTATACGAAAATATTGCTTTCGGGCTTCGCGTTAAAAAGCTCCCCGAAAAGGTTATAAATCAGCGTGTCGGCGAAATGCTTGAGCTTGTAAACCTTATGGGATACGAAAAACGCTCGGTCAATCGTCTTTCGGGCGGACAGCAGCAGCGTGTCGCAATCGCAAGAGCATTGATAAACCGTCCTAGAGTTTTGCTTCTTGACGAGCCTCTCGGTGCACTTGATTTAAAGCTTAGAAAGGAAATGCAGATAGAGCTTAAACGTATTCAGCAGAGTCTTGAAATCACTTTTATATATGTCACTCACGATCAGGAGGAGGCTCTTACAATGAGCGACACTGTTGTCGTAATGAACAACGGCGACATTCAGCAGATAGGTACGCCCGTTGACATATACAACGAACCTGTAAACGCCTTTGTTGCAGACTTTATCGGCGAAAGCAACATTCTTGACGGACTTATGATAAAGGACTGTCTTGTCGAAATCGGCGGAAGAGAGTTTGAATGTGTTGACAGCGGTTTCGGCGAAAATACTCCCGTTGATGTTGTTATACGTCCTGAGGACGTGAAACTTGTCAGCCCTGACGATGCAAAGATAAACGGACTTGTTCAGTCGGTTATTTTCAAAGGTGTTCACTACGAAATGCTTGTCGAGGCTTATGATTTCAGCTGGATTGTCCATTCGACACAAGCCGCCGAGGTAGGCTCGGCTGTCGGCATAAAATTCGCTCCGTCAGATATTCACATCATGAAAAAAATGGAGAAAGCGAACAAAACTTATCTTATCGGCACTCCGGAGGAAGAAATATGAAGGTAAAGCTTATTTCTGCCCCTTATCTTGTGTGGATGGCTGTATTCATAGTTGTGCCGCTTATAATGGTAGGGTATTTTGCATTCACCGACGGGAACGGGCATTTTACGCTTGAATATATTGCCGATGTTGCCCAGTATACGAATATTTTTATAAAGTCAATCTGGCTTGCCGCAATTGCAACAGTAATATGCCTTGTCGTAGCTTACCCCGTCGCTTTTATTCTGACAAGACTTGAAACAAAAGTACAGGGGACAATGCTTATGATAGTCATGCTCCCTATGTGGATGAACTTTCTTCTCAGAACTTACGCGTGGATGACACTTCTCGGCAACAACGGACTTATCAACAGACTTTTTGAGCTTGTCGGAATAGGACCTTTTAAAATGCTTAATACAGAGGGGGCGGTCGTTCTCGGTATGGTATATAACTACCTCCCGTTTATGATACTTCCGCTTTATTCCGTTATGGTAAAGATACATAAAAGCATACTTGAGGCGGCGGCGGATCTCGGCTGTAACTCGCGTGAAACGCTTTTCAGGGTAGTTCTTCCGCTTAGTCTTCCCGGCGTAAACTCGGGAATTATCATGGTTTTTGTCCCCGCGATAAGTACGTTTATTATTTCAAGAATGCTCGGGGGCGGCGGGAATCTTCTTATCGGTGACCTTATTGAAATGCAGTTTTTGGGGAATTCCTATAACCCTAACCTTGGCGCGGGAATTTCACTTGTGCTTATGGTAATTATACTGCTGATTATGACTATAATGAATCAGTTCAACGACGATGACGACAAAGTACTTTTATAGGGGGGTAACGTATGAAAAAGCTTTCACGAATTTATATTTCACTTGTTCTGATGTTTCTTTATGCGCCTATTTTTGTCCTCATCGTATTTTCATTCAATACGACAAAAAGCCGTTCGGTAATGTCGGGCTTTACGTTTGACTGGTATCAAAAGCTTTTTCAAAATGAGCTTATTATGATGTCGCTTAGAAATACGCTTATTATCGCGGTAATTGCATCGCTTTCCGCAACAATTCTCGGTACTGCGGCGGCTATCGGCATAAGCAGTATGAGAAAGTTCCCTAAAATGGTTATCATCAACATCACAAACATTCCGATAATAAACCCCGAAATTGTAACGGGTGTATCGCTAATGCTTTTGTTTGTGTTTTTTGCCGCAAGAATGAATCTTGAATTCGGCTTTGTAACGCTTCTTATTGCGCACATAACCTTTAACGTTCCGTATGTAATTCTTAATGTAATGCCGAAAATCCGGCAAATGGACCCTCACCTTTATGAGGCGGCGCAGGATCTGGGGTGTAATTCCGTTCAGGCGTTTTTTAAGGTTGTTCTCCCCGAAATACTACCCGGAGTTATATCAGGGCTTCTGATGTCATTTACGTTCTCTCTTGATGATTTTGTTGTCAGCTATTTTACGAGCGGCTCGACCTCACAAACTCTCCCCATAACGATTTATTCTATGACGAGGAGAAAGGTCAGCCCCGAAATCAACGCACTTTCGACTATTATTTTTGCAGTCGTGGTAATTGTCCTCATAGTTAAAAACGTGATTGAAAACAGACCTGTGAAGCCTTTCTTAAAAGCAAAGGAGGAAGGCCGATGAAAAAACTTTTTGCGGTAATTGCCGCTCTTATGATTATCGGCGGGATTTTTTGCTCATGTAAAAATACTTCCGAAAATGCTCCCGAAGCCGATGCCGAAGAAGAAATTGAATATCAGACGCTTTCGGTTGATGATGAAGAATATTACTCAAAATTTAAAGACAAGGGCATATCCATAAACGTATATAACTGGGGCGAATACATTTCCGACGGAGCCGACGAGGGGACACTCGACGTTAATGCCGAATTCACAAAGCTTACGGGGATTACCGTGAATTACAGCACCTATGCGACAAATGAGGAGCTGTATGCTAAATTAAAGGGCGGCGGTTCAAGCTATGATATAATCATTCCGTCGGACTATATGATTTCCAGAATGATTAAGGAAAATATGCTGAAGCCTCTTGACTTTAAAAATATACCCAACTTTAAATACATAAAGGATACCTTTGTTAATCCTCTTTATGATCAGAAGAACGAATATTCCGTTCCGTATATGTGGGGAACCGTAGGAATTATCTATGACAAAACTCTTATTGACGAAAATGACATTGACTGGAATATTCTCTGGAACGAGGATTACGCCGACAGAATTCTGATGTTCGACAATCCGCGCGATGCCTTTGCAATCGCTGAAATAATGCTCGGATATTCGATAAACACCGAAAATCCCGAGGAGCTTGAAAAAGCCGCTGAAAAGCTTAAAGAGCAGAAAAAGGTCGTTCAGGCATATGTAATGGACGAAATATTCGACAAAATGGGGGCAGGGGAAGCGCTTATCGCCCCATATTATGCGGGTGACGCAATTACGCTGATGGATGAATATGAGGACCTTGCATTTGCCGTTCCTAAAAGCGGGACTAATCTTTTTGTCGATGCGATGTGTATTCCTTCGGGCTCAAAGCAAAAGGAAGCCGCCGAAATGTATATAAATTTTATGTGTGAGCCTGATATTGCATATGCGACGACGACATATGTCGGCTATTCAACGCCGAATACCGCCGCATATGATATGCTTGACGATGAAATTAAAAATGACGGCATATCCTATCCTGATGACGAATATCTCAAAGAAAATACAACGGTATTTTATAACCTCTCTGACGAGGCAAATCAGAAAATGCAGGATTTATGGACGGATATGAAATCCTCTCAGTACGAAGCTAAAAATGTGTGGCTTGTCCCCGCATTCATGCTTATATGCGTGGCGGTTTCAATAGTAATTCTGATAAGACGTCACATTAAAAACAAAAAAGATATTTTTTAAAAGAAAAACAGACACTCGACTTTTATAGACGAGTGTCTGTTTTTTGGAGCGGATTACGAGGCTCGAACTCGCTACATCCACCTTGGGAAGGTGGCACTCTACCAAATGAGCTAAATCCGCATTAAATAAAGTATATCACATCTTTTTTAAAATTTCAAGAGAAAAATAAAAAACGCCGAGATTACTACCTCGACGAATTATGGAGCGGATTACGAGGCTCGAACTCGCTACCTCCACCTTGGCAAGGTGGCGCTCTACCAGATGAGCTAAATCCGCATATATGCCGTAAAACGACATTTTAAAAAGGAATGGTGCCTCCGGACGGAATCGAACCATCGACACGAGGATTTTCAGTCCTCTGCTCTACCGACTGAGCTACAGAGGCAAATTTCATATGAAATCTGCGAAAGCAAACGACGTAAAATCCTTTGCAAAAATGGCGACCTGGATGGGACTCGAACCCACGACCTCCGCCGTGACAGGGCGGCGTTCTAACCAGCTGAACTACCAGGCCAAAAATATGGTGGGAACAATAGGGCTCGAACCTATGACCCTCTGCTTGTAAGGCAGATGCTCTCCCAGCTGAGCTATGCTCCCACGCTTGCGCTTCAACAAGTGGTTGTCCGCTTGTCCTGCGACTTATTCATTTTACTACATCATTCTACTTTTGTCAATCACTTTTTTAAAATAATTTTACTTTTATTTATATTATACAATACAATTAGCGGGTATTTGTGATGTTTTGTAAAAACAGATTAAATATCGTCGATTTCTCCGTAAATTTCATGACACACCGATCGTGATTCGGGCATCAAATCCTCACAGTAGTGGAACATATGGAACATTCCGTCCCAAACGCGGAGTTTTACCGAAACACCTTGCCTTGCGGCTTTTTTTGCGGCATTAACACTGTCGTCCAAAAGAATTTCGTCCGTTCCCACATTTATCACAATCGGAGGGAAGCCTTTGTAGTCCAGAAAAATCGGCGAAATCAGTGGATTATTAAGATTTTTCCCGCCGTAAAGTCTTGCACAGTGTTTTAAATATCCGCCCTGAAGAACGACGTCGGAGGCCTGCTTTGACTTAAAGCTTCTGCTTTTACAGGTGAGATCCGTCCACGGCGAGTTCAGAATAATCTTTTCGGGGAGCTTTAACCCGTTTTTCACGGCAAGTCTTACCGTCGAAAGCGCAAGCCCTCCGCCCGCAGAATCGCCGATTACTATGATTTTTGAATCGGGGGCAAGCTCCGTCAGAAATTTATACGCGTTAAAGCTGTCCCTCAATGCGGCGGGGAAAGGCTTGACAGCACTTGTACGGTAATCAGCCGCAAAAACGCTTGCCGAGGAATGAAGCGCGTATTTCATCGAGCGGTTTCTTGCGTGGGAAATTCCTCCGCTCAAATACGCTCCGCCGTGAAGATAAAAAATCACTTTCTTTTTCTGTTTCGGGTTTCTGTAAAGCCATTCGCATAATACGCCTCGCGGAGTAAATTTCTCGGACTTTAGCCCATATCTGAAAAGCGGCTTCTTATGCCTTGACAAAGCCCAGAGCATTTCAATTATATTAAGCGTCGCGTGCTTTAAGCTGAATTTTTTTGCCATAAGCTTTCTCGGCGGAAAGCGGAGCAGAAATTTTATTATATTTGCCGCAAGTGAAATTCTCATAACAGCCTACCTCTTTAAAATTCTATGACATTATAATATTACCGTTAAAGTGATAAAATGTCAATTGCAGAACAAAAAACGGACGCTTTTTAAAAAGCGTCCGTCAGTCTGTCGAAAAAATATAGATTTTGTGGCGAAGGGGTTTGGGGGAGACCGCAAAGCCCTCGTAAAATAAAAGACAGGGTATTTTTTAATACATTCCGCCCATTCCGCCGCCCGGCATTGGAGGCATTGCGGGAGCTTCTTCCTTAATATCGGCAACAAGGCTTTCTGTTGTGAGAACCATTGCTGCTACTGAAGCGGCATTCTGAAGTGCCGAACGTGTAACCTTTGTCGGGTCAACAATTCCTGCGGGAATCATGTCGGTATAAATTTCATTGTAAGCGTCAAAGCCATATCCGAGCTTTCTTGAACGGCGAATCTTGTCGATAATTACCGAGCCTTCAAGTCCTGCGTTAACGGCAATCTGACGTACAGGCTCTTCAAGCGATCTGAGGACAATCTGTGCGCCCGTCTTTTCGTCGCCTGTAAGTGTCGGGATAAGCTTTTCAACGGCTGGCATAGCGTTGATTAATGCCGTTCCGCCTCCTGCAACGATACCCTCTTCAACTGCTGCCTTTGTTGCGGCAAGAGCGTCTTCAATTCTGAGCTTCTTTTCCTTCATTTCAATTTCGGTCGCAGCACCAACCTTAATTACAGCTACACCGCCGGAAAGCTTAGCAAGTCTTTCCTGAAGCTTTTCTCTGTCAAAGTCAGAGGTTGTTGTTTCAATCTGCGCTTTAATCTGTGAAATTCTTGACTTGATTTCGTCTGAATTTCCAAAGCCGTCAATAATAATTGTATTTTCCTTAGAAATTTTAACCTGACGTGCACGGCCGAGCTGATCAGCTGTTGCGTCCTTAAGCTCAAGTCCGATTTCTTCCGAAATAACCTGACCGCCTGTTAAGATTGCAATATCTCTGAGCATATCCTTTCTTCTGTCGCCGAAGCCCGGAGCCTTAACTGCAACGCAGATAAATGTGCCCTTGAGCTTATTTACGATAAGTGTTGCGAGAGGCTCGCTTTCAACGTCCTCGGCAATGATTACAAGCTTTTTGCCTGACTGAACAATCTGCTCGAGCAAAGGAAGAATTTCCTGAATCGAAGATATTTTCTTGTCTGTAATAAGAATGTAAGCGTCGTCGATAACGGCTTCCATCTTGTCCGTATCTGTTACCATATAAGGTGAAAGATATCCGCGGTCGAACTGCATTCCCTCAACAACCTCGCTGTATGTTTCGGCTGTCTTTGATTCTTCGATAGTGATAACACCGTCGGATGTAACCTTTTCCATTGCTTCTGCAATAAGCTTTCCGATTGTTTCATCGGCAGAAGAAACCGTTGCAACTCTTTCAATATCGTCGGAGCCGTCAACCTTCTTGGAATTTGCTATAATAGTATCAACTGCGGCATTAACAGCCTTTGTTATACCTTTTTTAACAATCATAGGGTTTGCGCCTGCGGCGATATTCTTCATACCCTCGCGTACAATAGCCTGTGCAAGAAGTGTAGCTGTGGTTGTTCCGTCGCCTGCTGCGTCGTTTGTCTTTGTGGCAACTTCCTTAACAAGCTGTGCGCCCATGTTTTCAAATGCGTCCTCAAGCTCGATTTCCTTTGCAATTGTAACACCGTCGTTTGTGATGAGGGGAGCACCGAATTTCTTATCGAGAACAACGTTTCTGCCCTTAGGGCCGAGTGTGATTTTAACCGTGTCAGCAAGCTTGTCAATGCCGGCCTGAAGAGATTTTCTTGCCTTTTCGCCATAGATAATATCCTTTGCCATATTAAAAATCCTCCTGTTATTAATTAAAATTATAAATTAAGGTGTTAATTATTCAACAATTGCAAGAATGTCGTCCTGCTTTACTATTGTATAATCCTCGCCGTCTACCTTGACTTCTGTTCCGCAGTATTTGCTGATAAGAACTCGCTGGCCTTTTTTAACGTACATTTCAACCTTGTTTCCGTCAACGACACCGCCCGGTCCAACTTCGATTATTTCGGCAACGGAAGGCTTTTCTTTTGCTGCGGCGGTAAGAATGATGCCGCTCTTGGTCGTTTCCTCAGCCTCAAGCATTTTAATTACTACTCTGTCTGCAAGTGGTTTGATAGTCATGATTTATATCCTCCTTAAAAATAGTTATGTTAATTGTTAGCACTCTTTATCTTTGAGTGCTAATATTATTTTATCAAGTTGTTGTGAAAAATCAAGCGTATTTTGATATATAGTTATATTTTTGTATATATTAATAAATAATCTCATAATAATTTCGCTGTTTTAGTTAAAATCAAACAATCAGACGTATTTCATATATGAGTTTATATATAAAAAATGTTAATATTATAAATAGTTTTATATTATTTTGTTAAATTTACATTTACAAAATATTTAGTTAATTAATTATTAATATATATTTTAGAATATATAGTATAATCAGCTATATAAAGCGCATTTTTTGCATAACGGAAAGGAAGATGACAATGTCTTTAGGCAAAGTTTTAGTAATTGACGACGATAACAATATATGCGAGCTTCTCAGATTATATCTTGAAAAAGAAGGTTACAGCGTAATTCTTTCACACGACGGTGAAGAAGCAATCGTAAAATTCAACGCATTAAAACCCGACATAATTCTGCTTGACATCATGCTTCCGGGACTCGACGGCTGGCAGGTATGCCGTGAAATCAGAAAAAAATCAAACGTTCCGATTATTATGATTACCGCAAAGGCTGAAACCTTTGACAAGGTATTGGGACTTGAACTCGGTGCGGACGACTATATCGTAAAGCCTTTTGATACTAAGGAAGTAATTGCGAGAATTAAAGCTGTTTACAGAAGAATAGGACAAACCTCCTCCGAAACCGAAGTTAAAGAGGTTAAGTATGACAAGCTTGTCGTAAATATGACGCGCTATGAGCTGAAGGTTGACGGGAAGGTTCTCGATACTCCGCCAAAAGAGCTTGAGCTGTTATTTTATCTTGCTTCCAATCCGAACAGGGTTTATACCCGCGACCAGCTTCTTGACGAGGTATGGGGCTTTGAATATTACGGCGATTCAAGAACCATTGACGTTCACATTAAAAGACTGAGAGAAAAGCTCGAAGGGATTTCCGACCAGTGGGCACTTAAAACCGTATGGGGCGTCGGATATAAATTCGAAGCTAATGAGGATAGTATCTGATGCAAAAGAGCATAGTTACAAGATATTTTGTAATCTGTGCGGCGGTTGTTATGGCAAGCGTTATTTGTATCGGCTCTGTTTTGCTCGTATTGGC
>DAOPYP010000062.1:0-9197 GCA_035352975.1 Oscillospiraceae bacterium
TCACGAAGCATTTGTAGCATTGTGTGCGGCACTTGTTGCTATCGTAATCTGGGCAACAGCAGCATGGATTTTTGGTATTCCGACGAGTGAAAGCCACGCCTTAATTGCAGGACTTTCGGGAGCGGCTATTGCTCTCCAAAACGGGCTTGGCGGAATTAACCCACATGAATGGCTTAAAGTAATATACGGGCTTCTTCTTTCAACCTTCCTCGGTTTTATTTTGGGATTTGGCTCCGCTAAAACAGTTGAAGGACTTTTCAAAAGAAAAGACAGAGTAAAAACGATGGGATTTTTTAAAGGCGGTCAGATTTTCGGCGGTGCGGCTATGGCATTTATGCACGGTGCTCAGGACGGACAGAAATTCATGGGCGTGTTTATGCTGGGGATTTTCCTTGCTAAAGGACAAGGCAACGTTACCGAATTCAATATTCCTATATGGCTTATGATTTTATGCTCAGCGGTAATGGCGCTTGGCACTTCAATCGGCGGCTATCGTATTATCAAGGCTGTCGGTATGGACATGGTTAAGCTTGAAAAATATCAGGGCTTTGCGGCGGACACAACAGGTGCAGGCTGTCTTCTTCTTGCATCTCTCACCGGAATTCCCGTAAGTACAACCCACGCAAAAACGGCAGCAATAATGGGAGTAGGCGCGGCAAAAAGTGTTAAATCCGTAAACTGGGGCGTTGTTAATGAAATGGTTCTTACATGGGTTCTTACGTTCCCCGGTTGCGGCTTGATAGGATTTTTAATGGCAAAATTATTTATGATTCTGTTTTAAAATAAGAAAGGTTTGATAAAATTATGGCTAAAAATAAATATGATTACTTTGATTCTTTTTCTGAAATGGTGCAGTATTCCTGTGACGCGGCTAAAATGCTTTATAATACTCTCGAACATTTTAATTTGGGAGAGCTTTCTCAGAAGATTGAAGACATGCACAAGATTGAACATGCAGCTGATTTAAAAAAGCATGAAATGATGAGCAATCTTCTTCACGAGTTTATTACTCCAATTGAAAGAGAAGACATTGTGAGCCTTGCGGATTCAATAGACAGCGTTACTGATGCAATTGAAGACGTACTTATCCGTCTTTATATTTTCAATATTAAGGGTTTAAGACTTGAATCGCTGGCTTTTGCGGATGTTATTCTGAATTGCTGCAATGCCCTTAAAAATGCTGTTGATGAAATGAAGAACTACAAGCGTTCCACTACAATTAAGTCACTTATTATTGAAGTCAACCGCCTTGAGGAAGAGGGCGACAAGCTTTATATAACTGCGGTAAGAGATTTATTCCTTAACTCGAAGGATACTATTGAAATCGTTTCATGGAGAGAGGCTTTTGAGCACTTTGAAAAATGCTGTGACGCCTGTGAAGATGTTGCGGATATTATCGAAACAGTTATAATGAAAAATTCATAATAAAAAATAACAACCGGTACTGTTTAACTCAGTACCGGTTTTTTTGTTTCATTAATACTTTAAAACTGTCTTTTTTTGTTGACGTGCTTGATTTTTCTTTTCTTCTTTTTTCTGTTTATCGCTATAAAAACGAAGATATAGAAAATTATAAACGCGATAATCGCCCCGACTGCAATTTTAAACCACAGTGAAGAAGTGAATTTTTTTGCAAGATAAAGGTTATATTTAAGATCCGATCGCTTTACAGAACCTGCAGCAATCAAGTCAACCTTTGTCAGGGTTTCTCCGCCGGCTTTAAGTTCCATTGTTCCGAGCTTCTGTCCTTTTTCAATAGGGGCATCAGCTTCCTCTTTAAGATCAATTACCCTCTGAATCGTACTCGGGTCGACTGTTGACGGCCAGAGAGCGGAAAAATCCTCCGACGGATTTACAAGAACATAATCCTTTCCGTCTGAAAAATTAACAGAAACTTCTCCTATTGCCTCCGTCTTTGACAAAAGTGAGGTATAGCTGAAATTATTGAACGCCCATTCATAAAGGGCTTTTGTATCAGTAAAATTATAATAGACATTATTTCCGTCTTCGTCCTTAAGCGGGGCATTCATAACCACAAGAAGATAATTATACCCGTCCTTTGAAGCATATGTTATAAGGCATCGCCCCGATTCGTCAAGCGTACCTGTTTTTATTCCCCTCACGTTAGGATAATAATACTCGCTGGTCTTGCTCATCATAAGGTTGGTATGTGTAACCGTACGAGCTTCAGTATGCTTATTTGACGGAGCAATCTGATAGCTGTATGTGCTGACAATTTCCTTGAATTTAGGGAGCTTCATGGCATATTTTGTGATAAGCGCCATGTCCTTTGCCGTTGTATACTGATTCGAGTCAAAAAGTCCGTGAGCGTTCACAAAGTTGGTGTTTACGGCACCAATTTCCTTTGCTTTTGCATTCATCATATCCACAAAGTTTGAAATGCTGTTCCCGCCTACATGGTTTCCCAGAATGCTTGCCGCCTCACACGCCGACTGTAAAAGCATTCCGTACATAAGATCCTGTGCCGATGCAGTTTCATACGGTCTGAAATCAGCCGTTGACGCCCCCGTCATATATAGTTCGTCAAAAACATACGCTGGCGCTTCTATCATGGTGTTCTTTAAATCAGGAACATTTTCAATTACAAGAATTGCGGTCATGATTTTCGTTAGAGAAGCCGGGTATTCCTGTTTTTCCGAATTTTTCTCGTAAATAACGCTGTCAGTGTCAAGATTTATAAGATAAGCCGCTTCGCTGTGTATGGTATCCCCCGGTGTAAATGTTACGGCATTGACTCTGATATTGTAAAACAGTGATATTATCACCGTTATTAAAGTAATTACTGATATTTTTTTCATTCTTTATACTCCCTATGTATTGATAATAAATTAATTATAACAGACAACTTTTAAAAAATAAAGTCTATTTTTGCGATTTATCATAATGACTGTTTAATATTTTAAAATCGTATGTTTTTTATAAGGTTTATTTAAGATATTTTTATTTTCCGGCAAGTATTATTGTAAATATGCTTTACCTTTTTGCTTTTGTGTGATAAAATTAAGTAAATGAAAAGGGTGAAATAATTATGATATATATTACCGGCGATATTCATGGTGACATAACACGATTCAGCGACAAAAAGCTTAGAAAGCTGAAGAAAAACGACTGCCTTATAGTGTGCGGAGATTTCGGATTTATCTGGGACGGCTCAAAAAAGGAAGAAAGCATTCTTAAAAAGCTCGGGAAAAAGAGATACAATATTCTGTTTGTTGACGGCTGTCACGAGAATTTCAGTCTTTTAAACAGCTATCCGGAATCGGATTGGAACGGCGGAAAGGTACATATTATCTCAGGACGGCTTATGCACCTTATGCGCGGAAACATATATAAAATCGGGGACACAAGACTTCTAGCATTTGGTGGGGGACAAAGTGACGATGCCGATTTAAGAAAGACCGCAAACACCTGGTGGAAAGAAGAGGTTCCCGAACAGTCTGAGATAGATTACGCAAAAGAACGCCTTAAATCAACCGGCAATATTGTTGACTATATTGTTACCCACGAGCCGCCCGCATCGCTTAAAGATTTTTTACAGATTGATACCGAACAAAAAAGCGAGATGGGTGCATATTTTGACTCACTTCGTACTGAATGTCGGTTTAAGCGATGGTTTTTCGGTAAATGTCACATGAATAAGGTTATCCCGCCGCAGTATCACGCAGTATTCAATGACATTATAAAAATAGATTAGCTTATAAAAAGCTTGATTTTACGGTGGCTTTGCGGTCGCCCCCGAACCTTTTCGCAACGATAATTATAATTTTCAATATTTCTGACAGGGTATTTATTACCCTGTTTTTTTGTGTAACCTTACAATAAACATGATTTCTGATTAATTATTTTAATGTCCAATGAACAATTCAAAAACGCTGTCGCAAAGCGACAAAATAGCGTTTTTGAAAATACAAAGTGCAAGGATTCTTTAAAATTTAGCTCTTTTGTTTTACACTTTGTCTTAAGATTTTCTTTGAAAATCTGTTCATTGTGACATAAAGAAATGTCTGAATTTAATTTAAAAGGCTCTGCAGAGCCTTTTAAATTAAATTTGTGCAGATTTCTGCACAAATAATTCGCATAGTGAATTATTTAGCAGACATTATTTTATAAATCGCATTAACTTGACATTGATTTTAATTTATGTTAAAATTGTATCTACAACAAAAACAGTTGTTTTCCGGAGGTGAACAATTTGCCTGTATCTTCAGCCGATATTCCAGACCTTATCGTTGTCAGCAAAAATATTCTGCCCGAGGTTTTCACAAAGGTTTTGGAGGTTAAAAAGCTTCTCGCAAGAGGCGAGGAAAAAAGCTCCGCTTCAGCCTGTAAGACAGTCGGGATTTCAAGAAGTGCATATTATAAGTACAAGGACTGCGTTTTTTCGTATGAAGAAAAGCTTACGCAGAAAATAATTTCGCTTTATGCGGTTCTTCGTGACGAATCAGGGGTATTGTCAGGAGTGATTTCAACGCTCCATTCACTTAACGCAAACATTCTTACGGTCAACCAGAACATTCCGATTGACGGCGTTGCGGCAGTAACCATATCGCTCCGCCTTAACGGGAATTCTGAAGAAGCCTATATGATAAAATCAATTCTTTCACAGCTTAACGGCGTGGTTGATTTAAAAATCATTTCCGGTGAGTAACTTTTTAAAATGCATATAAAAGGAGAAATATTATGTCAAATATAGCAGTATTAGGCTATGGTGTAGTCGGCTCAGGTACGGTTGAGCTGTTCTATAAAAATAAAGAAAGCATTATCAAGCGCGCAGGGAAAGATCTAGATATAAAATATATCCTTGATATAAGGGATTTCCCCGACAGCCCTTTTTGTGACAAATTTGTCAAGGACATTAATATCATACTGAATGACAGCGAGGTTGATATTGTTGCCGAGGTTATGGGAGGAGTAAATCCTGCCTATGATTTTGTCAGCAGATGCCTTAAAGCCGGCAAATCCGTTATAACCTCAAACAAAGAGCTTGTTGCTTCAAAGGGCGCAGAGCTATTAAAATACGCAAAGGAAAACAACTGCAATTTCTTTTTTGAAGCAAGTGTCGGCGGTGCTATCCCGATAATAAGACCTTTACACCAATGTCTTGCCGCAAACGAAATTACCGCTTGTGCCGGAATTTTAAACGGAACTACAAACTTCATAATCACAAAAATGATTAACGAACAGATGAGTTTTAAGGACGCCCTTTCTATGGCACAGCAGCTCGGATATGCCGAAAAAGACCCTACTGCCGATGTTGAGGGACATGATGCCTGCAGAAAAATCTGTATTCTTGCATCGCTTATTTTCGGGAAACACGTTTACCCCGAAAAAGTTCACACTGAAGGAATTACTGCAATTACCCGTGAGGACGTCGAATATGCCGAAAACTGGGGCGGAGCGGTAAAGCTTATCGGTTCTGTCAAAAAGCTTGGGAACGGAAAAATCCTACCCATTGTGCGCCCCGCCTTTGTTCCGTCGTCAAATCCGCTTTCAAATATCAGCGACGTATTTAACGGCATTCTCGTAAAGGGCGATGCTATCGACGAGGTAATGTTTTACGGAAGAGGCGCAGGAAAATTCCCAACCGCAAGCGCCGTTGTCGCTGACATTATCGACGCCGCAAAGCACGATAAAACCAGCAACTCACAGACATGGGAGGACAGCGAGGACTCTTCATTCATTGAGGATTATAAAAATGCACTTGTATCCGAATATGTCCGCATTTTCTCTAAGAGCAGAAGTAATGCAGTAACCGAAATATCAAATCTTTTCGGAGATGTGGAATACCTTGAGCGTGACAGCAAAGACAACAACGAGCTTGCGTTTATCACGCCGAAAATGAAGGAAAATGAGCTTGATGAAAAGCTTGCCGACCTTAAGGAAAAAGGTGTCGATATTCTGGGACAGATACGGATTCTTGATTAACTTTTTCAGGAGAATATAATGATTAAAATACAAATCCCCGCAACAAGCGCAAATCTTGGAGCAGGCTTTGATGCTCTGGGGCTTGCACTGAATTATTACAATTATGTCAATATGGAAGAATTCGACGGAATATCCATCACATCGCTTGACGGCAATGAAATTCCCGCCGACGAAACCAACCTTGTCTTTGATACGGCAAAAACTCTTTTTGACATATGCGGAAAAAAGTTCAGCGGGCTGAAAATCGAACAGATTAATAACATTCCTATGGCAAGAGGGCTCGGAAGTTCATCCGCCTGTATAATTGCGGGCCTTGCCGGTGCAAACAAGCTAATAGGGAATCCCCTTTCTCTTGACGACCTTGTCAATCTTTCCGCACAGATTGAGGGACATCCCGATAATACCGCCCCCGCACTTTTAGGCGGAATTGTAACCGCCGTTTTTGACGGAAAAATCGTTCACTGGGTGAAGCAGGAGGTTCATACCTCGCTTAAATTCGTTGTGGTAATCCCCGATTTTGAGCTTAAAACCGAAAAGGCAAGAGCCTGTCTTCCAAAAGAAATATCCCATAAGGACGCCGTTTATAACCTTTCGCGCGCGGCGCTTTTTTCGGCAAGTCTTCTTACTGGGAAGTTTGAAAATCTTCGCACTGCCGTCCACGACAAGCTTCATCAGCCTTACAGAATGGAGCTTATTCCGAACGGTCGGGAGGTTTTTGACATCGCATATTCTCTCGGAGCATATGCCGCATATCTAAGCGGAGCCGGTCCTTCTCTTATGGCAATTGTAGACGATAAGAACGAATATTTTGCGGGAAAAGTGCGCTTTTCATTAGATAAAATGGGACTTCACAGCTGGCTTGTAAAGGAACTTGAGGTTGACAATATCGGAACACAGATATTATAAAAACTGCCCTGATGTATTTCAGGGCAGTTTTTGGGTTTATTTTGCAGTAAGCTTTTCACCGTCATAATCTATACCGATTTCGGTTCCGGGAGCAATATCCTCACTGATAATCTTTTTCGCGAGAAGCGTTTCAAGCTTGCTCTGAATAAATCTTTTCAGCGGTCTTGCGCCGTAAACAGGATCATAGCCAGTGTCTATGATGTAGTCTTTAGCTCTCTGAGAAACCTTAATTACAAGCTGTTTTTCTTTAAGGCGTTTCTGCAAGTCATCAATCATAAGGTCTACTATCGAAGAAATATCGTTCTTTGAAAGCGGCTTGTAATAAACAATTTCATCAAGACGGTTTAAAAATTCAGGTCTGAACTGCTGCTTTATAAGCATATCGACATGGCTCTTTGCCTCATCGGAAATTTCGTTATTCTCGGTAATACCGTCAAGAATATAGCTTGAGCCTAAATTTGATGTGAGAATAATTATGGTGTTCTTAAAGTCAACCGTTCTTCCCTGAGAGTCGGTTATTCTTCCGTCGTCAAGCACCTGTAAAAGTATGTTGAAAACATCGGGGTGAGCTTTTTCGATTTCATCGAAAAGAACAACCGAATAAGGCTTTCTCCTTACCGCCTCGGTAAGTTGTCCGCCCTCTTCATATCCGACATAACCCGGAGGTGCTCCTATAAGTCTGCTGACCGAATATTTCTCCATATATTCGCTCATATCAATTCGGACGATGTTCTGTTCGTCGTCAAAAAGTGTTTGGGCAAGAGCTTTTGCAAGCTCGGTTTTTCCCACTCCCGTAGGGCCTAAGAAAAGGAATGAGCCTATCGGTCTTTTCGGATCCTGAATTCCTGCTCTTGAACGTAAAATTGCTTCCGTAACCTTTTCCACGGCTTCATTCTGACCTATCACCCTCTGATGAAGAACATCTTCAAGACCTAACAGCTTCTCTCTTTCCCCCTCCATAAGCTTTGAAACGGGAATTCCCGTCCAGCGGCATATGATGCGGGCAATTTCTTCCTCGGTAACCTTATCACGTAAAAGTGTGCGCTTTGTTTCGGATTTTTCGGCAATTTCCTCCTGAGCGTGAAGTTCTTTCTGAAGCTGAGGGAGCTTTCCGTATTTTAACTCAGCCGCTTTGTTAAGGTCATAGCTGCGCTCTGCCTTTTCTATTTCGGCATTCACTGCTTCAATATCCTCGCGGAGCTTCTGAACCTTTGAAATAGAGGCTTTTTCGTTTTCCCACTTTGCTTTCATTTCATTGAATTCAGCACGCATATCTGCAAGTTCTTTCTGAATTTCCGAAAGATGTTCTTTTGAAAGCTTGTCGGTTTCCTTTTTAAGCGCGGCCTCCTCAATTTCATACTGCATAATCTTTCTAGAAATTTCGTCAAGTTCGGACGGCATTGAATCCATTTCCGTCCTTATCATTGCACACGCCTCGTCAACAAGGTCAATCGCCTTATCGGGCAAAAATCTGTCGGAAATATATCGGTTTGAAAGTACGGCGGCTGCAATAAGCGCCTGGTCGTGAATTTTCACCCCGTGAAAGACCTCGTAGCGCTCCTTTAAGCCCCTTAAAATCGAAACAGTATCCTCAACTGTTGGCTCGGTTACAAGCACGGACTGAAAACGTCTTTCAAGTGCGGCGTCCTTTTCGATGTACTGGCGGTATTCGTCAAGCGTTGTCGCTCCTATACAGTGAAGCTCGCCCCTCGCAAGCATAGGCTTCAGAAGATTTCCTGCGTCCATTGCTCCGCCGTTTTTACCGGCACCCACAATGGTATGAAGTTCGTCGATAAAGAGGATCACTTTACCCTCGGATTTTTTAATTTCCTGTAAAACCGCTTTTAAACGTTCCTCGAATTCCCCCTGATATTTTGCTCCCGCAATAAGCGCACCCATATCAAGAGAAAAGATTTTTCTGTCTTTAAGGTTATCGGGCACGTCTCCGCGGACAATTCTTAAAGCAAGCCCCTCGGCTATCGCAGTTTTTCCGACACCCGGCTCTCCTATAAGTACAGGGTTATTTTTTGTTTTTCTGGAAAGAATACGGATAACGTTTCTGATTTCATTGTCACGCCCGATAACAGGGTCAAGCTTATTGTTTTTTGCTAGTTCAACAAGCTCCTGTCCGTATTTTTTCAGAGCATCATATGTGCTTTCGGGGCTGTCTGTGGTTACTCTTGTATTTCCCCTCACTTCTGAAAGCACCTTTAATAGCGTATTTTTGTCAATGTTAAACTGTCTGAAAAGATTTTTAAGTCTGTCGTTCGCCCTTTCGACAAGCGCAAGGAAAATATGTTCAACGGATATATACTCGTCATTCATGCGTTTTGCGGTAGCTTCCG
>DAOPYP010000063.1:0-8952 GCA_035352975.1 Oscillospiraceae bacterium
TTCTTCTTTTGAAGAAATTTTCGCTTTATGGTTCATATCATTTGACAACGCAGAAGAAAATTAAAATAATTATTTAATTGCTATTGCATTATTTTATTTGCTGTGATATAATTCAAAAGATAATAAAATAGTATTTCGGAGGTAAATATAATGTCTGTATGGGAAATTGTGAGCGGCGTTCTGCTTCTCATTTCAAGTATTTTTATAGTTTTAGTTACTCTTTTGCAGGAAAGCAAGCAGCAGGGAATGACTTCGGCGATAGGCGGCGGTAGTAACGACAGCTTCTACGGAAAGAACAGCGGGCGTTCAAGAGAAGCAAAGCTTGCTAAAATGACCACTGTAATGGCAATTATCTTTTTTATTGTTACTCTTGTGGTTAACCTTGTACCTGTTTTTATTAAAAAATAATTTTTCCCCTGTGTTTGTTAAACGCAGGGGTTTTGTTTATAATAATTAATACAATAACATTTAAAAGGAATAGGGCATATGAAAGAATTATATAAAAAGAAAATTTTGCTTTTTCTTCAGAAATCGGGGAAAAAAGCCATCAAGCATAAAGAGCTTCTTGCAAAATGCAAAGTCAAGCACTCTGAACTCAGATACTGGAAGGACGCTCTTGAAGAGCTTTTAAATGAAGGATATGTTTTCGAGGGAAGAATGGGCTATGTTTTTTCAAAGTCGTTGGGATTTTTCCCTGCTACTGTTTCTAGGGTAAACAAAACCTTTGGATTTGTTAAAAGAAACGATGATGAAACGGAAGTTTTCATACCGGGAAAATATCTCTTGGGCGCAATGCCCGGAGATACTGTTACGGCTAAGCTTATTCAGTCACGCAGCGGAAAGCCTGAGGGCGAGGTTGTTAAAATTCTCAAGCAGTCAATTTCGCAGTTCACGGGTGTAGTTGTTGAGGAAGACGGCGAACTTAAGATACTTCCCGATACTCTTGTTAAAACACCTTTGTGTCTTGAAAAAGGAATAGACTGCAAAGTGGGCGAAAAGGTTCTTGCCGAAATAGCTTCAAGAGGAACACGCCATTCCGAACACAAAGCGAGAATTATTTCCGCTTACGGTTCTTCCGAAAAAGCCTCCGCCTGTGCTATGTCAGTTCTTGAAATAAACGGAGTAGCGACGGAATTCCCGCTTGAAGTTTCCGACGAGGCAAAGACAATATCAGCAAGGGGAATTTCAGATAAGGATATTTCTTACCGTCTTGATTTAAGGAACGATTTGATTTTTACCATTGACGGAGCGGATACAAAGGACATTGACGATGCGGTTTCTATTAAAAAATACAAGGATTTTTATGAGCTGGGAGTTCATATTGCCGACGTTTCGCACTATGTAAAGCCTAAGTCTGCACTTGACGATGAAGCTTTTGAGCGCGGAACAAGCGTATATTATGCTGACAGGGTTGTACCTATGCTCCCGAAGGAACTTTCTAACGGAATATGCTCGCTTAATCCAAATGAGGACAGGCTTGCGTTTTCTTGCATAATGACAGTTAGCCTTGACGGAAAGCTTGAGGATTTCGACTTTAAAAAGACGGTAATCCGTTCAAGAGTAAAGGGCGTATATTCCGAAATAAATCAGATTCTTGCAAAAACAGAATCTGATGAAATAAAAGAAAAATATAAAGACTGCTATAATGCGATTGCTTTGATGGAGGAGCTTGCTGAAATTCTTACCGCAAACAAAATAAAGCGCGGTGCCCCTCAGATTGAAACATCGGAAAGCAAGCTGATTATTGACGAAAATGATATTTGCGTTGACGTGAAGTGCCGCGAAAGAGGCAAAAGTGAGCTGATTATCGAGGAATTTATGCTGATGGCAAATCAGTCCGCCGCATCTTTGGGAAGAATTAAAGAAATACCATTTGTTTATCGTATACACGAAGATCCTGCACCTGAAAAAGTATTGAGCCTTAAAGAAACACTTCTTAAAATGGGCATTGCTGTTCCTGATTTTACGGAAATAAAGCCTGCTCATCTTGCTCATATACTTGAAAAATCGAAGAATACACCGTCTTTTGTTGTTGTAAATAAGCTTGTTTTAAGATCAATGGCTAAGGCAAAATATTCGCCAGAGCCAAAAGGACATTTTGGACTTGTTCTTGATGATTACGCACATTTTACATCGCCGATAAGACGTTATCCCGATTTGAGTATTCACCGTATTTTGTCCGACCTTGTAAGCGGCGTTCCCGAAAAAATGATTAAAAAGAGATACGCGGCTTTTGCTTCGGATTCTTCTACGCATTCGTCACAGATGGAAATTACCGCGATGACGGTTGAACGTGACTGTGAGGACTGCTACAAAGCTGAATATATGAAAAATCATATCGGTGAAAGCTTTGAGGGAATGATTTCCGGAGTAACCGACTACGGATTTTATGTTGAACTTCCGAATACCGTCGAGGGGCTTGTAAATGTTGACAGCTTACCTAACGGAGTTTATGAATATGACGGAACGGTTTCGATGAAAGAGGCGGCTTCCGGCAGAGAATTCCGCGTGGGGAACAAGGTTAAGGTTAAATGTACAAAAGCCGATGTTTCAGGCGGGAAAGTCGATTTTATACTCGACGAGGAATAGAAAATCTATAAATTTTCCGGAGATGAAAATTCTCCGGATTTTTTTGTGCAATTTTCATTTATTATCTATTGAAATTTATTATTTTTAATGATATTATATTTTTACAAGGATTATGAAAACGAATACATTTTTGATAAGGAGCGTAAAATATGAATTTTGGCTATTTTGATTTAAAAAACAAGGAATATGTAATAACACGTCCCGACACGCCGGAGCCATGGGTAAATTATCTCGGTTCTCCGGAATACGGAGCAATCATTTCAAACAACGCGGCAGGATACAGCTTTGTGAAATCCGGTGCAAACGGGAGAATTTCACGTTTCCGTTTTAATTCAAAAATGGCGCTTCCTGGCAGATACATATATATTCGAGATACTGATTCAAATGACTACTGGTCGACAGCATGGCAGCCTGTCGGAAAGTCGCTTGACGAATACAAAACCGAATGCCGCCACGGAACGGCATATACTGTTATTACGTCCGAATACAGCGGCATTAAAACCGAAACGTCATATTACGTTCCGCTTAATAAGGATTACGAGGTCTGGAACTGTACTATCACAAACAGCTCGGACAAACCAAGAAAGCTTTCTGTAACAGGCTTTATTGAATTTACAAATGAGCCTAATTATGAACAGGACCAGGTTAATCTTCAGTATACTCAGTTCATATCGAGAACTTCTTTTGAAGGCGACAAAATAATTGAACATATCAATGAAAACGACCACAAGGACGAAACAGGCTCAAACGGAAGGGAAAGATTTTTTGCCGCTGTCGGGGCAGATGTTTCATCATATGACGGGAATCTGGACAGCTTTATCGGCTCTTACAGAACCTATTCAAACCCGATTGCCGCTGAAAAGGGGAAATGCAGTAATACTCTCAATTATAACGGAAACTGCTGCGGTGCACTTCAGTCGGATAGTTCGTTAAATGCGGGCGAAAGCATTACAATAACCTATCTTCTCGGACAAAAGGACAACATCAAGGCTTCTGAAATTGTAAAGGACTATAAAATTCAGGGGAAAGCAAATGAAGAAATCAAAGAGCTTAAAGAATACTGGCACAAAAAGCTCGGGAATTTTGAAGTAACAACTCCTGACGATAAGTTTAACAATATGATAAACGTATGGAACGCATTTCAGTGCTTTATAACGTTTATCTGGTCAAGAGCGGCTTCATTTACATACTGCGGACTAAGAAACGGCTACGGCTACCGCGACACCGTTCAGGATATTCAGGGAATTATTCACCTTGACCCTGAAATTGCTGCCGAAAAAATCCGCTTCATGCTTTCCGCACAGGTTGACAACGGTGGGGGACTCCCGCTGGTAAAATTCAATCATAATGCGGGCTTTGAGAATACTCCCGACGACCCTGAATATGTTAAGGAAACAGGACACCCGTCATATCGTGCTGACGATGCTTTATGGCTTTTCCCGACGGTTTATAAATATATTAGCGAAAGCGGAAATATCAGCTTTATTGACGAGGCTATCGTTTTTGCAAACGGCGGCGAGGGTACGGTTTATGAGCATCTAAAGAGGGCAATAAACTTTTCTATGGAAAGATTGGGCGACCATAATATGCCCGCCGGACTTCATGCTGACTGGAACGACTGTCTGCGCCTTGGCAAAAAGGGAGAATCCACCTTTGTGGCATTCCAGCTTTATTATGCAATGACGATTTTAAAGGAATATGCAGAAATAAAGAATGATACCGATTATATTGCATATCTTAACGATATTCAGACAAAGCTTAAAGCTTCTCTTGACACCTGCTGGGAGGGTGACCAGTTTATAAGAGGAATCCGTGAGGACGGAATAGTTGTTGGCTCAAAGAACGACAAGGAAGCAAACATCTGGCTTGAGCCTCAGTGCTGGAGCGTTATTTCGGGCTTTACTTCTCAGGAACAGGGCGAAAAGGCAATGGACAGCGTCGATAAAAAGCTTAATACCCCATACGGCGCAAGAGTTCTTTCTCCGTCATACGTCGATCATTATTTTGACGGTGCACTTATGCACATTTTCAATCCGTCAACAAAGGAAAACGGCGGTATTTTCAGTCAGCCACAGGGCTGGGTAATGCTTGCCGAATCGCTTTTGGGACGCGGCGATATGGCTTATAAATATTTTATGGAAACATCTCCCGCATATCTCAACGATAAAGCGGAAATCCGCTGTATAGAGCCGTATGCACACGGGCAGTTCACCGAAAGCGTTGAAAGTCCATTTGAGGGACGTTCACACGTTCACTGGCTTACTGGAACGGCTTCGACAGTAATGGTCGGTTGTGTTGAGGGGATTCTCGGAATGCGTCCTGACACCTACGGCTTGAAAATTTCTCCGTCAATACCATCGTCATGGGATAAGCTTTCTTTTGAGAAAAATTTCAGAGGAAAGCATCTTTCAATCACAATAAATAATCCCGATAAACGTCAGAGCGGGGTAAAGGAGTTGTATCTGAACGGTAATAAGCTTGACGGAAATTATATTCCTGCCGAAATGCTTTCGGATACAAATGAAATAACAGTAAATCTTTAATCAATAAATACAGCCTCATCTTTTTTGGTGAGGCTGTGCACTATCGGGAGGGGAATATGCCACGCTTTTTTGTAAATTCGGTCGACGATGAAAATATAATCATAGATGGCGAAGATGCAAACCACATCGGGCGTTCGCTTAGAATGAAGCCAGGTGAGGAAATCACCGCCTGTCAGAACGGATTTGATTATCTTTGCCGCATTGAAGAAATAACGGCAGATAAGGTTTGCTGCAAGGTCCTTAAAAAAGAAAAAAGCCCTTGCGAGCCGAATGTCAGCCTTACGCTTTTTCAGGCTGTACCGAAGCTTGATAAGCTTGAAACGATCATTCAAAAAGCTGTGGAGCTTGGCGTTTCTGAGATTGTTCCCGTACTGACAAGAAGATGTGTTTCAAGACCGGATGAAAAAACTTTCTCCAAAAAGCTTGAACGCTACAACAAAATAGCTCTCGAAGCCGCAAAGCAAAGCGGACGTGCGGTTATTCCCGAAGTGAAAGAGCTTACTTCCCTTAAGAACGCCGCCGCTTTTTTAGCGGATTATGATATTAAAGCGGTATGCTACGAAAAAGGCGGGATAAATTTTTCCGAAATCGGATTGAAGCCTGATGCAAAAATAGCATTGTTTATTGGGAGCGAGGGCGGTTTTGATGAAGAGGAAATTGACTTTTTGAAAGAATGCGGAGCAGTTCCGATATGGCTTGGGAACAGGATTTTAAGGTGCGAAACTGCACCGCTAGCGGCAATATCAATCATAATGAATCTTACGGGGAATATGTAGCGAAATAATGGCATAAATTTTGTAAGAATTTTATAATTGTTTATTAAAAATCCTTGTATTTTTAGATACTGTGTGGTATAATATATTTATAGACAAATTATTTTGTAATATACAGGAGTGAATGTAAAATGAAAAAGGGATTCGGAATTCTTCTCATAGCACTTTTAGCGGCAGCAGCAGGAGCGGTTGCAACTATGTTTGCTCTTAAAAAGCGTGAAGAAGACGATGATTACGATTATGACGACGAAGATGAAAACTTCTTTGAGGACTGTGAATGCGATTGTGACTGTGAAAACTGTGATTGCTGTGAAGAAGTGACTAACAGCGCAGAAGCTGATGACAATCAGGACGATACAACAGCCGAAGAAGAACTTGACAGCTTTGAGGATGAAGTTGAAGACACGGACAAGCCTGCAAAATCAGATTTTTAATCCTGACATTTTTAATTTATAAAAATATCCTCTTAAGTGCAGAAAATACACTTAAGAGGATATTTTATTTTATATTTTTTTATAATCGCCCTTTGAAACGACAATTTCATATCCGGCGGAGCGAACCCTGTTTTCAAGGCAAAACTTACATTCTGCGGCCTCTTCACCGGTACAGATTTTATTTTCGTACAGATCATAAAGCTTTCTGACTTTTACTGGCGAAAGATTCGGCATGACAACATTAGCACCGGCTTTTAAACCCAACTCACGTCCGCAGGGGTCAATCGTTCCCAAAGCCGTTGTTGCGGGGATAAGCGCATTCGGGAGAATAAGCCTTGTCAGCGCAACCATAACTAAAGTGTCGCGGAGAGTACCTCTTTCAAAGTTACTGAAAGGCGTTTCCGAATGAGGAATAAACGGACCTATGCCAACCATATGCGGATTGAATTCCTTTAGGAACATAAGGTCATTCGCAAGATTTTCCGCCGTCTGAAAAGGCGAGCCTACCATAAAGCCTGCCCCTACTTGAAAGCCGATTTCTTTAAGATTATAAAGGCAGGAGATGCGGTTTTTAAAGCTCATTTTATCGGGGTGAAGTTGATTATAATGCTCCTCTGACGCTGTTTCATGCCTTAAAAGATACCTGTCCGCACCCGCATCGTAAAATCGCTTATACGTTTCCTTTGACTTTTCTCCGATTGAAAGGGTAACAGCACAGTCGGGGAAAGTTGTTTTTATTTGATGTACAATTTCACAGATTTTATCATCGGTATAATACGGATCTTCCCCGCCTTGGAGGACAAAGGTTCTGAAACCAAGCTCATATCCGTTTTTACAGCAGGACAATATGTCCTCATCAGTTAATCTGTATCTTTCGGCATTTTTGTTTGAGGCTCTTATTCCGCAGTAAAAGCAGTCATTTTTACAGTAATTCGTGAACTCAATAAGACCGCGGATATAAACATCTTTGCTGTATATTTTTTGTCTTACGGAGTCGGCTTTTTCAAAAAGATAGCGGTCTATTTCGCCATCTTTATTTTTTATTATTTCAAGTATGTCTGAATATTCAAACTGTCCGAGTGATAAATCATCAATTATTTTTCTCATATTCCTACCATTTTTCTATGAATTGTTTATGATTATGATAAAGGATTATTGGAAATTTGTCAAGTCCTTTATAACCTCTGATGCAATAATAAGCCCAGCGACAGACGGTACAAAAGCCGTACTTCCGGGAATAAACGGCTTTGTATCGGAAATTTCGTCCGTTTTTTCACGAGGGATAACGGCAGGCTCGGTTGAAAAAACGACTTTCAGCTTTTTTATTCCTTTAAGGCGAAGCGCATGCCGCATTGTTTTCGCGAGAGGGCACATTTCGGTTTTATATATGTCAGTAATTTTAAATTTAGTCGGGTCGAGTTTGTTCCCCGCACCCATGCTACTGATAATCGGTATACCGAGCTTTCCAGCCTGTTCGGCAAGATAAACCTTTGATTTAACCGAATCTATGGCGTCAATTATATAATCATAATCCGAAAGATTTATTCCTCCGTCATTATCCTCCGAATAAAAACAAGGGAATACCGAAACCTCACATTCGGGATTTATGTCGTGAATTCTTGCCTTTGCCGCATCGGTCTTAAGCATGCCTATTGTGGAATGAAGCGCAATAAGCTGTCGGTTTATGTTTGTCACCGAAACTGTATCGTTGTCAACAAGCGTGATTTTACCTATTCCCGTTCTGGCGAGAGCCTCGGTACAGTAAGAGCCTACTCCCCCTATACCGAAAATTATTACGGACGATGCTTTAAGCCTGTCCATATTTTCTTTTCCCAGTAAAAGCTGTGTCCGTGAAAATTCATTAAGCATTTTTATTCTCCCGATATAAAACGTATTACTATAATATTATAATTCAAAAATGCTGTTTTTACAAGAAAATATTATTTATTGAATAATAATAATATTGACTTTTTTGGGGGATTACTATAATATAGTAGATATATTACATATTTTTTATACAGGAGGGACTTAAATGGTATATAAAAAGAAAAAATCTATTTCCAGTATGGTTCTGGGTATTGTGGGAATAGCTTTTTCACTGATTGTTCCGATAGTTACTTTTGCTTGCTCGGTTCCGGGACTTTTAATTGCATTGAATCATAAAAAACGTGCTTATCAGGCAAATGCCGGAATTGTTCTGAATATAGTCGGACTTTCGATAGCTACGCTGAATTCTTTGATGGCGGTTGTTATTGCAATAAAACTTGCCTCGAATGAACGCAAAAAATTGGCACAGAATTAAAATCAGCCTTGCAGGAATGAACTGCAAGGCTTTTATATTAATTCAAAAGGTTTACTCCCTTTGAAATTTCATGTAGTCTGTTTCATATCTTAAACCGGTATTCCGTCCGTTTAGGATATGAGAACAGTATTAAAAAGTGAAATATGTTTGTGCTTTTTCTTTATTGTGTATGTTCAGATTATATCCAGCCTTTGTGAAAGCTGTGTGACAGACGGATAAATATATAATGAAAATCGTAAAAATTAAAAATGTTCTGTTTTGTATGTGTTAAAATGATATGAGCCAAAAAGAAGAGAAGCTCAACCCCAGAT
>DAOPYP010000064.1:0-8951 GCA_035352975.1 Oscillospiraceae bacterium
AAGCAGACTGCCATCTTTCTCTATGTTGGTTTATCAACGTTGTTGGCGAATAGGTTCTCAACGGGGATTGCAATTTTGAGAAGACTTTTGATTTTCAATTTTAATGGGTTCAAGCAGTTCATCTGTTGTGCAATTAAGAATTTTAGCTATTCTTTTCAGCATGATTATGCTGGGTTTTCTCAGCCCTGCCTCCCACATCGATACAGTACCTGCTGCCAGCCCCAACTTTTTGGCTAATTGTTCTTGGGTTAGGTTAAGTTTCTTTCTTCTGTTTGCTAGGTCTAAAATTTCGTTTTTCAATTATTTCGCCCCCCTTTTTCTCTTTATTCTAGCTTTATGTTAGTATTATATCTAACTAAACGCTAGAAGTCAATATACAAACTGACATTTTGTAAGAATAAACAAAATGTTAGTTTGTATATTGACAAATCTCACGAAGTGTGTTATCATTTAAAACAAACAAGCGTTTTAGTAATATTTGGAGGGCTGATTGTATTTTCTTTTAGGCTAAAAGAACTAAGAAAGTCCGCGGGTATATCTCAAATTGATTTCGCGAAAATATTTAATATCTCGAACGGAACAATTGCAATGTGGGAAACAGAAAAAAGAACTCCCGACACGGATACTTTAATTAAGATTTCAAAATATTTCGGTGTAACTGTTGATTACTTGTTGGGTAAAACCAACTTCAAAAACGGCATGGAAAATTACACGAGATTTTGCAACACAATCGACCCCGATTTTGACGATTCCTTTGATTTTGGTCCTTTGTGCAAAGAGATCAGAGAAAATCAGGGGCACACATTAAAAGAAATGAGCGAAGCTCTCGGGTTGACAGAAAGTGATTTAGAAGACATAGAAGCTGGCGTTCTTCCGATAAATGAATATTGGGCAAAGAAAATAGTAGATTTTTTAGATACAACCGTTTCACAGGTGCTTTTTGATAACGATTTATATAACGGGGATGTCCCAGACGAGTATTATGACAGGGTTGACGATTGGGAAAAACTTGCAAAACAAAATCACGAAGAAGCAGTGAGTGAATTTTATATCAACGGAGAGTTACATCACAACGCGCCTATCACGTACGAAGAAGAAAGTATGTTGTTAAAATACCATGCTCTTGACGACCACGGTAAGAATTTAATAGATACAGTGCTTAAGCTAGAAACAGAACGTTGTTCATGCCTTTCGGAAACAGCGGAAGAAATACAGCCGAAAATTAGGGTGAAGTTTATTGACCTGCCTGTGTCGGCGGGATTCGGAGCTGACCTGCTGTACGACGGCGATATAAAATATATGTGCATACCTGACACCCCGACAGCACGAAAAGCGGATTTTGCTCTGCGTATTTCAGGTGACAGCATGGAGCCGAAATTTTCTGACGGAGATGTCGTTCTTGTCAAGGAGCAGTCCGCAGTTGATAAGGGCGAAATTGGTATATTTATCGTGAACACAACCGGTTATATTAAAAAGTATAATGGCAAATGGCTTGAATCTCTTAATCCTAAATATCCGGACATCAAGCCTGCTGATTCGGACGACGTAAGGTGCGCCGGTATTGTTGTAGGTAAGATGTAAGCGTATAAATAAAAAATCCCCCGCATCTTTTGACGCGGGGGATAATTTTAAGAGGGTGAAAAAATGCCTTATGCAATTTATCTGAGAAAATCAAGGGCGGATGTTGAGGCGGAAGCTACAGGGGCGGGGGAAACATTAGCAAGGCACAAATCACTATTGCTCCAGCTTGCAAAAACGCAGTCTCTACCGATAATTGCGATATATGAAGAAATTGTATCAGGCGAGTCTATTGAATCACGTCCGGAAATGAAAAGGCTGCTGACAGATGTTGAGCAGCACAAATATGACGGCGTACTTGTTATGGAAATAGAAAGGTTAGCAAGAGGAGATACTGTAGATCAGGGTATGGTCGCAAGGACATTTCTAATTTCAAAAACTAAAATTATTACCCCTAAAAAGATATACGACCCTGAAAGCGAATTCGACAATGAGTATTTTGAATTTGAGCTTTTTATGAGCCGCAGAGAATATAAAACTATTTCAAGGAGAATACAGACAGGGCGTATTGCGTCGGTAAAAGAGGGGCATTTTGTAAGCTCAGTTCCTCCGTATGGGTATAATAAGATAAAAGTTGTAAACGGAAAAGGCTATACTTTATCGCCTAATGACGAAGCCGATACAGTCAAATTGATATATGAATTGTATTTATCGGGCATGGGAAAAAGCGCTGTCGCCAAAAAGCTTGATGAATTGCGCATTAAACCAAGGAATAGAGATATATGGAGCAAAGCAACGGTAAGCGACATATTAAAAAATCCGGTTTACACGGGTAAAATACGCTGGGCTTATCGTCCTGATGTTAAGCAAAGTGTCAACGGGCTGGTACAAAAAAAGCGCATTAAGAATACTGATTGCATATTGGTAGACGGCCTTCACTCGGCAATAATAAGTCAAGACGATTTTGATAAAGTGCAGGAAATGATGAAAATAAACCGCCACGTTCCTTTAAGAGAAGACTTAGAACTCAAAAACCCATTGACAGGGTTAATATATTGTAAAAAGTGCGGGGCAATAATGACAAGACTGGGTCCTAATGCGCACTGTCCTCACGACACCCTTAAATGCTCTAATAGATATTGCAGCAATGTTTCTGCTGCTCTGTTTGTTATTGAGCGCAAGTTAATTGAACAGCTTCAGGAATGGCTAAATCAGTACAAAGTAAATATTGCAGAAGCTTCGCCAAAAAAAGCTGAAAGCAGTCATTTTGAGAAAGCGTCGAAGAATATGAAAGACGAATTATCAAAGCTCGACCTGCAGATGTCAAAACTGTATGACCTTTTGGAACAGGGTATATATACAACAGAAGTATTTACAGAACGTTCAGCGGTTCTTGCTGAAAAGAAAACCAAGCTGATAAAAGACATTGGTGTATTAGAAAATCAGTTTAAAAAAGAAAAAAATATAAAAGATATTAAAAGCATTTTTATTCCTACAGTACAGAAAATTATTGACAGCTACTTTGAGCTTCCAAATGCGAAAGTAAAAAACGACTTACTAAAAAGCGTAATAAGACGAATTGAGTACGAGAAGGAGGCCCCAAACCGCAGAGGGCAGCTCGAAAAAGCAAGTTTTGAATTGGACGTATTTCCAATACTGCAGGATTAATTTATACTTATATCTTATATGGGGGTGTGTATACGAACATATAAGATATAAGTAATTTTTTTTGTCTCTGCCAGCTCGTCCCTACTACTACCCTTTGTCCTCCAAATCATCAATTCTATGATTAGCGACTCTTATTTTTTCGTCTGTCAATGCCGCCAGTTCTTCAAGCTTATAAGTTCTTTCAATAAGGTTATTATGTGCCGCAACCTTATTTTCAAGCTGTTTAATGCGATATAAAGTAAGGCTGTTAGATTTCATAATCCCGTATGCAGTACCAATAGCAGTACCTATAAATGATATAAGAGCAATAATTACTTCTGTTGGCATTTATTTTACCTCATTATCATCTTTTCTCGCCGCCGCCTTATCCACACTGCCCTCAGACAGTATGTAAACAGCAAGCGTTCCTGTCGCGGTAATAGCTCCCGTAATTTTCTCCTGCATTTCAGCTTTTGTACCAAAAATAAGCATAACGCTGATTGCTACGCCTGATACCGCCGCCCAAAATTTACGGCTTGTAAGCTTCTGTTTCCAGTTGATTTTCATAGAATATCCTCCTAACATTTTTTTACGTATGAAGAGCTGACGTTAATCCAGCCTGCACCTGATTTTAACTTGCCCCAGGGAGTTGCCCCGACAGTGCTTTCCTGCGCTATTGTATAAACCTCACCGTTTTTTACTGTACAAACGACAGCGTTGTTTGTTCCGGGAGCTTTGCGGACATTTAATAATCCGTCAGGGCTTGAAATGCGCACCTTATACGGCAAGCCCTGAATAGAGGTAACGCCTGTATCAACGGTGTTGTTGCGTGTAATTTTACCGCCTGACATGCAGATACGCACGTCCATTTTAAAGGTTTCCCACTTTGCGTTAGCGGCTGTTTCCGACTGATACATCGTAGGCGACCACGCCAGCGGACATTGTTTTTGTGTAACATCATAATGCCTGATTAAATCATCAGCGGTAAGGCTGTATTTTTTGAGCAGATATGCGCACAGCTCAACAAGCGACACATAGGTCTTATCGGTGAATATTCCGTCCGCTTTCGGGTGGCAGGTTTCAATGCTGATACTGTATTCATTTGCCTGATTAGTGCAGTAGGCAATTTCATCATCAGGAACGCACCGAATAACCTCGCCGTCAATACCAACTATGTAATTTGAGGAAACGTACCTGCCCTTTGTATAGCGCAGATTATCAAAATAATTGCGGTTTGCAATAGCTGTGCTTCCGGGGTTTCCGGTGTAATGCACAGCTATTTTTGTTGTGGTTTTGCGCTTGCTTCCGGGTCGTGAATACTGGTTTATTGTCAAAAGCTTATCCTCTATAATCATTTTTTACCCCCATTAATTAAAATTTTTGCCCCCAGTTAAGGGGGCGTTTTAGTTATGCTGCCATTAATGCGACAAGCTCATTGTACTGCTCTGCTGTAATCCTGTTTGCAAGCAGGAAAACATCAAGCTTTTCTGTCATAGCTTCAACATCAAGAGTGCCAGCTGCTTTCTGATTGGTAATAACCTTTTTACAAGTAATGTAAGCCATTTAATTTTCACCTCCTTTACAGTCCAAGCTCAAGGCTTGTCAGCCTGAAATCAAGGTCAAGGTTTATTTCTTCCTGCGTGAGTTCCGTTGTTGTTGTCGGCTCAACATAGCCTGTATTTACTACAAACTCCCCACCAACGTATTTATACTTGCCGATAGGTGCAGTTTTTACCTCTTCGGGGATATTCCCAACGGATATACCGCCCTCAATCCCTCCGACTGTACACCATGCCGTAATAATATTATTGCTGTCAATTTTTATCATCATATTAATTCACCCCATATATTTTGCAGTAAGAAAAAGCAACAGAAGGCATTTTGAAATTAACGCCATTTGTATTAAACGAAATTATCCTATTACCACCGATATAGAGGTTATTTCTCTTGCTGTAGTCCGCTGATGAACGTATGTCCGCACAATTAATTATTGCGTTGAATAACTCATCACCGGTGTATATCGCGCCAATTATTAAAAATTTAAACCCTGTATACGCCGCCGAAAGTGTATATACGTCAGTAGTATTTGTCGCACCGCCAAACAACAGCGTTTGTGTAATACCCCCACCGCTTGCCGAAAGTACGCCCTCTGCGGTTACGCTTAATCCAGTACCTACCTTTACGCCGCCTAATGTTGCGGCACTTGCAGCAGGCAGGGAATAAGAGCTTCCTACAGCACTTGCAACGCCTGTTTCATTGTTTACAGTAATCGTTGTGCCGTCAGGCTTAATCCCTCCGAGTGTATCAGTTGCAGCAATAGGCAAGGTGTAAGAGCCGCCGCCACTCGGTGCGCTTATCACACCGTCAGCAATTGTAATTGATGTTCCGTCAATCTTAACGCCGCCTAATGTGCTTGTAGTTGCCGCTGGCAGTGTATAATTATTCGCACCCTCTGCAATGCCGTCAAGTTTATTTTTAAGTATGGTTGTAAAGTCATTTGCGGATAACCCCTTGCCGTCCTCACTGTCAACTTTTTGCGACAAAAGGCTATCCGTTTCGGTCTTGCTGTACGTTTCCAATTTTGTGTAGTAGTTTGTAAGATTAATTTCTGTTGAGCCTAAATTTGCCCATGCAGAATTAATATACATCCACTGCACATAGTTGCTTGTACCCTCTGCCTGAATAAGATATATTGTCGATGTGGATATGTTTTCGGTTGGTAATGATGCGACAATTTCAGTCGTTAGGGAATTAAGATTACTTATAAGCGTATTAACTTCCGTCTTGCTATAGCTGTTTGTCTTATTGTAATAATTTACAAGGTTATCAACCGTATTTTTGATGAAATTTTCATCGTTTGATAATTCGGACAACGCAAGAGGAACCTTAACATATAGCTTGTTATCTGTTCCGATTGCTGCTTCTGTGTTTTCAGTAGTCTTAGCTTTAGCTTGTATACCTCCAAGCGTAACAGCGGTCGCTTTTGGCAATATGTATGCACTTCCACCCCCTCCCGAACCGCCTAACTTAAAAGGGGGGAATGCCGAATTTGAGCCTACAACCTGAACAAGGTCACTGGCTGTAGACAAAATATACACACTGTCAGCAGGGAAGTTATGCATAGTACACGCCGTACCCCCTGACGGTATTGCAATAACTCCGTCATTTCCTGCGGTAACCCCTGCCGACATTCCAATATACACCGCTCCTGTTCCTAAATTCTGCACATGAAAAAAATTCCACTTATCAGAAAAAACAAATTTTGTCTCTTCCGAAATAGTCGCTGCTGCGGAACGCTCTCCGCTTGTAACTGTTTTTGTAATCAAGATTATTCCTCCAATAAATTATTTTTAAAATTAAAGTCCCATATAATAAAGCCATGTTTGATTATCAACATGAGATGTCGGCGTAAATTCTGACGGAACGCTGACCGCTGCAGGGTTAGTAATGTGGTAATTATTTGTAACAGTTTTACCCGTTTCAACTTCTGTTTTACTATAATCAGTTGCAATATACCCGAAACAACCCATATTGCTGCCGCTGAATTCTGATATCTGATTCCACCAATCAGGGATATTTCCGCTTGTCTTGCCACGATAATAGTTTTCATAAACAATATGGGTGTCATCAGATTCAGCGGTATATTTATAACCTGTACTGCGGAAGAACGCTGAGCTGATATTAATAACCCCTGAAAACCCGCCAATATTGCCGTTGAATATATCTCCAACATCAGTAACTGCAACATCTGACTGATAAAATGTTCCTGCCAGCTCAACCTCAACGGGGTTGTTGTAGCGGTCATAGCTTAACTGCAAGCTTCCGTCAGCGTTTTCATCAAACCACAGATAAGCAAAATCTTCAATATCGATTTTATTTGTGCCGTCATAAACAATGTCTTTTAACAATCCAGCAGGAACAGATGACAGGCTGATACAGCTCCCCAAAAAAGCACTAACATCATAAAGCTTGCTAAGTCCTGCGAATAAATCAGCAGGTATAGTCGGGAGCCTATAGGCATAATAAAATAACTGTGCAGCATCACGCAGATTAATACATCCGCTGAATATGCCGGTTCCAACTGACAAAAGATTGTAATCACGGTAAAATCCAAATCTGATACTTGTTAGACTGATACAGCCCTTAAATATGTCATTTCCAACCGAAACGAGTGAAAAACAGCAATAGCAGAAGTCATACATAGTTTCTATGCTCTCACAGCCCTCAAGAACACCATCACCAATTGACTTAAGATACCAGTTGCCGTAAAACATTCCGCCCCAGCCATTTGAATTTTTAATTTTCTTGCAGTTTTTGAAAACATAGCTTCCGACTGTGTCAAGTCCGTGATAGTCGTTTGCATTGCCATGAACATAAAGGATATACGGCGCATCCGATTCAAGATTAATGCAGTTTTCAAAAACGCTGTTGCCTATTCTGCGGAGCGTATCGCTCTTAATGCCTGAGAAATACACAGAACCTCTGCTGTTAATTACATACTCGGCACTGACTAAATTGCTTAAATTTGCAAAGGCGTAATCGCCTATTGATTCAACCTGTGCCCCTGAGAATATACCGTTTATGTACATTAAATCAGGATTGTTAATAGTAAAGTACTCAGGTATCTCATTGCATCTTGTGTGATAAAACATATATGACGCATCTATAACAGCAGGAAAGTATTTCATAATATCTTTAGGCATCATATCCCATGAAACGGTATAAACTCCGTAGAACATATCACATGTACTTTTAACATTTTTAAACACTTCCCAGCCTGATGCAGGAAGGCTTTCCAGCAGGCTGTCCACGTCAAATACATAGTTGTTAAACATTCTTTCTGTGCTTTTGTAGTCAAGCTCTCCCCATTGTACAACCTGAGCAACATCAAAATACGGTTTATTTCGGCTAATCGTTACTTGAGGAATTTTTCTTCCGTATATTTTAACACGATATCTGCCCGAAGCTGTGTAAGTGTGCATACGTCCGCTTGAAAATGTCATGCGGTATTCCTTAGCAGAAATCTTACTGCTGTCATTAATTCCGTCCCATAAGCCTGTCAGGCGAGCTGTTGGCGGAGGCGCTGTGTACGTGAACGCAATAGGTTCAAGCGCACTGCCGTCACCCCAGTCAACATAGCCGATAATTCCCTCATCGAGGTTCATATATAGGTCAGGTGTCATGTTGTAATAAGAGCTATAGGCTGTTGCAGGGGTTGTAATATGCTTGCCTGTATCGTTAAAATACTGCGGATAATTTTCCTGCGTAACAACTTCACTGTCATTAATAACCCAGCGTGACCGCAATTGTACGCACCCTTGAGACACATAGGTATTGCAGTAATTAAGATAGGCAACTGACTGATTAACAGCACCGTCAGTAATAACGATATCAACTATAAGAGGCTCGCCCAAGCCGTTGACGGGCAGTTTAAACAAATCAGGATTAACATAGTGCAGCAGCCACCGCCTTAAAAAATCATTAACCGTCAAAGCTAAATCCCTCCAATGACATGACAGCTCCGCCCGGGAAGATAAGCTCAGAAACAACTCCGGACGAAGTCACTGTAAATGTGTAAACCTCTGTAAAATCAACTCCGTCAGCGTTTGTATAAGTTTCCGTGATTGTGTGATCTGCGGCGTTGTATGATACGCTTTTTGGGTGCTTTCCGGAGGTAATGCGCCCTGTGACATGCACTCTCGGATAATCAAGCATATATCCCATTTCGCCCGTTAAATGGTTATAAAATCCACCCTGTTCTCCGGCTACTTCATTTGCCATAGTCG
>DAOPYP010000065.1:0-8944 GCA_035352975.1 Oscillospiraceae bacterium
CAATAAGAACTCCCCAAAAATTTAATTCCCCATATGTTGTCATAAAACCGCCAAATGTTAGAATAACTTCGGACGGTATCGGCGGAAAAATATTTTCTATTGCTATCAATAAAGCTATGCCGACATAGCCGTAATTATTCATTATTTCAATAATCCATTCTTTCAAAACATTTCCTCCGTTTTTATTTATTATTTTAATAATATCATACAATTTTAGTAATTTCAACAAAAACTCAGTAAAAAGGAGAACAAAATGAACTATTCATTTCTGATTGAAAAGGCAAGAGAGGCAATGGAATATGCTTATGCTCCGTACAGCAATTTTAAAGTCGGGGCTGCACTTCTGACAGAAAGCGGAAAGATATATACAGGCTGTAATATTGAAAATATTTCATTCGGCGCAACAAACTGCGCCGAAAGAACTGCTGTATTTAAAGCGGTATCTGAGGGCGAAAAAGCTTTCAAAGCAATTGCAATAGTAAGCTCGTCTGGAAAATTTACTCCTCCCTGTGGAATATGCAGACAGGTGCTGTCGGAATTTTCAGAAGATATAGATATTATTCTTACCGATAAAGACGATAATATTAAAATAATAAAGCTGAACGAATTGATTCCGTTCAGCTTTGACAGCATAAATTAATTTATAATTTTCTCGTGTTCATCAGTTGGGAAAAGCTTGTTTTTGAAAGTGATTTTCTGATTATCAAAGCGAGAGGTACAGCTATAATTATAGCAACCACTGCATTTATCGAAGATGCAAGTGCTCTTTGCCCCGTTGTTACCCATGTGGTTGAAACAGCATTTCCCTCTAACAGGCTGAAAACAAATCCCTTTGAAAGATAAAGTATTATATATGTCAGCTGACCGAGAATAGCTCCCATAATATTTATTTTTGTATTTGTACCGTTGTTAAGCTTGCTGTGGGCGATTACTCCGCAGACAAATGCAAGAAGAAATTTAAAAACGAACGTAAACGGCGCGGAAGAAATATATACAGGGTCTAAAAGGTCAAATATACAAGAACCTATTCCTGCAGAAAGTCCTCCCGTAACTCCTCCGAATAAAAGTCCTGCTAAAAGGCACATACTGTTTCCAAGATGAATTCTTGTTATTTCGCCCGCTGCAACAGGAAGCTTAATCTGGAGGTTTGAGGTTGCAAAAACCAATGCCGCCATAAGTCCCACTACAACTATTTTTAAAATGTATTTGCTGCTTGTCCTTTGCATAATATCCACTCTTTTCTTAATTGTTCTATGTATTAAAGTATATTCGTTTTTCTATAAATATCAAAGTCAGATGTCAATATCCTTAATATGGGCTTGATGTTTAAAATATACAATAGATATACTTACAATAATGATTTACTTATTAATTAGATATAATTATTTATTTATCTTAGTTTCAAGATATTTTGATACAAGTTAAAATATACAATTTTTAAGAAATAAATCGGGGAGTATATATAGAATACATAGAAAAAACAATTAAATAATAAGAGGGATTTACATGAATAATGACAGAAAAAAATATTATGTTTTCGGTATCTGTGTTACGGTGATAGTGTTATTGTCCCTTACGGCGTTTAATTTTTTTAAAGAACCTGAAGTTGCGCCTGTAATTTCAGGAGGAGAGAATATTTCCTATACAGAAATATCTGAAACAAATTCATCTAAGACGGAAGAACAAATCTGTCAGACAGCAGTGTGCGAAACATATTCCGAAAGTCTTGTTGATATAAATACGGCAGGCAAAGAATTGCTTATGTCGCTTAATGGAGTAGGGGATACCATTGCTGACCGAATAATCCAGTATCGGACAAGCGGGAATTATTTTCATAAAACAGAAGATATAAAAAATGTAAAGGGGATTGGCGATTCGCTTTTTGAAAAAATAAAGGATCACATTATAGTTTATCCCGAAAATCTGCCGATAAAACCCGAAACCAAAATGATTTCTGAAAAAACCGTGTCATCTGTACCCAGTTTATCTTCAAAAGTTACGTCAGTAAGCACATCAGTAACAACTAAGCCTAAACAAACTACTACAGTATCTAAAACAGAAACTGAAACAGAAACTTCTTTGGAGGTTGATTTCCCTCTTGATATTAATTCCTGTTCGGCGGACGAGCTAATTTGTATAGATGGAATAGGTCCGATAATGGCGGAAAGAATTATAAATTACCGCATTGACAACGGCGGGTTTTATTCTGTTGAGGAAATAATGAACGTAAAAGGTATAGGAACGTTGACTTATCATAAAATATTACCGTATATTTACGCTGATACGAGCCGTCTTCCGGCTAAATCTGAAACTGTTAAAGAAACAACGACAAAATATACTACTGTTAAGGAAACTACATCATTAACAACAACTGTATCAAATCCCATAAATCCAGTAAATTTAAATAAAGCAACAGTATCTGATCTTATGACGCTTCCCGGAATAAATCAGGAGCTTGCTAAAAATATTATCTCATTCAGGGATAATCAGATAACATATTTTTCGGATATTTATGAGCTCCTTTATGTTGATGGAATGACAAAAAGTATTTTTCAGCAGATTCAAAGTTATGTTTATGTATAAAAACGGTTTTATATTTAGATTCAATAAAAAAGAGCGACTAGATAATCTGAAAAGCAGACAATCTTAGTCGCAATTTTTTTACGTGAATTTATTAAACCATTAATGGACACCAAAAACTATAATTAAAATTTGCAAGAATTCTTCAAAATAGATTTTTAATAATAACACATCATACTTCTATGTTACGAAGGAAATGATAATAATTAAAATGATTATTATATTTTCCCCTGAGATAAATCAACAAGATAAGCGTTTATAAACCCGTCAATAGCACCGTCCATAACCGCGCCTATATTTCCCGATTCAAAGCTTGTTCTATGATCCTTTGCAAGAGTATAGGGCATGAATACATATGAACGTATCTGAGCGCCCCAGGCAATCTCTTTCTGAATTCCCTTAATATCATCAATTTTTTCGAGATGCTCGCGTTCTTTTATTTCAATGAGTTTTGATTTCAGCATTTTGAGGGCATATTCCTTATTTTGAACTTGACTTCGCTGTGTCTGGCACGCAACGACAATTCCCGACGGGATATGTGTAAGTCTTACTGCCGAGCTTGTTTTGTTGATATGCTGCCCTCCCGCGCCGCTTGCACGGTACACATCCATCTTAAGGTCTTCGGGACGAATATCTACTACAATAGTGTCGTCAATTTCAGGAAGAACCTCAAGAGAAGCAAATGAAGTGTGTCTTCTTCCCGATGCGTCAAAAGGAGAAATCCTTACAAGTCGGTGTACACCATTTTCCGACTTTAAAAATCCATATGCATTATCTCCCTCGATTAAAACCGATGCACTTTTCATACCTGCTTCGTCGCCGTCAAGATAGTCAAGGACTTTTGTTTTAAAGCCGTGCTTGTCGCTCCATTTGCTGTACATTCTAAAAAGCATTTCCGCCCAGTCCTGTGCTTCTGTTCCGCCCGCTCCCGCATGGAATGTAAGAATAGCGTTGTGGGAATCATATTCACCATTAAGAAGCGTTGTGAGTTTAAGCGCTTCATATTCATTTTTTAATACGTCAGCTTCTTTTACAAGCTCATTTGCGGATTGCTCGTCATTTTCTTCAATTGAAATCTCGATCATCGTCAGACAGTCTTCAAATTTCTGTGAAAGCTTATTGTAATTTTCTATTTTTGATTCGAGAAGTCCCGTGGTCTGTAAAACCCTCTGTGATCTTTCAAGGTCGTCCCAGAAATCATGAGCAGAAGCCTGCATATGAAGCTCTTCCAAAGTTTTTTTGGCTTTATCCAGTTCAAGAGTATCATAAAGTTCCTTTATTTTGGGAATATAATTCTCAAGATCAAGCTTTAGCTCCTCCAATAATAACATAAAGTAAATTTCCTTTCAGATTCATATATAATTAATTATACATTATTTTTTTGGATTGTGCAAATAATTTTTTTGTGATACAATAACAAATAATAGTATTATATGTTTTCAATATATTTCAGTTTTACGAAAATAACATAAACGGAGGGTAATAATGTGTTTTATTCAATTCAGGAGGGCGTTCTGACACAGCTTGACACAACAAAGCGTGTCAATAATCTTGAACAGCAATTTTTAGGAATTATAAGTTTTGAAGAGATTTTTCTTTCTGCCGACGGGTTGGGGCTTAAAAATACCACTCAAGTATTCTCAAATAAAATCCCCAGATTTGAAAGCCATCTCGGTTATGATCTCATGTGCTTTAATATACTTGATGAAAATGATTTCATAAAAGAACCAGTTCCTTTTTATATTTATCTGAAGGATAATCTATTACTTTTCATATGTGAGGATACTTCTCTCATTACCGAATATATGGATAGAATTATAAATGAGGAGCTTCAGGAGCTGACTTATGGACGTGTTCTTGCAATTTTTTTAGACAAGCTTACGGAACGTGATTTTTCATTCATAGATAAAATGGAGGACGAAATATTTATTCTTGAAGATTTGATTGTTATATCAAAAAATAAAAATCATGTCAAGGATATAATGCATTTAAGAAAAAAGCTTCTGCGCTTAAAACAGCATTACGAAAGGCTTACTGACTTTTTTGAAATGATGCTTCAGAATGAAAATCAAATTCTTGACAGGCATGCGCTAAAGACGATTAAGATTATTGACGGAAGAATTAACCGTATGCACGGGAATATTCTTAATTTGACTGAATCCGTTACTCATCTTCGCGAGGCATATCAGTCTGAAGTAGATATTCAGCTTAATCATACAATGAAGGTTATTACTGTTGTTACTTCCGTTTTTCTTCCGCTTTCAATTATAACGGGCTGGTACGGAATGAATCTGAAAATGCCGGAATATGGTCTTAGTTTCGGTTATCCACTTATTATTGGCGTCAGCTTATTAATTGTAGCTATAAGCGTATTTTTATTCAAAAAAAATAAATGGTTCTGAAATGTCGTGTTTATTTTGGGGAGTAATACTATTGCTATTAATCCGTAACAGATGTATAATAATAAAGAATATCGATCATATTTTTTGAAATGAGGTTTCTTATTTATGTCACACCAGTTAGTAATTGTTCTTGATTTCGGCGGTCAATATAATCAGCTTATTGCAAGACGCGTAAGAGAATGCGGAGTTTATTGTGAGGTTAAATCTTATAAAACCCCGATTGATGAAATAATTAAGCTTAAGCCCGTCGGAATTATTTTTACAGGCGGACCGAACAGCGTTTATCTCGAAACCTCTCCTCACATAGACAGAAAAATTTTTGAACTTGGTATTCCGATTCTTGGAATATGCTACGGCGCACAGCTTATGGCTTATACTCTTGACGGAAAGGTTGAGGGGGCATCAGCTCCCGAATACGGAAAAACCGAAACAATTTATGATACAAATTCACTTTTGTTTAATGGGCTTAACGAAAAAGACATTTCCTGGATGAGCCACGGAGATTATATTTCAAAGCTTCCCGATGATTTTAAGGCATCTGCACACAGCGAAAGCTGTCCTTACGGTGCTTTTGAAAATGCAGAGAAAAAGCTTTACGGTCTTCAGTTCCACCCAGAAGTTAATCATACTAACAACGGAACAAAAATGCTTCATAATTTCCTTTTTAAATCCTGCGGCTGTACGGGCGACTGGACAATGGGCGATTATGCACAGACGGCTATAAAAAGCATACGCGAAAAGGTTGGGGATGGAAAGGTTCTTCTTGCATTGTCCGGCGGAGTAGACAGCTCTGTTGCCGCCGCACTCCTTGCTAAGGCAGTAGGAAATCAGCTTACCTGTATTTTTGTCGACCACGGTTTTATGAGAAAAAACGAGGGCGACGAGGTTGAAGCGGCATTTTCCGACTGGAAAATAAATTTTATAAGAGTGAATGCAAAGCCGCAGTTTATGAATAAGCTTAACGGCGTTTCAGACCCCGAAACAAAGCGTAAAATTATCGGCGAAGAATTTATACGTGTTTTTGAACAGGAAGCTAAAAAAATCGGTAAAGTTGATTATCTTGTTCAGGGAACAATTTACCCTGATATTATTGAAAGCGGAGCAGGGGATGCCGCAGTAATAAAGAGCCACCACAATGTCGGCGGGCTACCTGATTACGTTGATTTCAAGGAAATTATTGAGCCTCTGCGCCTTTTGTTTAAGGACGAAGTAAGGCAGCTTGGTATAGAGCTTGGTCTTTCCGACGTTCTTGTATGGCGTCAGCCGTTCCCCGGACCTGGACTTGCAATAAGAATTATCGGCGAAATTACAGACGAAAAGCTTCTTATTTTACAGGATGCCGATTATGTTTTCAGAGAAGAAATTTCAAAGGCAGGTCTTGACAGAAAAATTCATCAGTATTTTGCCGTCCTGACAAATATGCGTTCTGTCGGGGTAATGGGCGACGGAAGAACATATGACTATACTCTTGCGCTCCGAGGAGTTACGACAACAGACTTTATGACAGCGGATTTTGCAAAAATTCCTTATGAGGTTCTTGAGAAAATATCGGCAAGAGTAGTTAACGAAGTCAAGTCAATTAACCGCGTAGTTTATGATGTGACAACAAAGCCGCCGGCTACTATTGAGTGGGAATGATGTACTTTTTCAAGCAAATGGCTTAACTACGCTGTTTGCGGCGTTTCAAAAGACATTTTGATACTGATTTGATACTATTCGTGTTTTTGATACCAAAATCGGTACAAACATTGATAATACGCAATGAAACAGCCCTGTCCAAACTAATTGGGCAGGGCTGTTGTTCATTCCGCTTTGAAGCCGTCAAGTGTTGTGTCAATCTGTGAGAGAACACAAAGTAAATCATCGCTTGCGTCGCTTATTTCCTTTAGTCTTGTAAGCTCGTTATGTATATCAAGGAGCTGATTTCTCAGCGCCTTGAATGTTCTCGGACTGCCCGTTACAACAATATTATGTTGTAATAATCTGGAGATAATATAGTCTTGTTTGGAGTAACCCGACAGATTAACCAACCTGTCGAGTAAATTTACTTCCTCCGGTGACATTCGGAACGATACCGTTTTGCTCCTCCATCGGTTTTTCAGGTCCAATCGTTTCTCTGACATTGCTTTCAATCCTTTCAAAATTTAATTTATTTGCTATTTCTGCTTGCTTGGTTGGGAATAAATGTGCATAGCGATAAGTTATATCAATGCTTTCGTGACCGACACGGTCTGCAATTGCGACAGCGGAAAATCCCATTTCAATGAGAAGCGAAACGTGGCTGTGACGTAGGTCGTGCAAACGTATTCGCTGTATTCCTTGTTCGGTACTTCCCCTTGTCATTTCATGATGAAGATAAGATTTTGAAATTGTAAATAGTCGGTCATTATTTTTTATGCCGTAAAGAGAACGAATGTATTCGTCCATTTCCTCACATAAAAAGTCGGGCATTGAAATAACTCGGTTACTTTTGGGCGTTTTCGGCTCGGTGATTACATCACGCTTATTCAGATATTGATATGATTTGGTGATTGACACAGTTGATTTCTGAAAGTCAAAGTCGTCTTTTGTGAGAGCAAGCAGTTCTCCTAATCTGACGCCGCACCAATAGAGCATTTCAAAAGCATAGAATGACAGCGGTTTGTCCATCATTGAGTCGGCGAATTTGAGGTACTCCTCCTTTGTCCAGAATTTCATTTCCTTGCATTTTTCTCTTCCCATATTACCGGCTTTGGCGGCAGGATTACAGCTCAACCCATAAAATCTAACAGCGTGATTGAAAATGGCAGACAGCTGATTGTGTATTGTTTTCAGATAAACAGGTGAATAGGGTTCGCCATTATCATCTCGGTAATCCATCATTTCGTTCTGCCACGCTATAACATCTTTCGGAGCAATTGAGGAGATTTTTTTGTACTTAAAATACGGCAGGAGCTTGTTGTTGATAATATTATTTTTCATCTGCCAAGTATGCTCACGGATACGGTTTTTCATATCCTTACGATAGATATCAACAAAATCTCCGAATGTCATATCCATATCAGCTGTTTTCTGAAGCAGGAATGTCCGTTCCCACTCTTGCGCCTCTCTTTTTGTTCCGAAACCACGTTTCATTTTTTTCTTACGAACACCTTTCCAATCGGTGTAATAAAAAGAAGCGTACCACATATTATTTTCGTCTTTATAAGCAGGCATTAGCAAGCAACTCCTTCCATTTTTGTTTCAGTGTCAGCGTATCCGTAGATTTTTTCATAAAAATACCTGCGACTGACTCTGCCCGGTATCGTTAAAAATCCTCTTTTGCTAAGTTCTTCGTTAAACTGCTTTATCAGTTTGTAGGCGTATGGTGTAGAAATTTCGAGTTCTGCAACAACTTCTTCAACTTTCATATAGGGTGTATTCTTGGACATAAAGTCCTCCTTTCAGACGGATTATCCGTCATAAATCAATTCGTTCAAAATAAATTCTTCCGCACAAGCTCTGTAATTGTTCATCAGACCTACCCAGCGTAGCATATCGGTGTTCTTCATCTCCTCGGTCAGACCGCCCGCTTCTGCCATACCTTTTATAATGAGCTCACGGTAGCGGATTGCCGTCTGCTCAATTTCAGCGCAATGCTCGTAGAGCGTACACGCAAGGGACAGCGAGTTGTAAAGCGGTTTGTTATACTTTTTCAAGTAGTCCCTACGCATACGCCCGTATCGTCCGAGTGTGATGCTGTTGTCGATTTCAAGCTGTGGCAGGTAGGTTTCTGTTGTCTTGTCGAGAACGTAATCAATGCCGTTCTCCGTGATTTTCCTTGCCCATTTTTCCATAGAAAAAATCCTCCTTGTTATTCACACTTTATCACTTTAAAGCATAATATCACAAGTAAGAATGTTTGTCAAGTGGTTTGCAGGAAAACCTCAGGTCAAATGAAAAAGTAAAAGCAACATAATTGGAAAAAGCGTTGCGATAACCTC
>DAOPYP010000066.1:0-8306 GCA_035352975.1 Oscillospiraceae bacterium
GAGATGGCATAGTTTTATGCTGAATAAGAGTGGTACCGTGAAAGTATAGTTATACCTTCACCTCTTAAAATATAAGAGGTGAAGGTTTTTTGTTTTTAAAAGTGAGTAAAGGAGAGTTTTTATGAAATTGAACGGTTCGGAAATATTGCTCAATTGTCTTATCGAACAGGGAGTAGATACGGTTTTTGGCTATCCGGGTGGGGCAGTGTTAAATATTTATGATGCGCTTTATAAATACAGCGACAAGATACGGCATATTATTACAGCTCATGAACAGGGTGCGGTTCATGCGGCGGACGGATATTCCCGTTCGACAGGGAAAACCGGAGTTGTAATTGCCACATCAGGTCCCGGCGCAACAAATCTTGTTACGGGAATAGCAACGGCGTATATGGACAGTATTCCGCTTGTTGCAATAACGGGAAATGTCGCTACAAATCTTTTAGGTCTTGACAGCTTTCAGGAGGTTGACATTACCGGAATAACAATGCCGATTACAAAGCATAACTATATTGTCAAGGATGTAAAAAAGCTTGCTGATATAGTTAGAGAGGCTTTCGTAATCGCAAACGAAGGAAGAAAAGGCCCCGTGCTGATTGACATTCCTAAAGATGTTTCAGCACAGCTATGTGAATATAAAAAGAAAACACTAATAGACCCTGAAACAAAAATATATTCTGATACTGATAAGGAAATCGAAAAAGCGGCAAGCTTAATCAGACAAAGCAAAAGACCTTTTATCTACGGCGGAGGAGGGCTTGTTTCCTGCAACGCGGCGGAAAAATTCAAAAAATTCGTAAAGCTTGTTGATGCGCCTGTTTCACTTTCGCTTATGGGGCAATGTGCTTTTGACAACACTGATGAATATTATATCGGGATGCTCGGAATGCACGGAACAAAAACCTCGTCGCTTGTTATTAAGGAATGCGACCTGATGATTGTACTCGGCTCGCGATTCAGCGACAGAGTAACCTGCAACACTGAAACCTTTGCAAAAAATACGAAGATAATCCATATAGATGTTGATCCAGCCGAAATAAACAAGAATGTCAAGACTTATCACAGCGTACACGGTGATCTTGATTATGTGCTCGACAAACTTAACAGCCTTCTGGAGCCCATTTCCCATAAAGAATGGATTGACAAAGTTATGGAATGGAAAAAGGAATTCCCGCCTTGTCAGTATGGCTTTAATGATGACGATGTTCTCCCTAAAGACGTAATTTCCGCACTCGATGAACTTACAAACGGCGAAGCTGTAATTTCCACTGAGGTTGGACAGCATCAAATGTGGGCAGCGCAGTTTTATAATTTCAGAAACGAAAGAAGCTTTGTTTCATCAGGCGGACTCGGAACAATGGGTTACGGTCTTGGCGCTTCAATCGGCTCAAAAGTGGGAAATCCCGATAAAACAGTAGTAAATATAGCAGGTGACGGAAGCTTTTTTATGAACATGAACGAGCTTTCAACCATAAGGAAATTCAATATTCCTGTCATCGAAATGGTATTTAACAACAATGTTCTCGGAATGGTAAGACAGTGGCAGAGAATGTTCTATGAAAAACGTTTTTCACAGACAGTTCTTGATCGCCAGACGGATTTTCAAAAGCTTGCAGAGGCGTTTGGAATAAGCTATTACCGAATTGAAAAAAAACAGGATATAAAAACCGTTCTGAAAAGCGCAATTGATGAAAATGCCCCTGTTCTTATTGAATGTATTATTGATAAGGACGTAAATGTTCTTCCAATGGTACCGGCGGGGAAAACGGTTGAGGAGCCTATTCTTAACATCGAAATTGATGACTGATGAGGAGTGTTTATTATGAAAAAAGTATTTATTCTTGATTCGACATTGAGGGACGGCGCACAGGGTGAGGGGATTAATTTTTCTTCTCAGGATAAATTTAATATAATGAAAGCTCTTGACGAATTCGGCATTGATTATATCGAAGCGGGGAATCCAGCATCTAACCCAAAGGACCTTGAGTTCTTCAAAATGTCTTCCGAATATAAATTCAAAAATGCAAAGCTTGTTGCATTCGGCTCGACAAGGCGAAAGGGCATGAAAGCGGAAGAAGATGAAAATCTCAATACTCTTGCGGATTGTTCTGCTGAATATATCACAATCTTCGGGAAAAGCTGGGACTTTCATGTTACAGATATCATAAGAACAACCCTTGAAGACAATATATCAATGATTACTGAAAGCATTGAATTTTTAACGAAAAAGGGAAAGAAAGTGTTTTTTGACGCTGAGCATTTCTTTGACGGATATAAAAACAATTCAGAATACGCATTAAGCGTTCTTAAAGCTGCCGAAAAAGCGGGAGCAGACGAAATTGTCCTTTGCGACACAAACGGCGGATGTTTTCCCGATGAGATATTTGAAATCACCAAGAAAGTTATCGAATCTGTTAATATTCCTGTTGGAATACACTGTCACAATGATATGGAATGCGCCGTGGCAAATTCTGTTTCTGCCGTAAAAGCGGGGGCAAGTCAGGTTCAGGGAACGTTTATCGGAATAGGAGAACGCTGCGGAAATACCAATCTTTCGGCAATTATTCCGTCGCTAAGACTTAAGCTCGGATATGGCTGTGCGGCTGTATCGGATTTAAGCAGCCTTACCAAAACGGCAAGATATATCGCCGAGGTTTCAAACCTTGTTCTTGCCGATTCAAAGCCTTATGTAGGCAAAAGTGCATTTGCTCACAAGGGTGGAATGCACGTTGACGGAGTGAGAAAAAATCCAAAAAGCTTTGAACATATTTCGCCTGAAGACGTCGGGAATCAAAGGAATTTCCTTTTATCAGAGGTTTCGGGAAGAACCGTTATCCTATCAAAGCTTGCATCGATTGCTCCCGAATTGTCAAAGGACAGCATTGAAACTATTCAGATTTCGGATATTCTAAAAGATATGGAATTTAAAGGCTATCAGTATGAGGCGGCAGAGGCTTCATTTGAGCTTCTTGTAAAAAAATATCTCGGTAAGCTCAAAACATATTTTGATATTGACTATTTTAAAATTATCGGGGAAAAATCGGGAAGAACACAGACTCCGTCAAGTGCAATTGTCAAGGTTAAGGTCGGCGACAAAACAGAAATCGGTGCAGATGAGGGCGACGGACCGGTAAATGCAATAGACAAGGCTCTTCGTTCGGCATTAAAGGTGTTTTATCCTCAGATTGAAAAAATACACCTTATTGATTATAAGGTTCGTGTGATGGACTCAAATTCTGCAACAGCTGCGGTTGTACGCGTTCTTATTGAAAGCACTGACGGAAAAGATGTATGGACTACTGTCGGGGCATCTTCTGACATTATCAATGCTTCGGTTATTGCTCTTGTTGACAGCATAGAATACAAGCTTTTAAAAGACGGCGTATAATTTAATAAAAAGCAGTTATTTTATAATGACTGCTTTTTATATTGCAACATCACAGACTAAGTGCTATAATAATTGTTATAAATTAATATATACGGAGGAAAAAATGAAAGGAATTATTTTAGCAGGCGGTTCAGGTACAAGACTTTTTCCACTTACAATGGTTACGTCAAAACAGCTTCTCCCGGTTTATGACAAGCCTATGATTTACTATCCGCTTTCAACTCTTATGCTTGCGGGAATTAAGGATATTCTCATAATTTCAACTCCTCAGGACTTACCGAATTTCAAAAAGCTCTTAGGCGACGGCTCAAGCTTCGGGATTAGCCTTTCCTATGAAGAACAGCCTTCTCCCGACGGACTTGCTCAAGCTTTTATAATCGGGGAAAAATTTATAAACGGTGACAGCTGTGCAATGATTTTGGGGGATAATATTTTTTACGGAAACGGACTTACAAAGCATTTAAGAAATGCTGCTGAAAGACCTGACGGTGCAACAATTTTCGGATATTACGTTGACGATCCGGAACGTTTCGGCATAGTCGAATTTGACAAAAACGGGAGAGCCGTTTCTATTGAAGAAAAGCCTGAAAATCCAAAGTCGAATTACTGCGTTACGGGGCTTTATTTTTATGATAATAATGTATGCAGATACGCTAAAAGCTTAAAGCCGTCAAAAAGGGGAGAGCTTGAAATAACCGACCTTAACCGCATTTATCTTGAGCAGGGGAATATTAACGTAATTACTCTCGGAAGAGGCTTTGCATGGCTTGACACCGGAACAATTGATTCGCTTTCGGATGCTTCTGAATTTGTAAAGGTAATTGAAACAAGACAGGGAATTAAAATTTCTGCAATTGAAGAAATTGCATATATAAATGGCTGGATAACCAAGGAAAAGCTGCTTGAATCAGCTAAGCTTTACGGAAAATCCTCATACGGTGAGCACCTTAAAAAGGTTGCGGAAGGGAAGCTGAAATATTAAATGAATGTTATTGTAACAAGTGTTAAGGACGTTTTTATTATTGAGCCTGACGTATTCGGAGATAAAAGAGGCTGGCTCTTTGAAAGCTGGTCTGAAAAGAAAATGCAGGATAAGGGACTTTTTTATAATTTTGTTCAGGACAACCATTCGTTTTCCGAGCTTAAAGGAACACTGAGGGGACTTCATTTTCAAAAAGGAGATGCCGCACAGGCTAAGCTTGTAAGGTGTTCAAGGGGAGTTGTAATGGATTTCGCCGTTGATATGAGAAAAAATTCTCCCACATATAAAAAATGGGTGGGAGTTGAGCTTTCGGCGGAAAATCACAGACAGCTTTTAATTCCAAGAGGCTTTCTTCACGCTTTTTTAACTCTTACGGACGACGTTGAATTTTTATACAAGGCGGACAATTATTATTCGCCTGAAAATGACCGCAATATTCTTTGGAACGACCCTGAAATCGGCATTGATTGGGGAACTGAAAATCCTATTCTTTCCGAAAAGGACAAAAACGCGCCTTTGTTAAAAGACAGTGATATAGATTTTATTTATACGGAGAAATAATTTATGAAAATAATTGTAACAGGCGGAGCAGGCTTTATCGGCGGTAATTTTATTCACTATATGCTGAAAAAATACAGTGATTATAAAATTATCTGTATGGACTCTCTTACCTATGCGGGAAATATGGAAACACTTTCTTCGGTTTCGGAGAACCCGAATTTTATTTTTTCTAAAACGGATATTACCGACAGGGAAGCTGTTTATAATGTCTTTGAAGTCCAAAATCCTGATATTGTCGTTAATTTTGCAGCTGAAAGTCACGTTGACCGCTCGATTGAAAATCCTGAGCTTTTTTTAAAAACAAACATTATCGGAACAAGCGTATTGCTTGACGCCTGTCGCAAATATGGTATAAAACGCTATCATCAGGTGTCAACCGACGAGGTATACGGCGACCTTCCGCTTGACAGACCGGATTTATTTTTCACAGAAACAACTCCCATTCATACTTCAAGCCCGTACTCGTCATCAAAGGCGGGAGCTGACCTTCTTGTTCTGTCTTATCAGAGAACCTTTGGCGTTCCCGTAACAATTTCAAGATGCTCAAATAACTACGGACCTTATCATTTCCCCGAAAAATTAATTCCCCTTATGATAATAAATGCGCTTAACAATAAGCCGCTTCCCGTATACGGAAACGGCGCAAATGTCCGTGACTGGCTTTATGTTGAGGACCATTGTTCTGCAATAGATCTAATCATTCACAAAGGAACAGAGGGCGAAATTTATAATATCGGCGGGCATAACGAACGCACAAATCTTGACGTTGTAAAGACCGTTTTAAATGAACTTGGAAAAGGTGAGGAGCTTATTACTTTTGTCAAGGACAGGGCAGGGCATGATATGCGTTATGCAATTGACCCCACAAAAATACACAGCGAACTCGGCTGGCTCCCGACTACAGGTTTTGACGAGGGAATAAAAAGAACGGTAAAATGGTATCTCGAAAACAGAAAATGGTGGGAAAATATTATAAGCGGAGAGTATCAGAATTATTATGAAAGAATGTATAATAACCGATAATCCCGAGGTTACAATTCTTCTGGCGACATATAATCCTAATAGGGAATGGCTTATAAAACAGCTTAAATCGCTGAATTCACAGGATTATCCGAATATAAAACTGATTGCTCTTGACGACTGCTCTCCTGATTTTAAATTGGAAGAGCTTATTGAGTTTTTAACAAAGCATATTACCGCATTTCCTTTCAAGGCATTAAGGAATGAGAAAAATCTCGGCTCTACAAAAACATTTGAAAAGCTGACAATGCTTGCTGATACTCCGCTTATTGCATACTGCGATCAGGATGATATCTGGGAACCGTTTAAAATTTCGGAATCGGTAAGGGATATTACAGCGAAAAAATCAATTTTGTCCTGCTGTGATGTAAGTGTTATTGACGGGAATGATAATCAGACGGCCGAAAGCGTTACTGAATTGTGGAAACGTCAGAAATATTACGAGGGTGAAAATCTTGCGGATAAGCTTCTTTTCAGGAATTTTGTTATAGGTTGTACAGTCGTTATGGATACAAAAACCGCACAGGCGGCTGCTCCTTTTCCTAAAAATATGGTGCATGACCATTGGCTGGCTCTTTTTTCGGCGCTTAACGGCAAAATATCCGTCTGCGACAAAAAGCTTATGAAATACCGTATCCACGGAGAGAACCAGACGGGGACGCTTTCAAAAATCAATTCAAAAAATGATTATTATAATAAGCGTATTATACCTTTTTTGAAAAATATGAAAGAAATATTCGAACGTCTGCCATCATTTGAAGCTGCAAAAACGGCTTATTTATGGGCTGAGTCAAGAGAAAGATATTATAGCCGAGATTTTTCTCAGATAAAAATTCTCTTAAAATATAAAAATTTAAACAGATCAGTTACTGCGTTTGAAATATTAATGAAATTTATGCCGAGCTTTGTTTTCAGATTCATAATTAAAAAAATTCAGAGTGGAGAAATTTGATTTTATTCTATATAATATTGACAAAATTATATATTAATGTTATTATTTAAATAGGAAATATATACGAAATGGGGGATAATTATGAAAAAAAGTGCAGCAGTGTTATTGATTATCACAATTTCCTTTATGATTTGTTCTTGTTCGATAACCGCAAGCGGACAGAAAAAAGTTACCACCCCTGAGGAATGTATTCAGATGTTTTACGGTGAAATCATAGCCGGAAATTATGAGACGGCATATGATACATATTTCGCCAATGTTTCTAAGTCTATAATTGACAAGGTTGATTATTCAAATGAACAAAAAGACAAGTATTTTACCGAAAGCATTACACTGACTGACGTTCTTGTAAATTCTTCCGAAAAAGTTGAAAATATAGACGAAACTGTTTATATTGTAAAAGGAAAACTTAAATATACCAAGAACGGGACGGAGAATACAAAGGATTTTTCAGATTATGTTATAAAACAAAAATCTGACGGCTTTTACAGGTATCTTTATAACGGAATTATAATGAAAAAAGATTTCAATATGGCGTCCACGCACGAAAGCAACCTTGTTCATGCAACTAATATGGTGCTTTATGATTCTATTGAAGGATTATATGTTGATCTATCGTTTAAGAATGATACAGGTAAAAAATATAAATTCGGGAACGACAGCGGCTCAATCATGCAGATTACAATCGGTGATAAAGTTTTTTCATATCAGCTTGCAGAGCCAATTGATTTTGAAGGAAAAAGTGAAGTTGTTCTTAAAGGATATTTTAAAGACAGCCACGGACAGCCTGAAAAAATTTCCGTAAGCAATATCTATGAAATAGGTAAAGACGGTACAATTATGAATTCAGGAAGCGGACAGACATATTCTCTTAAAATCACAACGTGATTATTAACAAAATGTAAATAATGTATTAACCGAGTAATTGCCACTTGATTTTTTATTTTAATAATATTATACTATGTTTAGCACTCACAATACAAGAGTGCTAAACATTTTTTATGGGAGTGTTGACAATGGAAACCAAACAATTTAAGGCTGAATCGAAGCGTCTTCTTGAAATGATGATTCACTCAATTTATACACATAGGGAAATCTTTTTAAGAGAGCTAATCTCAAACTCAAGTGATGCTATAGATAAGCTTTACTTCAAATCCTTGACTGATAACAATGTAGGGTTAAATAAAGACGATTTTGCTGTCAGAATATCAATTAACAAGGACGCGAGAATGCTTACTATTTCCGATAATGGAATAGGCATGACAAAGGACGAGCTTGAAAATAATCTCGGTACAATTGCACAGAGCGGTTCACTTAAATTTAAGAAAGAAAATGATATCAAGGACGATATTGAAATCATCGGACAGTTTGGCGTAGGCTTTTATTCCGCATTTATGGTGTCA
>DAOPYP010000067.1:0-8170 GCA_035352975.1 Oscillospiraceae bacterium
AATTGATAAAGATGATTATTAGATCCTCAAAAAAAGGCTTTAGAAGGCTGATGAGGGATATAAAAATACATGATATTGCCCTTGACTTTTTTGTTGCTGATGAGGATGCATATGAGGCTGCAATGAATTACGGAAAAATAAACATGGCCGTATATAATTCAATTGCATTTTTGAGGACTTTTTTTAATGTATCAATCGACCATGTAAATATATCTGTTAGATTTAACAGCAGTGACAGCGCTTATGACGGCTCTTTAAAATTAAAAATCAGACCGTATACCGCGTTTTTGACATCATCAAGTATTTTTTTAAAATTCCTTGTAAATAATTATAAGGATAAAAAAGAAAAAGAAAAAATAAATAAATCTAATTCTCAGAAAGGAATGGTATATAATGAGCGAACATCCTATTAGCGGACTTATGGGCATTACCATGGAAAAAATAAGAGAGATGGTTGATGTTGACACAGTCATCGGCGACCCCATCACTGTATCGGATGGAACAGTAATTATTCCTGTTTCAAAAGTATCTTTTGGCTTTGCATCGGGAGGCTCCGACCTTCCGTCAAAAACACAGAATGAACTTTTCGGAGGAGGAAGCGGAGCAGGAATTACAATTCAGCCTCTCGCATTTCTTGTGGTATCAAAAGGCGAAGTTAAGCTTCTCCAGATGTCAATGAACGCAAATTCTTCAAATGCAATAATAAATATGGTTCCCGAGGTTTTTGACAAAATTTCATCTATGATAAAAAAAGATGAAAAGGAAAATAAGAAATAATTCTCGCATTCCTACACAGATATATTTTCATAGATTTTTTCATAAACTGGTTATTGACGAAAAAAATTAACGGCGGTGATCAGTTTTGAAAAAAACAGCTTTTGCTTTGTCAGCGGTGATATTGTTTTCTTCTCTTGTATTTAATCCTATCGAAATAAGTGCCGATAATCTAGGAATATCCGCACAGTCGGCGGTTGTAATTGAACAAACTACGGGGAAAATACTTTATTCAAAAAACGAGAATACAAAGCGCCCTATAGCAAGCACTACAAAGATAATGACTACCCTTTTAACGCTTGAAAGCGGAAATCTTGACGAACAGTTTACGGTAAATTCAGACGCCATAAAAGTCGAAGGCTCGTCTATGGGCTTAAAAGAAGGCGACATTGTAACAAAACGTGCGCTTTGTTACGGAATGCTTCTCCCGTCGGGAAACGATGCCGCAAACGCTTCGGCAGTAAAGCTTGCAGGAAGCTTTGAAAAATTTTCATTCATGATGAACAACCGTGCAAAGGAAATCGGAATGACAAATACAAATTTTGTCACGCCGTCCGGTCTTGTTTTTTTTTTCAAGCAGAAGACGGCATACGAGATGGCACTTTTGACCAGAGAGGCAATGAAAAATCCCGAATTCTGCGAAATCTGCTGTCAGTCAAACGCAAAGGTCTGCTTTGGCAATCCCCCTTATGACCGCTGGCTTAAAAATTCAAATAAGCTATTAAACAATTATAAAGGCTGTATAGGCGTAAAAACCGGATTTACCGACGATGCCGGAAGATGTCTTGTTTCTTCCGCAGAAAAAAACGGAGTCAGGCTTATCTGCATAACATTGAAAGCTCCAGACGATTGGAACGACCACAAAAAAATGCTGGATTACGGCTTTTCTCTTTTGAAAAAGGAACGCCTTACCGCTCCAGAAATCCAGCCGGAGATTAGTCTTGCGGGCGGGTTTGACGATACCGTAAAAATAAAAGTCGGCGATCTTCCCGAAGTTCCGTTTGTTCAGGGCGATCCACAGAAAGTAACATCAAAAGTCCTTTTGCCGCAGTTTGTTTATGCCCCGGTTAAATCGGGCGATATTGTCGGTACCATCAAATATTTCTTTGACGGACGGGAAATTACTGATGTTCCTATAATTGCCATTGAAGTCAAAGAAGCTAATATTATTGAAAAAAAACCGTCCTTATTTCAGAATGCTAAAGAAAAAATAAAAGAATTATTCAGTAAAACTACATAAAAAATAAAAGAGGTAAATAATTTGGAAAAAATAAGAATTCAAAAAATAATAGCTGACAGTGGCTTCTGCTCCAGAAGAAAAGCGGAGGAACTTATTGAGAAAGGCCGCGTAAAGCTGAACGGACACCCCGTGAAGCTGGGCGACAAGGCATTCCCCGTTAAAGATGATATTACGATTGACGGCGAGCGTATTGATGTCCCCAAAAAGAAAAATTTTCTCTATATTATGCTTAACAAGCCGAGAGGATATGTCACAACACTTTCCGACGAGCTTGACAGAAGATGTGTTACTGAGCTTTTGACAGGTGTAAGCGAGCGTGTTTATCCTGTCGGACGGCTTGACAGAAATTCCGAGGGGCTTCTGCTTTTCACAAATGACGGCAAGTTTGCAAACGACATTATGCACCCAAGCAGACACATAAGCAAAACCTACCGTGTTACCGTACGCCCCGATATTACAGATGCACAGCTTGTGCGCCTTACCGAGGGTGTAGAAATTGACGGAAAAATGACTCTTCCCGCAACGGTAAATGTTCTTACAAAAGAAGCGGGAAGAGTTGTTCTTCAGATGGTGATCAGAGAAGGAAGAAACCGTCAGGTAAGAAAAATGTGCGAGGCAGTCGGACTTGAGGTCGCAAGGCTTAAAAGAACCGGAATAGGCCCTATTAAGCTTGGAATGTTAAAGCCGGGAACGTACAGAGATTTGAGCGCGGAGGAGCTCCGCGCAATAAAAAATGCAATAAATAAAGAGGAAATGCGATAATGCTTGAGATTCGCCAGAAAAACGATATAACAGGATACGCAGGGTACTTGTGGGATTATCAGCTTACTGCTGATGAAATTCAGATTGTCGAAGCGTTTGAAAAAGAAAAGGTAATCGGATTCTGCATATATAGCTATACAGAAGACAGCGTTGAAATTTATCATGCCAAATATGGAGATAACATATCTCTTTTTGACGGCATAATAAGGACAGTTCTTTTTAAAGCTTTTCTAAAAGGAATAAACAAAGCGCGATATCATTTTGAAGATATGTTACTTTATAAATTGAAGCTTGCTGATAATTACAGTAATACATTGAGTTCAATTGAAAATGTTATGAATAACTGCGGAAATTGTAAAAATTCATCGTAATTAAATATTCACTATTGTATTTTTTATTGAAAAATGTTATAATTAATCCAAATTGTTTTAAAAACAAAGTAATTTAATGGAGGAACTATAAATGCTATCTGGAAGTAAAAAGCTTGCTGAATTTAAAAGCAAGATTTCGGCTGATTCTTCTGCAAGAAAAAGACTTGAGTTTTTATTTGATGAAGGCGAATATACCGAGCTTGACGCTTTTGTCAAAAACGGCGACGACCTTGCCGGAGTTATAACGGCTTATGGTTTTGTTGAAGGAAGCCCCGTTTATGCTTTTTCTCAGGACAAGACCGTTAAAAACGGCGCTGTAAACAAAGCGCAGGCTTCTAAAATCGCTAAGATTTATGAACTTGCTGCTAAAACAGGAATACCTGTTATCGGAATCCACGATTCTGACGGAGCATTCATCGATGACGGAGCAGATTCTCTTTTTGCATACGGCGAAATGATGATGTGGACAAGCAATGTTTCAGGCGTTGTACCTCAGATTTCTGTAATTGCCGGGACCTGTGCGGGTTCAGCGGCTGTTTTTGCATGTTCATCGGATTTTGTGATCATGACTGAAAACAGCGAATTCTTTATGGCTGTACCGTCAAATTCAAAAACAGAGGGAGCAGGATCCGCCAAAAATGCAGCAAAATCAGGAACTGCCGCTTTAGTTTTAAAAGATGACAAAGAGGCAATGGCTATGGCAAGAAAGCTTGTTTCAATGCTTCCTATGAATAACCTTTCCCCTATTCCTATGTTTGAATTTTCCGAAAGCGGACTTGCTATAGGTAAAGATGCCGCTTCAATCGTTGCTTCAATTGCTGACGCAGGCAGCGTTACCGAGCTTTATGCAGATTTCGGAAAAGCTTCATTTACAGCTTTTGCTTCAGTATCAGGCGCAACAGTAGGTTTTGCCGCAACAAACAAAACTTCGGACAAGCTTACCGCTGATGATTCTTCAAAGCTTTCAAGATTTTTAAGAATATGCGATGCTTTTTCAGTTCCTGTTATTACGATTGTTGACAGTGAGGGCTTTGAAGTGTCAGCTGAAAACGAGCTTTCGGGAAGTATCAGAGAAATTGCAAAGCTTGCTCATTCATATGCCGAAGCTACAACAGTTAAAGTCGCAGTTGTTGCCGGAAAAGCATACGGTCCTGTATTTACCGCTCTTGCAGGAAAAAATGCAAATTCAGATATGACATTTGCTTATCCTGATGCTGTTATTTCACCTATTGCCCCTGAAGCTGCTGTTGAATTCCTTTCACACGACAAGCTTAAGGGCGCTTCTGATGTTGCTAAAATGCGCAGTGAGCTTGCCGACGAATATGCTTCCGAAAAGGCTTCTGCTTTTTCTGCTGCTGAAAAGGGCTGTATTGACGATATTATTGAGCCTATCGCAACAAGACAGAGCATCATCTCCGCTCTTGAAGTTCTCGCTGGAAAGCGCGTGAGCAGACTTTCCAAAAAGCACAGCAATATTCCTATGTAATTAATTTAATAATATAGAATGGTGGTAAAATAAAATGAAAAGATTTAATATATCTGTAAACGGAAAAGCTTATGATGTTCAGGTTGAAGAAATTTCAGGTTCAGCTCCAGTTGCCGCTGCACCAGTTGCAGCTCCAGTTGCAGCTCCAGCAGCTGCTCCGGTTCAGGCAGCACCGGCACCAGTAGCTGCCGCACCGGCTACTGCTCCAGTTTCTTCAGGTTCTGACGGAAATATTCTTGTTAAGTCACCTATGCCCGGTGCAATTATTGACGTTAAGGTATCCGTCGGCGATACAGTTTCCGAAGCTCAGCCCCTTGTAATTCTTGAAGCAATGAAAATGGAAAACGATATTGTTGCTCCTAGTGCAGGAAAAATTGCTTCAATCAAGGTTAGAAAAGGTGATTCTGTAAACTCCGACGATTTACTCATCACATTGGAATAATTGTACGAAAGGCGGTCAGAAAGCTATGGCAAAAGTTAGAATTACCGAAACGGTTTTGCGTGACGCACATCAGTCATTGATTGCTACCCGTATGACTATGGATGAAATGCTTCCGATACTTCCTTTAATGGATAAGGTCGGCTACTATTCTGCGGAAGTATGGGGCGGCGCAACATTTGATTCCTGTCTTCGCTTTTTAGATGAAGACCCATGGGAAAGATTAAGAATTATCAGAAAAAATATGCCTAATACAAAGCTTCAGATGCTTTTCAGAGGACAGAATATGTTAGGATACCGTCATTATGCAGATGACGTTCTTGAATATTTCGTTCAGAAAACTGCTGCAAACGGTATTGATATTATCCGTATTTTTGATGCGCTTAATGATATAAGAAACCTCAAGACTGCAATTAAATCAGCTAAAAAAGAGGGCGCACACGCACAGGTTGCAATTTCTTATACATTGGGTGAGGTTTTCACAAACGAATACTATGTCAATTACGCAAAGCAGATTGAAGAAGAAGGCGCTGATTCTATCTGTATCAAGGATATGGCTGCACTTTTAACTCCTTATGAAACCGAAAAGCTTGTCAAGGATTTAAAATCAGCTGTTAAAATCCCGATTCAGCTTCATACCCACTATACTTCGGGACTTGCTTCAATGTGTCTTTTAAAGGGTGTCGAAGCAGGAGCAGATATTATCGACACCGCTATATCCCCTCTTGCACTCGGTACATCTCATGCTCCGACAGAATCAATGGTAGCCGCATTACAGGGCACTGAATTTGATACAGGTCTTGACCTTGTTCTTCTCAACGAAATCAGGGATTATTTCATGACTTTAAGAAAGAAATACCTTGATTCAGGTCTTCTTGACCCATCAATGCTTGCAACAGACACAAATGCACTTATTTATCAGGTTCCGGGCGGAATGCTTTCAAATCTCCTTTCTCAGCTTAAGCAGGCAGGAAAAGCAGACCAGCTTACTGAGGTTCTTAAAGAAGTTCCAAGAGTTCGTAAGGATTCGGGTTTCCCTCCTCTTGTTACTCCTACGTCACAGATTGTCGGCACACAGGCCGTGTTCAATATTATTATGGGCGAACGTTATAAGACAGTCACAAAGGAATTTAAGGGACTTGTCAAAGGCGAATACGGAAAAACTCCTGTTCCTATTTCACCTGAATTCCAGAAGAAAATTCTCGGCGATGAAGAGCCTATCACCTGCCGTCCTGCCGACCTTTTAGAGCCTGAGCTTGAAAAGCTTAAAGCAGAATGCAGCGAATGGATTGAACAGGACGAGGACGTATTAAGCTACGCTCAGTTCCCCAAGGTTGCTCCTAAATTCTTTGAGAGCAGAAGAAACAAAAAGTTTAATATTGACGGCGTTCATGGAAACACAGAAACTAAGGTTCATCCGGTTTAATAAAAATAAAAAGGATACTGCAAAATATGCGGTATCCTTTTTTGTGCTATAAATCTCTCATTAAGCTGAAAGTCTGAATAAGATCCAGCGTTCCATAGCCCCACTGAAAATTGGGGTAACTCATCGCCTCGTTTCGTGTACAGCCTCTTATGAGATATGCCCGTATCTGATAAGTGCTCATCGCGACGTCATTACCTTCGACTATTCCCCATTGAAGAAGAAGCGCACATGCCCCTGACGTGATGGCACAAGCACAGCTTGTTCCGTTCATTGTTCCTAATCCGTACGGATAATATCCGCCTATATTAACGCCGGGAGCAACAAGGTCAGGAGACTGTGCCATAATCCTCGTAGGTCCCCATGATGTCTTTGTAAAGAGCGTATTATTCGTTGCGTTGTATGCACCACAGCATACAGATCCTATCATTGTTGCAGGGACTGTAATGGTATAGTTTGGCACAGGCGCAATAAATTCAACACCCGGAGCAACAAACCCTGTCATAGGAAGCCATGCGTGATATGTCCCGTCAAGAATAATATCTCCGTGAAGTGTAATGGTCCATATTCCCGGTGTTGCGTCCAAAAGCCTTATCATAATATACTGACCGCCGCTTCCCTCAACCGGAAAATGATATTCAACAGTTACCCGCGTTTTCTCAAGAACAAGTTTTATTTCGGTAACAATTCCGCTTTTCGCAGGTATACGACTTATTAGTTCTCCCGTAGGCGAACGTATGGATGCAGAAAATCGGTCAGAAACACCACCCCATATTGAAATAATAATATTTCCCGCATCGTTTCCTACTTTTAGCTCAATACTATGTGTCTGCCCCTTTCCAGGAATTTTCCCCATGGTATGGTGACGCTCCTGACTTTCATTTCCTGCCGCTATGCAAAGACAAACGCCCTTTTGGTTTGATATCCCGCCGAGGTATTCTTCAAAAATGCTGTAACCATCATGACCTCTGAAACTTGAACCGAGCCCAAGACAGATAACAACAGGTTTATTAAGTAACCTTGCTTTTTGAAGAATATAATCTACCCCCATCATCGCGGCACTTGATTCAAATGCAAATTCCTGTTCAGGAGGAACACATAACTTTTCAAGATAAAACGGACGTGCTTTTCTTAGCTTTACAGCAATAATTTCAGCATCGGGTGCGGCACCGACAAAGTCATTAATTTGTCTTCCAGCCGCAACGGAAGCAATAAATGTTCCATGACCTGAAATATCACGCTGAGGAACAATATCATATGGTTTTTCCGACTTTAAAGCTTGATTAATCTGTTCATTAGTGTATTCTGTCCCAAGAACAAAGCCTTCAGGAGCATTGCCTATTCCGGTCTGGTCATATATATACTGTATTTTGCTTGTTCCGTCCTCATAAATAAAAACTTTCTGTGTATAATCAATTCCAGTATCTACAAAGCCTATAAGAACACCCCTGCCTTTCAAATCAAGATAAGGCTGATTATGAACTTGAATAATTCCTGATTGCTCAAGTGAAAAGCGGTCAAGTGTACCAAGTATTATTGATGCTGAACTGATAAATCCTGATCCAAGTACTTTCATTAGTTGCGGAAAATACTCTTTATCAGTATACCCAAGAACATAACGGCCTGATATTGTTTGTGCAATTAAAATTTCTGGGTTTTTTGAAACATAGTCAAG
>DAOPYP010000068.1:0-8048 GCA_035352975.1 Oscillospiraceae bacterium
ACGGGTAAGGGAGCCGAAAAGGGAATACTGATTAAGGGCGGTGAAGCTCTCGAAACTATATATAAAATCCAAACCGTTGTGTTCGACAAAACAGGTACGCTGACTGAGGGTAAGCCCGAGGTTACAAACATCGTTACTTACGGAACATTCTCTCAGGACGAGCTTATATCTCTTGCCGCGGCGGCGGAAAAAGGCTCGGAGCATCCTCTTGGTGAGGCAATAGTTAATTTTGCACAGAAAAAAAATATTCCTTTAAAAAATGTTCAGGAGTTCAAGGCACTTACAGGACACGGAATAAGAGCCGTCATTGACGAAAAGGAATTGTATCTTGGAAATTTGAAGCTTATGAAAGGTAAGGATTATGAACTTAACGGCTTTGAATTACAGGGGGATAAGCTTTCCGAAGAGGGGAAAACCCCGATATTTGCAGCATATAACGGAGTTATAATAGGGATAATAGCCGTAGCAGACACTTTAAAGTCGGAGAGTGCCGATGCGGTCAAAAATCTTAAGAAAATCGGAATCAAAACAGTAATGCTGACAGGTGACAACACCCGTACCGCAGAGGCAATAGCGCGTCAGGCGGGGATTGATACGGTTATATCCGATGTGCTCCCCTATGACAAGGCGGAAAAAATCAAACAGCTTCAAGTGAGCGGAAAAATCATAGCAATGGCGGGCGACGGAATAAACGATGCGCCGGCGCTTGCACAGGCTGATATAGGGATTGCTGTAGGCTCAGGTACTGATGTTGCGATAGAAAGTGCTGATGTCGTGCTAATGCACAGCAACCTTAACGACGTTATCACCGCAATAAAGCTGAGCCGCGCGACGATAAGGAATATAAAGCAGAATCTTTTCTGGGCTTTCGGCTATAATGTAATCGGGATACCGATAGCTATGGGAGTTCTTCATGTTTTCGGCGGACCGCTTTTAAATCCTATGATTGCGGCGGCAGCAATGAGTTTAAGCTCTGTTTCGGTTATTTTAAATGCGCTCAGATTAAAAAGATTTAAGTAAGGAGAATTTGTATGAAAAAGAAAATATTTATCGGCGGAATGAGCTGCGAGCATTGCTCGGCACACGTAAAAGAAGCACTGATAGATTTAGGCGGTAAGAATGTTGCGGTAAGCCTTGAGGGTAATTTTGCGGAAGGCGAATTTGACTGTACCGACGAGGAAATTGTAAAAGCGATAAACGAAGAGGGCTATGAAGTAAGTGAAATAGTATAAAAGATAAAAAGGCTTTCGTAAAATGAGCCACATTAGGCATTTCGTGATAACATTTAAAGGTACCGTTCCTTTGTGGTTCGGTACCATTATTTTATCTTTATATCGTTATTGTACTAAAAACGAAAGTTCTTTTTTTGACAGGATTTTTATTAAGCTGTCATAAGATAATCGGCTATTTTTATGCATCATTACAAAAATATTCCTTAAAAGTTACAAAATGTAAAAATGTGTTGATTTCCCATTACAGCGTAGTATAATGAAAGTGGAATTAAAGTTGCCTTTAATAGATAGGAGGAATTTATTATGAACACAAAAAAGCTTATAAAAATTATACCGATTTTTATAATTTTAATTGCACTTTTCACGTCTGGGTTCGTTATTATAAATAAGCTTACCGCTCCTGTTATCGCCGAAGAGCCAAGAAATTTCCCCGGCCCCGAGCTTAAGGTCGGGAGATATTATGTCGACAGCGACACTGAACAATATTATCTTGAGGTGACAAAAGAGGGCACTATTCAGCTTAAGGATGTAGACTATTTTGAATATGCAAGCTATGGGAATGAAGAGGCTCTTAAAACCCGAACAGGTAAGGATCTTGAAGAGCTTAAAACGAATCTTCAAAAAGAAGCTGATTTTATTTCTAATCCTATAACCTATCGTTCAATAACATATCCTCAAATTGGTTCTTCTCTTATTTTAACCTCATGGCATGAAGATGATATGGGAAACGTAAGCGGTTCCGGCTATAAATATATTGATGAAAATACTATAGTTCGCGGTAAGGGAGAAAATGGTCTTCCACAAACCTTTAAATTTGTCGACGAGGCTTCTTATGACAAGCCATCGGTAAAAACAGACAAACCGTCAAGAATTGTCGACTCATCGACTTATAAACAAAAGAACGGAATTGAATAAATTAAAAAATCCTGCCCTTACGGACAGGATTTTTGATTTATATAGCTTCAAGCGCAACGCCCTTATAATAATGAAGAAGAATTTCGTCGTATTTTTTTCCGTCCTGCGCCATTGCATTTGCTCCGTACTGACTAAGTCCCACCCCATGTCCGTATCCCTTTGTAGTTATTTTATAGCTTCCGTTTTCATATTGAATGGTGAAATTCGGCGAGCGCAGAGAAAAAATCGTTCTGAACTCCATTCCAGTCAATATTTTATCTCCCGCGATAAGCGAGGTTACCGTTCCCGAAGAACTTCTGTCGACAACCCTCAGCCATTTTGACTTGTCTTTTCCAAATACGGTTTGAGGATATTCGGCGGAAATTCTTGCTGAAATTTCGTCACAGGTGAAAGTTTTTTCTTCTTCAAAATTGGGGAGGCTTTTGTCGCTTTCGCTGTCAACGGGTACGAGATAGTCAACCTCACTTCCCCATATTACGGAGGCGTCCTCTGTTTTTCCGCCAGACATTGAGTGAAATGCCGCAACAATAGGCTCGTCGTTATAGATCAGAACTTTGTCCATTACACAGTCAACCGCATCGGATATTTTTTTATAGTTTTCTTCATACTTGTCGCCGTAAAACTCCTTTGCTTCTTCCTTTGAAAAATATGCCTGATAAAAAGCAGGGTCGTTTGAAAAATATGCTCCGTCAAGCTCTGGCGTCGGGGTTTTGAGCTCACGTTCCCTCTGTCTTATTGCATATGTGTGCGCCGCTATCGCCTGTGCCTTTAAGGCCTCTTCATGAAACGAGGCGGGCATTTCTGCGCAAACCGACCCTATTACATAGTCGCGTGCAGGGATTTTCATTATTTCCTCCGTTTTAAAATTCTTCACAAGAAAAACATCGGCTTTTTCAGCTATGTCTGTTACGGAACTGTTTGAATTTGAAGTTTTCTCATAATTGACGGCTGAACTGTAATTTGTATTATTTTTATAAATAGTGACGGAATCGGGCGTTTGACTTGCACTTATCTGAGGTTTATAGAAAAATGCAATCCCCGGAATAATCATAAGAAAAAAAGTGAAAACAGCTAGACTTAATATGTATTTTTTCATTCTAAAGCACTCCTTTTAACATCATATTGACAAAAATATATCATTAGTATAAAATGAATAATGATAACGTCAGAATTTCAGATTTATTTTTTTCTAAATCTGATTGAAAATAGAGTAAGCGGGGGTAGTGAAAAACATGGATTCAACGGGACATGTTCAATATTTATGCGGTGAGATTAAAAAAAATAACACCATTGATTCAAAATATTACGAGAAATTTAAGGTTAAGCGCGGGCTCAGAAACGAAGACGGAACAGGCGTCATGGCAGGTATCACAAATATCTGCAACGTTCACGGATACGTTTTAAACGAGGGCGAAAGAGAACCGATAAACGGCGAACTTATTTACCGAGGCTACAACATCAACGATATTGTCGAAAATACCGTAAAGGAAGATCGCTATGGCTTTGAGGAGATAATATATCTTCTTTTATTGGGCGAGCTTCCAGATAAAAAACAGCTTGAGGATTTTACTCAGCTTATAGCCGAAAGACGTGAGCTTCCCGACAGCTTTGCCGAGGATATGATTCTAAAGGCACCGTCGCCGAATATTATGAATAAGCTTTCACGTTCTGTTTTAGCACTTTATTCATATGATGACGAGGCAGAAAGTCAGTCGGTTGAAAGCGAAATAAACAAGGCAATTACCCTTATTGCAAGACTTCCCTCAATAATGGTAAATGCTTATCAGGTTAAAAGGCGGATATACAATAAAGAAAGTCTTGTTATGCACCAGCTTAATCCGGAGGAAAACACAGCCCAGTCAATTTTATCAACATTAAGGATAGACAGACAGTATACTGAACAGGAGGCTAAGCTTCTTGACCTTTGTCTTATGCTTCACGCCGAGCATGGAGGGGGGAACAACTCCACCTTTGCCTGCCGTGTGCTTACATCATCGGGAACAGATGCATATTCAGCATATGCCGCAGCAATAGGCGCACTTAAAGGGTTCAGACACGGCGGAGCAAACATTCAGGTTATGAATATGCTCGAAAACATAAAGGAAAACGTTAAAAACTGGGAGGATAAAGGCGAGGTTGCTGATTATCTCAAAAAAATAATTAATAAAGACGCAAACGATAAATCGGGTCTTATTTACGGAATGGGTCACGCGGTTTATACATTATCCGACCCTCGCGCAAAAATTTTGAAAACAAGAGCAATGAATCTTGCAAAGGGAACGGAAATTGAAAGAGAATTTTCTCTTTTGAATACCGTTGAAGAGCTTACTCCCGAAATTTTTGCGGAGCATAAAGGCGATAAAAAGGTTATCTGCGCAAACGTCGATATGTATTCGGGACTTGTTTATAGAATGCTTAATATCCCCATGGAGCTTTATACGCCGCTTTTTGCAATTTCAAGAATGGCTGGCTGGTCGGCTCACAGAATTGAAGAAATGCTTACGGGTAACAGAATTATCCGCCCCGCATATAAAGCTGTCGCAAAGCAAAGGGAGTATGTTCCGCTTTCAAATCGTTAATCGAACAATTATTTTGTCAGAACTCTTTTATATTTTTTCTGAATATGTTATAATAAGGTACAGGTGTGTCCTGTGCCTTATTTTTGTGCGAAAGAGAGGGGAGAATGGCTATGAAAAAAATCTGCGCGGTATTTGTCGTGCTACTTATGATTTTTACAACAGGCTGTTCTTTGAATGCGGGAATAGACACGCTTCTTTATCCTCCTCAGCTTACTAATGAACAAATGGCAATAAAACAGGCACTTATTCAAAATGTGGGCAAGGATATAAATTTAAAATATCCTAAGTCGGGAACATATCGTTCCGCATTTGTCATAGCCGATATTGACGGAGAGCCTACGGACGAGGCAATCGCCTTTTATCAGCGCACAGGGATTGAATATACCGAAAATAACATAAGAATAAATATACTTGACCAAAAAAACGGGGAATGGATTTCTGTCTTTGACCACGCGGGGAGCGGCACCGATATTGACAAAATCATGCTGACAAGCTTTTCAGACGAGTCAAAGCCCGATATTGTTATAGGCTACAGCATACTCAATCAAAACGATAAGATTGTTCAGACGTACAGCTATGATGACGGACAGCTTAAAACCTTATATAATGACAGCTATGCCATAATGGATACGGTTGATATTGACGGTGACAGTATAAACGAGCTCATGCTTATAACGGGAGGCTCTCAGGACCGCCAGCCTGAATCAAGAATTATTAAAAAAATAGACGGAGCCCTTTCTCTTATAAGCGAAACGGAAATGGATCCGTCAGGCATTGTTTATTCTTCAATAACGAAGGGCTATGTCACCAAGGACATTCCCGCGGTATTTGTTGACACGGACAAGGGTGACGGAACATTACAGACTCAGATTATTTATGCCGTTGACGGACAGATGAGAAATCCTATCGCAAAAACTCCCGAGCTTATGGCGAAAACCACACGACCGTCAGGGTATTTTTCCATGGATATTGACAACGACGGTGTTGTTGAAATACCGACTTTAAGCCCTTTCCCCGGATATGAAACTGTCGATCCCACTCAAAAAATCTATATAACCGACTGGATGGCTTTTGAACAGTACGCGCTTGTCAAAAAAAATTCGGGATATTACAATATAAACAAGGGCTATTGCTTCATGCTTCCGAGCAGATGGCAGGGCGCCGTTACGGTAAAGCCTGACACCGCCTCAGGTGATGTTGTTTTCTATAAATATGAGGGTGAAATCAAGCCTAACATGAAAGAACTTATGAGGATAAGCGTTGTTAAAACCGAAAACGTATCGGAAAAGCTGACGGAAGGTTATCAGGCAGTATATACAAAGGGCAGGCAGAACTATATGGTTAAAATTTCGGGAGATAAGTCCGAACCGCTTGTGCTTACTATGAGTGAAATTATGTATAATCTTATAATTATTTAAAGGGGAGGTCTTTATATGAAAAAAATTCTTGTATGCGAAGATGAGGATGTAATAAGAGATTTTGTCGTTATCAATTTAAAGCGTGCCGGCTATGATGTTGTTGACGTAAACTGCGGTGAAGAAGCGCTTAAAGCGTTTGAACGCGAACACGGGGATTTTGACGTTGCCCTTCTTGATATTATGATGCCGGGGATTGACGGACTTCAGGTATGCAAAAAGCTAAGAGAAAAAAGCAGCACCTTAGGCATAATCATGCTTTCGGCAAAAACTCAGGAAATGGATAAGGTAAGCGGACTTATGCTCGGTGCGGACGATTATATAACAAAGCCTTTTTCGCCGTCAGAGCTTACCGCAAGAGTTGACGCAATATACCGCCGTGTGTGCATGAGCTTTAATAAAGAAGAAAAACAGGCTGAAATAATTTCGGGACCGTTTGTACTTAATCTGAAAAGCAGAACTGTTACAAAAAGCGGAAAGCTTATTGACCTTACACAGGTTGAATATCAGATTCTTGAGTATTTTCTTAATAACCAGAATACAGCGCTTGACCGTTTAAGCATTTTAAATCACATATGGGGCGACAATTATTACGGTGATGACAAAATTGTTGACGTAAATATAAGACGCATACGAATGAAAATCGAGGACGAACCATCAAATCCGCAGTATATAATGACAATATGGGGATTCGGGTATAAGTGGGGAACAAACTGACGGCTGAAAAACTATCGGGAGAGTGAAAAAGGGTATGGCGAAAAAAAGCATTACAAAGCGATGGCTTTTTAACAGCATAGGCGTTACTTCAATAATTATTGTTGTTGCCATACTTGCATTTTCTTTTTCCATTCAAAGCTATTTCTATTCGTCGTCAAAGCAGTATATTTCTTCGAGAATGACAATGATTTCAAGCCTTTTAACCCGCTATTCAAGTGATGCAAATTTGAATTTTTCTGCTGAAATAAGGAACCTTGTTGAGAATTTTTCTGAAAAAGACAAAATGGAATTTATGGTTATAAATTCAAAGGGGAAAATTTCAATAACCTCTTCGGGCTTTACACCGCCGTCGAATATAGATATGAAGGACTATGAGATTGCTCTTAAATCTCCCAAGGGACAGGGCTATTATGTCGGAAGGCTTAATAACGGCGAAAAAACTATGGCTGTCTGTATAATGATTTCAGACCTTAATTCAGGGTATGACGCCGTTCGCCTTGTTGTTTCTATGGAACAGATTGACAGGCAGATATGGACTTATATTTTGGGAGTTTCGATAGTTTGCGGAGTATTTTTTATTCTTATCCTTTTGTCTACTCTTTACTTTATAAAATCAATTGTAATCCCTGTAAGGCAGATAGGCATAAGCGCAAGAAAGTTCGCAACGGGTGATTTTTCCGCCCGAATATTAAAAAAGAACGACGATGAGATAGGTGAGCTTTGCGACGTTATTAATTATATGGCGGACGAGCTTTCAAACACCGAGTCAATGAAAAATGACTTTATCTCAAGCGTTTCACACGAGCTTAGAACGCCGCTTACCGCGATAAAGGGCTGGTCGGAAACACTTACGGAAATGACTGATGACCCTGAAACGATAAAAAAAGGAATGAAGGTAATCGGGAACGAAACCGAAAGGCTTTCTCAGATGGTTGAGGAGCTTCTTGACTTTTCAAGAATTCAGAACGGGCGCTTTACGCTGACAAAAACAACTATGGATATTCTTGCGGAGCTTGGCGAGGCTGTGCTTATTTATACCGAACGAGCAAAGCGTGAAAATATTGAAATTGTATATAACGAGCCGGAAATGCTCCCATTTGTTTTCGGCGATAAAAATAGATTAAGACAGGTTTTTATAAATATTATCGACAATGCGATAAAATATTCTGAAAACGGCGGAATTGTGTATA
>DAOPYP010000069.1:0-8047 GCA_035352975.1 Oscillospiraceae bacterium
TAGAAGTTCACACGTTTTTGTTTTTTCGTGTGTCTACTCTAAGGGGATTATATCAGCTTTTACTGCTATATTTCATTTTAGAAATCTAAAATCAATCATTATATCCGTCAAGAAAATTAAATTCTTTTCCGTCTTTTTTATAACCGATTATAGTATTAAGATTTACATTGCTTACGCTGTTAAATATATTTTTATCAATCATGCTGTTTGTCTGACGGAACTTTTTGATAAGAGCTTTCATTTCCTGCCGTTTTGAACCTCCTCCGCCATTATCACACATTGTACAGTTTTCTGTAAAACGGCAGGCGCATTGAATGAATTGCAGGTCATTGTAATTTTTCCACGCAAGAATGTCGGCTTCTTTCACAAAATACATTGGGCGGATAAGCTCCATTCCTTTAAAGTTAGTGCTGTGAAGCTTAGGCATCATAGTCTGAATCTGCCCGCTGTAAAGCATACTCATCAAAATAGTTTCAATAACATCATCAAAATGATGGCCAAGCGCAATTTTGTTACATCCTAGATCCTGAGCATTTTTATAGAGATGTCCTCTCCTCATTCTTGCACAAAGATAGCAGGGGCTTTGTTCAATATCCGCAACTATGTCGAATATTTTAGTTTCAAATATCTGTATAGGTACATTCAAAAGCTTTGCATTGTTAATAATAGTTTGTCTGTTTATAGGATTATAGCCCGGATCCATTACAAGAAAAACAAGCTCAAAGCGGAACTTCCCATGGCGCTGAAGCTCCTGCATACATTTAGCCATCAGCATGGAATCTTTTCCGCCGGAAATACATACAGCAATACGGTCGTTTTCTTCAATAAGCTGATATTCCTTAATTCCTCTGACAAACTGGCACCATATGCTTTTGTGATACTTTTTTATAATGCTTCTTTCAATTTCCTGATAGCGTTCCATTTTTCTCTCCTAAATTTATTTCTTTGTCAAAACTTTATAACATAAATCGAATATATTTAAAAAATTATTTATATCTTCATATTCAGTAAGATGACTAAGGCTGATTCTCCATGATGACAGTGCATTTTTCTTGTCACCTGTTATTGCATAAACTGCTCTTGATGGTGTGTTTTCAGCTGAACATGCGGATTTTATTGAAATACATATGTCATGTTGTTCAAGAACAGCTTTGAAATCTTTTGCTTTTACGCCAGTAACGCTCAGATTAAGAATAAACGGAGAAGACTTTTCTGTGCTGTTTATCCTTACAAGTGAATAAGCGGACAGCTTTTGTTTTACGTAACAGTTTAGCTCTGTCACATATTTTAATCTTTCCTGCATATTTTCAAAGCTTATACTAACAGCCTTTTGAAGAGCCGCTGCATGAGAAAGTGCAGGCGTTCCGCTACGAAATACCGTTGTTCCTGTGCCGCCGTGAATCAGTGGCGTAAGAGAAGTGTTATTCTTTTTTATAAGTACGCCTGAACCGTTCAGACCATAGAATTTATGCGGAGCAAAGGTAATACAGTCCCCAAAGCAGAAATCCACAGGAATTTTTCCTACCGCTTGTGTTGCGTCAGTATGAAGACGGCAATTCGGATAATTTTCAAGAATATCCGATATTTCTTTTATTGGCTGAATAATTCCAAGCTCACTGTCAACGGTGCAGACAGATACAAGTATAGTATCACTTCTAAGCAGCTCTTTTAAATGAGCCAAATCAACCTGACCCTTTGAATTAATTTCAACAAGGTCAATTTCATACCCTTGTTCCTGAAGAAAAGTCAGACTTCCGCTGACTGACGGATGCTCCAGACAAGTGGAAATAATATGCTTCCCAAAAGCTCTGTATGAATGAGCAATCCCCTTAATGGCAAGATTGTTTGCTTCACTTGCACCTGATGTGTAAATGATTTCTTCTTTCAATACGTGCAGATGTCCGGCAATTTCAGAAGTAATATCATCAAGCTTTTCATGTGCGGCTTTCCCAGAGGATGCGAAGAATTCGGGTTTGCAGTGAAACTCAGCTCAGTATTCATAAAACAATCAAGAACATTTTTATCAGCGGGCGTATTTGCCGCATAGTCCAGATAGATCATAACTTCCTCTTTTCATTATATCCTATTAATTAAGTATAATTAGTATTTATGCTTTGTCAAGTGACAAAAGCAAATGATAATGCATGGTTTTGTTATGTTTAAATATCAACGCTATTGAAATAATTCTTTTTCGTTATAATATTTATAACGGCTTGGATTATTCCAAGCCGTTTTTTATTTGTCGGTGTAGCTTAGCAGACAGAGCAACTGTTTCATAAACAGCGCGGCGTGTGTTCAATTCATACCATCGACGCAAGCTTTTTTGTAAATTATATTATAAAAAGCAATCAACGGCAGATGGAGTGAATATGATAAGGTCAATGTGTCCTTTAAAAGAAAACATGAGAAATTCGATGTTTTAAAAAACGTTTCACTGCGTATTCAAGACGGTGATGTTTTTGGAATCGTTGGTTCAAGCGGTACGGATAAAAGTTCGATTTTAAGAACAATCAATCAGCTTCAGGCAGTGTAACCATAGATGGAAAACGGGTTTCTCAGCTTAACAGAAAAGAATTAAGGCAGTTAAGGCAAGGTATATCTTATTGAATATATATTTTAATTAAATGTACTAACTCATATTCAACAAATTTTTCAAAATAAAAACCGTTTTATAACACAGTTAAATCCTTAATCACTTCTCCGGCAATAATAAGCCCGACTACAGACGGAACAAAAGCATTGCTCCCGGGAACCTGTCTGCGCTGTGTACATTTCCTTGCTGTTCCGGGAGGGCATATACAGTTTGTCCGACAGCTTATTGCCATATCGTCAACGGGCGTTATGGGGATTTCCCTTGAATAAACAACTTTAAGCTTTTCTATGCCCTTTTTACGAAGCTCATGCCGCATAACCTTTGCAAGAGGACAGACAGATGTCTGATAAATATCAGCAACCTCAAAAGCGGCGGGATTTATTTTGTTCCCTGCCCCCATCGAGCTGATAATCGGAGTATCTGCTTCCTTAGCTTTCATTACAAGCTCAATTTTTGCTGTTACGGTATCTACGGCATCAACAATATAGTCGTACTTCGTAAAGTCAAACTGTGACGATGTTTCAGGAGTATAAAACATTTTATAGGTGTTTACAGTGACATTCGGATTTATGTCCTTACAGCGCGCCTCTGCAGCGTCAGTCTTGTACTGCCCGACGGTTTTCCTTGTGGCATAAATCTGGCGGTTTATATTGGTCAGGCATATTTTATCGTCATCTATAAGGTCTATTGCGCCAATTCCGCTCCTCACAAGTGCCTCGACAGTATATCCGCCTACACCGCCTATGCCGAATACCGCAATATGAGAGGAAGCCAGCTTTTCCATGGCTTCCTTCCCAAATAAAAGCTCTGTCCTTGAAAACTGATTTAACATCAAAAATCTCCTTAATTTTTTGCAATTCTGTTTACAAGATAAGGTATTGCACTTTCAAAGTTAACACCGTACCAGCGATGTTCGTTATCTTCAACAGTTTTACGGATACTTTCCACAGTGTAATCAACCGCAATTTTAAGAGATTCGTTTAAAGAAAATCCGTTCATTAATGCCCCTACACAGGTGCTTGCAAAAATATCTCCCGTTCCGTGAAAGCTGACAGGAATTTTTTCGCCAAAATAGCTGAAAAATTCGTCTGTTTCAGCATTATACGCCATAACTCCGAGCTCATCGGGCTTAAAGCTTACGCCGGTGAGAACAGCATTGGGAACTCCCAACTTGCTCAGATGCTTAAGAACATTCATTATATATTCTTCGTCATAGCTGTCGCCGGCATAGGGAATACCAAGCATGAAGGATGCCTCTGTAAGATTAGGAACAATAATATCCGCCTTGCCGCAAAGCTTTGCCATTTCGTCTGCAAACTCCTGCGTAAAGCCCGGATAAAGCTTTCCGTTGTCAGCCATAACAGGGTCTACAAAGACAATGTTGTCCTTTGTTTTATAGTCAGTAAAAAATTCTGATACAAGATTAAGCTGCTCAAACGAGCCTAAATAACCTGTGTACACTGCGTCAAAATCTATTTTTTCTTTTTTCCAATGCTCCGATATGGGCTTGATGTCAGATGTCAGATCCCTGAAAGTAAAGCCTTGAAATGCCGTGTGGGTAGATAATACCGCGGTCGGTACAACGGCTGCTTCAACTCCCATTGCCGAAATCACAGGAAGCGCAACGGTAAGCGAGCATTTCCCGACACAAGATATATCCTGAATGGTAACTATTCTTTTCATATATTTTTCCTCCTAATTTATTCTGATCTTTTAATTTAAAAAAATACCGAAAACAGCAATGCTTTCGGTATTTTATATTTATTAGGTGTGCTATTATAATGCCTTAAATGCTTCCTCAAGGTCAAAGAGAATATCGTCGATATGCTCTGTTCCTATTGAAAGTCTGATTGTGTTCGGCTTGATGCCTGAGTCAAGAAGCTCCTCTTCACTTAGCTGTGAATGTGTTGTGCTTGCGGGGTGAATAACAAGCGACTTCACATCAGCAACATTCGCAAGAAGTGAGAAAATTTCAAGATGGTCAATGAATTTTTTAGCCTCATCTGCTCCGCCCTTGATTTCAAAGGTAAATATTGAACCTGCACCATCAGGGAAATACTTTTTGTAAAGCTTATGGTAAGGATTATCCTTTACGGCAGGGTGATTGACTTTTTCAACCTGCGGATGATTTGAGAGAAATTCAACGACTTTAAGAGTATTTTCGACATGGCGTTCAACACGAAGCGAAAGTGTTTCAAGTCCCTGTAAGAAAAGGAATGAATTGAACGGGCTGAGAGTTGCGCCTGTATCCCTTAAAAGCGTAACCCTTGCCTTGATTATGAATGCAAGTGCTCCCGCAACGTCAGTGAAAACTGCGCCGTGATAGCTTGGGTTTGGCTTTGAAAGTCCGGGGAACTTATCGTTCTGTGCCCAGTTAAAGTTGCCGCCGTCGATAATTACGCCTCCGATTGATGTTCCGTGACCGCCTATGAATTTTGTTGCGGAATGAACAACGATATCAGCTCCGTATTCAATCGGACGGAGAAGATAAGGCGTAGCAAAAGTATTATCAACGATAAGCGGAATTCCGTTTTTATGAGCAATTTTTGCAAGCTCTTCAATATCAATTACATTGGAATTAGGATTGCCGAGGCTTTCGATATATAACGCCTTTGTGTTGGGCTTGATTGCCTCTTCAAAGTTTTCTAAATCGTCGTCATCAACAAAGGTTGTCGTAATTCCGAAGTCTGCAAGTGTATGTGCAAAAAGATTGTATGTACCGCCGTAAAGCGACTTTGCAGAAACTATATGGTCACCTGCATGAGCAATATTCTGTATTGCGTATGTTATTGCCGCAGCGCCTGAAGCAGTTGCAAGAGCCGCTTTCCCGCCCTCAAGAGCTGCAATACGCTGTTCAAAAACGTCGGAAGTCGGGTTCATGATTCTTGTATAGATGTTCCCGCCCTCTGAAAGTCCGAAACGTCCTGCTGCCTGTGCGGAATCCTTAAAAACGTATGATGATGTCGCATAAATCGGTACTGCGCGTGCGTCGGTCGCTGAATCTGGCTTTTCCTGTCCTACATGAAGCTGGAGTGTTTCAAATTTATATTTTCTGTTACTCATTGTTATTACCTCTTTCAATTAAATATTATTGTTAGATTTTTTGAGGTAATATACACATTCGCCCGTTCCTCCAGTTGTTTCTAAGCATTTTGAAAATAAGATACATGGCGATCACTCCTTTGTGTAATATTTTTATATATTATTATTCATATCTCTTTTGTATGATATTATAATACTACACAATTCCCATCATGTCAATAGGTATTGTGTAGTTATTTCATCTGAATTATTTTATAGTTATGCGTTGCCTTTTGTGTCTTTTACCAAATCGGCAAGAGTTACACTGTCAACATATTTATTTACCGTGTCATAAAGCCCTTTCCAGAAGCTTATTGTGTTGCATATAGGATAGCGCAGGCATTGATTATGCTCGTCCTCAAGGCAGGCAACAGGAGCCAAATCCCCCTCGGTCACTCTCAGAATATCGCCTACCGTGTATTCTTCAGGAGCTTTTGCGAGCTTATATCCGCCCTGAGAACCTCTCAGGCTCTTCAAAAAGCCTATTTTACAGAGAACAGTAACAATCTGCTCAAGGTATTTCACAGATATTTCCTGCCTTTGGGCAATATCCTTGAGAGATACAAAGCTGTCTTTATCATGCTCGGCAAGGTCAATCATAAGTCTTAACGCATAGCGCCCTTTTGTTGATATTTTCATTACACTTCCCTCCGATTATACTATTATACCATAGGATTTATATGTTTTCAATAAATATTACGCAGTTATCCACTTTTTCTTTATATCGGAAAGGCGATCAAGTGCGGCATAAAGCGTTTCGTCTTTCTTTGCATAATGAAATCTGATAAGATGATTTACATTCTCTCTGAAAAAGCTTGAACCCGGAACAGCACCTACCCCGACTTTTTCCGCAAGCCACTCGCAGAATCTCAAGTCACTTTCACAGCCGAACTCCGAAATATCGACCATGACATAATACGCGCCCTGAGGAGTTGAATAATTTAATCCTATGCTGTCAAGTCCTTTCAGGAATATACTGCGTTTTTCGGTATACTTTTTCAGCAATTCCTTGTAGTATTCATCACCGAAATTAAGTCCTGTGACAGCCGCCTCCTGTAAAGGCGCCGCCGCACCGACGGTGAGAAAATCATGCACTTTTTTAGCTGTATCAATAATATGTGCTGGGGCAATTATATACCCAAGCCGCCAGCCTGTTATTGAATAGGTTTTTGAAAGCGAGCTGCATGAAATTGTACGTTCCCACATATTCGGAAGTGACGCGAAATATGTATGCTTATACGGCTCATACACAATATGTTCATATACCTCGTCAGTAATTACAAAGGCATCATATTTTTCGGCAAGATCGGCTATGATTTTCAGTTCGTCATATGAGAAGACTTTTCCGCTCGGGTTGGACGGATTGCATAAAATCAGTGCTTTAGGTTTCTGTCTGAACGCTTCCTCTAACACATCGGCGTCAAAATTAAACTGAGGAGGGATAAGCGGAACATATATCGGCTCTGCTCCCGAAAGGATTGTATCTGCCCCGTAATTTTCATAAAAGGGAGAAAACACGATTACCTTGTCGCCCGGATTTGTCACGGACATCATTGCCGCCATCATAGCTTCAGTGCTTCCGCAGGTTACGACAATTTCACCGTTCGGGTCAATAGTTCTTCCCATAAGGCGCGACTGCTTTTTAGCAAGCGCTTCCCTGAAATTCTGTGCTCCCCATGTGATCGAATACTGGTGAGGTCCTGTGTGGGATATTTCGGAAAGCCTGTCGAGAATTTCTTTAGGCGGGTCAAAATCGGGAAACCCCTGTGAAAGATTCACTGCATTATATTGATTTGAAATTCTTGTCATTCTGCGGATAACCGAATCGGTGAAGCCGTTTGTTCTGCTGCTAAGTTGTGGCATAGTATCCCTCCGTTAACTTTATATGGTGTATTCAAGCTTTCTTTCATCTATAATTCGCTTGGATTTATGTTCGGAACGTGTATTCAGTCCGCCGTCATGATGAACGACAACATTGTTTGGCTTTACGCCTATTCTTGCTTTAAGTGCGGCGGAAGTTCTTGCAGAAAGATCTTCGTCGGATTCCGTGCTGTCGGCGCTTTTTTCAATTTCAACCGAGTATTTGCAGGTATAATCCTTATCAAATACTCGAATGAGATATTCGCCTGTTATGCCGCTAAGTTCGTGGATAACCGCTTCAATGTCGCTTGGGAATACGTTAACCGCAGAAACAATGAACATATCGTCCTTTCTGCCGTTAATATGAATTCTTCCGTGCGTTCTTCCGCATGAGCAGGGCGTATTGTCAATATATCCGATATCGCCTGTTCTGAAACGAATCATAGGTCTTGCTTTTTTTCTCAGTGTTGTATAAACAAGCTCACCCACAGAGCCGGCAGGGAGAAGCTCGCC
>DAOPYP010000070.1:0-7949 GCA_035352975.1 Oscillospiraceae bacterium
TACAATTTTATCTTTTGAACCGGCAATTGTAAGATTCAATTGGTTGTTTTCTCTCTGCTCAAGAGTAGGATTAAGAACAATCTCACCATTAACTAGACCAACGCTTATTCCTGCAATAGGACCACTCCACGGAATATCTGATATGGAAATTGCAATAGAAGTTGCAATCATTCCGGCGATTTCAGGTGAACAGTCAGGGTCAACAGAAAGAACTGTCATAACAACAGAAACATCATTTCTCATATCCTTAGGGAAAAGCGGTCTGATAGGACGGTCAACAAGACGCGATGTCAAAATAGCCTTTTCAGTTGGCTTACCCTCACGCTTCATAAATGAACCCGGGATTTTACCTACTGCATAAAGTCTTTCTTCATAATCAACTGAAAGAGGGAAAAAATCAACGCCCTCTCTTGGCTTAACACTTGCCGTTACGTTTGCCATAACAAGCGTATCTCCGTATCTTACCCAGCATGAACCGTTTGACAGTTCACACACTTTTCCGGTTTCAACAACAAACTTACGTCCAGCATAAGTCGTTTCAAATACTTTGTAATTTTCAAACATTTTTCTGCCTCCATAATTTTTATTTTTCGGTCAGCAGCTTTAGCAATAAACCCTATTTCCTAAAAAGAAACACGGTTTAATGCTAAAAAAACTACTCCCCGTTTAATGCTAAAAGGCAGATGGAAATAATCCTCTCTGCCTCTTAAATACAATATACTACTTACGGATACCAAGCTTTTCAATTGTTGCACGGTATCTGTTAATGTCCTTCTTCATAAGATAGTTGAGAAGGTTACGTCTGTGTCCTACCATCTTAAACAAACCTCTGCGTGAATGATGGTCATTCTTATGAATCTTTAAATGTTCGGTAAGATCATTAATTCTCTTTGTAAGAATGGCAATCTGAACTTCAGGAGAACCTGTGTCCTTTTCGCTCGTCTTGTTTGACTCGATAACAGCACTTTTTTCTTCTTTAAGCATCATAGTTAAATTCACCCCTTTAAAATTTTTACCAAAAACTTAGCATATGGCAGGTAAAATCCCTTAATAAGGGCATAATCCACAAGCCAGGTAAATGGTTATTGCGCATAAATTACGCAAAAATTATTATATCACAAACATTTATATTTGTAAATAGAAAAATAGATATTTTTTATACAAAACAATAAATATATATTTATAAAAAATATTTTGAAATTTGATATATTTAGCTTATAAAATTTTATATGAATTTTATTTAATTTCGTAGTATTAAGTTGTCTGTTTTCAGAAAATATGCTATTATAATACATAATACCTTTATTTTATGTAATAGTATCATGCTATTTTTATGGAGATGTAATTGAAAATGGATAATCTGCCGCTTATAATTGTTCTTGGATTGGTTTTTTCAGTCAGTTTAGCCGCTTCAAAATTCTCTGAGAATACATATAAAGTATATACCGCAGAAGAACAGCGAATATCTGCAATGCAGGATGCTGAAACCGCAAAGCCTGCCGAAAAAAAATCCACATTCTTTAACAATTATAATATTAATGAGCTAAAAAATAACTATCATAAGCCGAATAAAATAGGAGCAAAAACAATAATAGACGTTCCTATAATAAATCAGTTCCCAGAACTTCCGACAGGGTGTGAAATAGCCTCTTCAACTGCTCTTCTTAATTATCTTGGTATTAAAATTGATAAAGTGACACTTCAGGAAAATTATTTTGAAGACAGCTACAATTTCAGATACAACGAGAATAACGAGAGGATCGGTCCTGACCCTAACGAAGTATTTGTGGGCGATCCAAAAGATACGGGCTTCGGATGTCTTTCTCCCGTTGTTGAAAAATCTCTTGATAATTATTTTAAAACTAACAGCTATAATTATGATGCAATACAGCTTGAAGACGCAACTCAAAAGGACCTTGAAACTCTTCTGGATAACGGCATTCCCGTTATTGTCTGGGCATCTAGAAATATGTCGCCTTTTAAATACACGCCGAATAACGACTGGATTCTTGAAACAACGGGAAAGAAATTCACATGGCCGGGCAATTCTCATGTTCTTGTTCTCATCGGCTATGATGAAAATGATTATTATTTTTCCGATTGTGACAATAAAAATGATATCGCCTTTTATAGAAAAGCGGACTTTATTCTGAGATGGGAGCAATTTAATTCTCAGGGCATAATAGTTCAAATGAAAAATTAAAATTATTTTATATTATTCTTGACAGCGTTGTCATTATATGATAAAATAATTAAGCCGCATATTATCGGCTTTTAAAGTGATACACAAATTTATTTTTTGTATACGCCGTAAATAGCGAGTTTTTAGAAAAGGCAGGTGCCATATTAATGTACGCAATTATTGAAACAGGCGGAAAGCAGTATCAGGTTAACGAAGGTGACGTACTTTTCATTGAAAAGCTTACCGCTGATGCTGATGAAACTGTAACTTTTGATAAAGTTATCGCTGTATCAAAAGACGATTCACTTTCTTTGGGTGCTCCTTACGTAAGCGGTGCTACCGTTGAAGCTAAGGTTTTAAAGAACGGAAAAGCAAAGAAGATTATTGTTTTCACTTATAAGTCAAAGAAGAGCGAAAAGACTAAGCAGGGTCATAGACAGCCGTATACACAGGTAAAGATTGAAGCAATTAAGGCATAATCATTATGATTAATGCAAAGTTTTTTCAAAAGAAAAATTGTCTGACAGGTTTTTCTGTCAGCGGACATGCAGATTATGATAATTCAGGAAAAGATATTGTCTGCGCAAGTGTGTCCTCAGCGGTACAGCTTGCGTCAAATATGATTACCGAAGGCTTCAAAATCAAAGCAGATGTGTCCGTTGATAATCAGAAAATAAGTTTGCTTGTCACAGATTCTGAGAATTCGGAAAATGCGCGGATTGTTCTTGATTCGCTTTATCAACATTTAACGTTTATTTCAGAGGATTATAAAGGAACGATTAATATTATATTATCGGAGGTGTAAGATATGATTAGAATTTCCATGCAGTTTTTTGCTCATAAAAAGGGAGTTAGTTCCACAAAGAACGGCCGTGATTCAGAAGCAAAAAGACTAGGCGTAAAAAGAGCAGACGGACAGTTCGTTCTTGCCGGAAATATTCTTGTTCGTCAGCGCGGAACACACATTCACGCAGGTGAAAACGTTGGACGCGGATCTGATGACACATTATTCGCAACAGTTAGCGGAAAAGTAAAGTTCGAGCGTTTAGGACGCGACCGTAAAAAAGTAAGCGTTTATGCTGATTAATTTTTCGCACGGCGGTAAATACTAAGAATGAAATCCCGTTAGGGGTGGGGTTAAATCCCTGCTCTTACGGGATTTTTATATTGAATAATAAAAAAGAGGTGTCGGAAAGTGTTTGTTGACAAGGCAAAAATTACAATCAAAGCTGGAAACGGCGGCGACGGAGCGGTATCATTCCATCGTGAAAAATATGTTGCGGCGGGAGGGCCTGACGGCGGCGACGGCGGAAAAGGCGGAGATATTATTTTTCTTGCCGATGACAATTTTTCAACATTAATTGATTTCAGATATAAGAGAAAATACACGGCACTTGACGGTGAGGCAGGAGCAGCACGTAACTGTTCTGGGAAAAATGCAGTGGATCTTATTATACGCGTACCGAGAGGAACTCTCGTAAAAGATGCAAAAACGGGAAGAATTCTTGCCGATATCTCAACAGATGAGCCTAAGGTTATTGCCAAAGGCGGAAGAGGCGGGAAAGGCAATCAGCATTTTGCAACGCCGACAAGACAGATCCCGCGTTTTTCAAAGCCGGGCTTTCAAGGTGATAAGCTTGAGATAACTCTTGAATTAAAGCTTCTTGCAGACGTCGGTCTTGTTGGCTTCCCTAATGTAGGAAAATCAACGCTTATTTCGGTTGTTAGTGCGGCAAAGCCAACTATTGCGAATTATCATTTTACGACGCTTACCCCTGTTCTCGGAGTTGTCAAGGTCGATGAGGGAAAGTCATTTGTTATGGCGGATATTCCCGGTCTTATCGAGGGTGCAGCCGAAGGAGTCGGCTTAGGGCATGAATTCCTTCGTCATGTTGAACGCTGTCGTCTTATAGTTCATGTTGTCGACGTTTCAGGCGTTGAAGGAAGAAATCCGAAAGAGGATTTTGAAATTATCAACAGAGAGCTTGAGAATTTCAGTGAAGATCTGGCGCATAGACCTCAGATTGTTGCGGCAAATAAAAGCGACATGGCAACGCCTGAACAAATTGCCGAATTCAAGGAATACATTGAAGAAATGGGTCTGAAATTCTTTGAAATTTCAGCGGCTACTACGAAAGGCACAAAGGAACTGATTACAGCGGTTGCAGATAAGCTTGCTGAACTTCCGCCGATAAAGGAATACGAAGCGGAGCCTCTCACTCAGGCAGAGCTTGACGAAATGGCAGGAACAGGCGAAAAATTCGAAATTGAAGCTGAGGACGACGTATATTATATTAGTGCGCCGTGGCTTGAAAATATTATGAAAACGGTCAATATGGACGATTATGAATCTCTTCAGTATTTCCAGCGCGTTTTAAGAACCTCGGGAATTATCGACAAACTTGAAGAAATGGGCATAAACGAAGGCGATACCGTAAGTCTTTTCGGATTTGAATTTGAATATTTGAGATAAAGGACAGTGAGTTATATGACGGAATTTACTCTTGAGAAATGGGATTTAAAATATGCCGATGATGTTGTGAAAAATGCGAATAATCCGGCTGTTGCCGCAAATCTTAGAAATGTATTCCCCTGTCCTTATACTTATGAAGCTGCTGTCGGATATATAAAATTTTGTTTGGAAAGCGATGAAACAAAGCAGTGTACACGAGCAATCGTTGTTGACGGTCAAGCAGTCGGAAGCATAGGCTTTTTCATACAGGATGACGTTTATGAAAAAAATGCCGAAGTCGGCTATTGGCTGGGCGAGGACTACTGGAAGCAAGGAATTATGTCTGAAGCTTTAAAACGTATATGCGCATTCGGATTTGAAAATTATGATATAGAACGCATTTATGCAGAGCCGTTTGCCGACAATAAAGGCTCCCGCGGTGTGCTTGAAAAGTCAGGCTTCACGCTCGAGGGCGAACTTCGCAGAAATGTATTAAAAAACGGCGTTTTTCACAATTCGTGCATATACGGACTACTTAAAAACGAAAAATGAGGTGGCATTACGGAGATTAGGCTTGACAAAAAGGAAGTTAATCAGTACAGTCCTCTTACGCTTGCATTTCTTGGCGATTCTGTATATGAACAGCTTGTCCGCGAAAAGCTTGTTCTTGACGCAAATATGCCGGTCGGAAAGCTGCATATAAATACGGTAAAGCGGGTATGCGCAGGCTATCAGTCAAAGGCATTTTATGCAATCTCCCCTGTTCTGACCGAAGAAGAAATGTTAATTTTAAAGCGCGGACGAAATGCAACGGGAAATACTGTGCCAAAAAGCTCAAACCCCGTTGAGTACAGACGTGCAACAGCAGTGGAATGCCTTTTCGGATACTTATATTTAAAGGGTGAAAAAGAACGCATTCAGGAATTATTTAATATTATCTGGGATATTTCAATTGAATAAATTAAGGAAGGACGATACCAATGTCAGGACATTCAAAATGGAGCACCATTAAAAGAAAAAAAGAAGCAACAGACGGCGCGCGCGCCAAGGTTTTTACAAAAATCGGACGTGAAATTATGGTCTGTGTTAAAGAAAGCGGCGGAGATCCGAACAGCAACAGTAAACTCCGTGACCTTATAGCAAAAGCAAAGGCTAACAATGTTCCGAATGACAACATTGAAAGAGTAATTAAAAAGGCTGTCGGCGACGGCGATAAAAACAACTACGAAACCAATGTCTATGAGGGATACGGTCCGAGCGGGGTTGCCGTAATTGTCGAATGTCTTACCGACAACAAGAACAGAACGGCTGCGGACGTACGTCATTATTTTGATAAGTTCGGCGGAAACCTCGGAACAACAGGCTGTGTATCGTTCATGTTCTCACAAAAGGGCGTAATAATTATTGAAAACAACGGCCTTGACGAGGATAAGGTTATGGAGGATTGCTTTGAAGCAGGAGCTTCAGACTTTAACGTTGAAAGCGACACAGTTGAGGTTACAACCGAGCCTGGCGATCTTCATAACGTTCGCGAAGCGCTTGATAAAATGAAATATAAAATCCTTTCAGCCGAGGTTGAGCAAATTCCCGCAACATATACTGCTTTGACAGACGAAGATTCAATTAAGAAAATGAACCTCCTTCTTGAACACCTTGAAGACAATGATGATGTTCAGAATGTATATCACAACTGGGATATGCCAGAAGAGGAAGAAGAATAGGCTATTTTACGGCATTCGAGAGATATAATATTTGTATAGTATAAGTCTGAATCATGGAATCTGAACTATAAATTTTGACATATGAACTAAAAACTTTTTTCAATTATAAAAAAGTGATTTGTACGTCATAATTGCTATTTTATCCCCCTTAATCTTATGATTTATCATAAAAATTAAGGGGGATTTTTATGTTTCTGGATGATTTGTTGAATGAATTTATTTATGATTGGGAGATTAAGATATTATACACTTTGTTTCAAACTTTACCATAAAAATAAATTTGCCTTTGTTAGTACTTTATATACTAGCACAGGCAAATTACTTTCTCTTATATAATTATAACTTCAAGCTCTCGCCAAGTTTATAGGCTTTCTGTAATTCTGGATTATTGTTTATCGCACCCTTTTCTTCAACCCCGAATACTGTCACAACTCCGCCGTCCTCAAGGGAAAAATATTTAAGAATGGAATTATACATAGTCTTTACTGAGTCAAAAACAGTTGGTATTTTATCAGCGGCAACTGATAACAATACTAGCTTTTTAACTTTAAACTTATTCCGTATCGGATTATGTAAGCGGTCTATAATACATTTAAGCTGTGCGCTTACGCCGTAGAAATATACAGGCGTTGCTATCACGATGATTTCAGCCGGAATAAGCTTTTCATATATACTCTGCATATCGTCTTTTTGCGCGCATCTGTGGTTTTCATCAGTACGGCAGAAGTTACAGCCTGTACAGCCTTTGACTTTTACATCTGCAACTGATATTACTTCAATTTCGTGGTTTTTACTTGCTCCGTCAATAAAGGCATTGGCAAGAATTTCGGTGTTCCCGCCTTTTCGCTGACTTCCGATAAGTACTGCTATTCTCGACATTTTATGTATTACCTTTCATTTTACTATTCCGTATATATGTTATCGTTTATATCTGAACAGTATATTTCCTTGCTGAAGAATATGACCTTGCATAGCCTTAAGTAAATCTTTTTTTCTCGCCTTAAAGCCTAAATCCAGAAAACAATAAAGCGTATAAAAATTGAAAATATACCTGTGTTCACTTTTAACAAAGACAGGCTGTTTCGGGCCTCTGTATCTGTTTTTTCCATATGCCATTCCCTGTACAGCATTTGATAACGATGGCACTGTTGAACCATAAGGTATGTTTTCCGGAATAAACTCTGTTTTTGGAATATTCCAAATAATCCAATGGTTGTATGAGCTTAACATCGGAATATCCAAATCATCCATAATAATCGCCATTGAAACCGTTTCTTCATTAAGATTTGAAATAAAAAAATCAGGAGAAATATCTTCTCCGAAACCGGTATATTTCTTTGGAACAGTGCCGTTATTTTTAAAAGATGACGATGTAATTATAAGATTATCGCTCAAACTATTCCCTCCTCCCATAATTTTATGTACCTAATTGTAAAAATCATAAAAATCCACTTCATTTAACAACCATATTTTTTCTTTATTATACCATAATACAAAAGCAATTTCAATTTTTTATGCTAATCATTCAAGTTTTTTCTCAATTACAGTTAGTTCAACTATATATTTTTTATAAATATATTGACAAAAGAACAGA
>DAOPYP010000071.1:0-7394 GCA_035352975.1 Oscillospiraceae bacterium
CAAGAGCTGCTGAATGATGTCGGCATATCGTTCCTTTTCGCACAGAACTATCACGGCTCAATGAAGTATGTTGCCCCGGTAAGACGTGAGCTTGGAATAAGAACGGTATTCAATATTTTGGGGCCTCTTTCAAATCCTGCGTTTACCGACTATATTCTTCTTGGGGTATACGATAAGGCATTGCTTGAGCCGATGGCAAGGGTTCTTATAAATGTCGGTATTAAAAGGGCAATGCTTGTGTATGGGAATGATAAGCTTGATGAAATTTCAATTTCAGATACGACGTCGGTATGTGAAATAAAAGACGGCAAATATGAAATGTATGAATTAAACCCAGAAGAATACGGCTTTAAGCTCGCGGATAAATCCGAGGTTGTCGGAGGTACGCCAGAGGAAAACGCACAGATAACGACAGGTATTCTCAAAGGAGAAATACAAGGCGCAAAGAGGAATATTGTCATCATTAATTCAGCCTGCGCGCTTTATATCTGCGGAAAAGTAAAATCCATATCCGAGGGGGTTGCTCTTGCAAAGGACACAATTGACAGCGGCAGAGCTTATGAAAAGCTGAATGAATTTGTGAAAGCAACAAACTGCGAGGTGTAAAATGATTCTCGATGAAATTATCGTAAAAAGAAAAGAACAGCTTGACAGAGAAAAGGAACGTATTTCTCACGAAAAAATCAAAGAGCTTGCTTATAAAACGGCTTATACTCCGCTTGATTTTAAAAAAGCACTGAAAAAAGATAAGCTTTCGGTTATTGCGGAGGTGAAAAAGGCATCACCATCAAAGGGGACAATCAGGGAGGATTTCAATCCCGTTGAAATTGCAGTTCAATATGAAAAAAGCGGGGCGGACGCTGTTTCGTGTCTTACCGAGGAGTATTATTTCAAAGGAAGCAGCAGTTATCTAAAAGAAATAAGAAATCATATGCACATTCCCATTCTACGAAAGGATTTCATTTTTGACGAATATCAGATTTACGAGGCAAGGGTAATAGGAGCGGATGCCATTCTTCTTATTGCGGCAGTGCTTGATACCGATACTTTAGTAAAATTCAAGAAAATAGCCGACGACCTTAGACTAAACTGTCTTTTTGAAGTCCATAACGAAGAAGAATTAAAAAGTGTAATATCGGCGGGGGCGGAAATAATCGGTATAAACAACAGAAATCTTCATACCTTTGAGGTTTCTCTTGATGTTACAAGAACACTTTCGGCTAAGATACCCGACGGTACGGTAATTGTATCCGAAAGCGGAATAAAGTCAAATTCCGATATGAAAGCGGTTAAAGGACACGGCGCTGATGCCGTTCTGATAGGCGAAACGCTTATGAAAAGCGGCAGCATAGAAAATGAAATGAAGTCGCTGAGGGAGGGCGTATGAAAATCAAATTCTGCGGAATAAGGCGCGAAAAGGATATTGAATATGTCAACGAGCTTCTCCCCGACTATATTGGATTTGTTTTTGCGGAGTCAAAGAGGATGGTGAGCATTGAACAGGCAGTCTTGCTCCGTAAAAAGCTTGACAAAAGAATAAAATGCGTTGGAGTATTTGTCAACGAAGCACCTAAAAATGTTCTTCATATAGCCGAAGCAGTTCCGCTTGATGTTATACAGCTACACGGCGATGAAACGGCGGAATATATTTCAAAAATCAGAGCAAAATCAGACAGCGAAATATGGAAAGCGGTTAGGGTATCTTCTCCCGAAGCGGTAAGAGAGGCGGAAAAGCTTGACGTAGATATGCTTCTTTTAGACAGCTTTTCTCCGTCGGAATACGGCGGAACGGGTATTCCCGCAAATCTTTCGTATATAAAAGAAGCGGGAATTAAAAAGTCGTTTTTCCTTGCGGGAGGGTTAAACAGTGAAAATATTCTTGAGTCGACAAAGGAAGTAAATCCGTACGGTGTGGACATTTCGAGCGGAATAGAAACGGACGGATTTAAAAGCAAAGAAAAAATGCTTGAGATTATAAAAAAATTAAGACAAAGAGGTGCTGAAAATGAATAAAGCCGGAAGATTCGGAGAATTCGGGGGGCAGTATGTTCCCGAAACCGTAATGAATGCGGTCGGTGAACTTGAAAGGGCTTATGAATTTTATAAAAACGATGAGGAGTTTCAAAAGGAACTAACAGGTTTATACAGGGATTATGCAGGGCGTCCGTCAATGCTCTATTATGCCGATAAAATGACAAAAGATCTTGGCGGAGCAAAAATTTACATCAAGCGTGAGGACCTTAACCACACGGGCTCTCATAAAATCAATAATGTTCTGGGGCAGATTCTTCTTGCAAAAAAAATGGGCAAAAAAAGAGTTATCGCCGAAACGGGAGCAGGACAGCACGGCGTTGCGACCGCAACCGCATGCGCTCTTTTCGGAATGGAATGTCAAGTTTACATGGGCGAGGAGGATATGGAACGCCAGTCGCTTAACGTATACAGAATGAGACTTCTCGGAGCAACGGTAACAGGCGTTTCAAGCGGCACAAAAACATTGAAGGACGCGGTAAATGAAGCTTTTCGTGACTGGGCGACAAACATAGCGACCACTTATTACTGCATAGGCTCGGCTATGGGACCTCATCCATATCCGACGATGGTAAGGGATTTTCAGAAAATAATAGGGCAGGAAATAAAAAAACAGCTTCTCGAAAAAGAGGGAAAACTTCCCGACTGTGTTGTCGCTTGTGTCGGCGGCGGTTCAAATGCTATAGGTGCATTTTATGATTTCATCAATGACAAAGAAGTAAAACTTATCGGCGCGGAGGCGGCTGGAAAAGGCATTGACACAAAGCTTCATGCCGCAACTCTCGCGAAAGGAACTCCGGGAATTTTTCACGGAATGAAGTCTTTATTCCTCCAGAATGACGAGGGACAGATTGATCCGGTTTATTCTATATCAGCTGGACTCGATTACCCGGGAATAGGTCCCGAACATGCAATGCTCTGTGAAACAAAACGCGGTGAATATCTCGCTATAACCGACGAAGAAGCGGTATGCGCCTTTGAATATCTTTCGAGGACAGAGGGAATTATCCCCGCAATAGAATCCGCCCACGCTGTCGCCGCAGTTTTAAAGATTGCTCCGACGATGGAAAAGGATAAAATTCTTGTTATAAACCTTTCGGGAAGAGGAGATAAGGACGTATACCAGATTGCAAGATACAGAGGGGTGAACATCAATGAATAGAATAGACGAAAAATTCAGAGAATTGAAAGAACAAAATAAAAAAGCGCTTATTACCTTTGTAACAAGCGGCGACGGAGGATATGAAACCACAATAAATTCGGTAAGGGCAATGGTAAAAGCGGGCGCGGATATTATAGAACTGGGTGTTCCTTTTTCAGATCCCGTCGCAGAAGGACCTGTCATTCAAAATGCGAGCGAAAGAGCAATTTCATCTGGAACAACTCTTAAAGGAATATTTGAAATGGTTAAAGAAATCAGAAAAGAAACGGATATTCCGCTTCTTCTGATGATGTATCTCAACACCATATTCAGATTCGGCACGGAGCGTTTTTTCAGCCTTTGTGACGAATGCGGTATTGACGGCGTTATTGTTCCCGATATGCCTTTTGAAGAAAAGGATGAAATACAGCAGTATGCGGAAAAATACAACAAATATTCTATAAGCCTTGTTGCTCCGACATCTGAGGATAGAATAAAAAAGATAGCGGAATCTGCAAAGGGATTTTTATACTGCGTATCCTCAACAGGTGTTACAGGAACACGTTCGGAATTCAGCACCGATTTTGACAGATTCTTTTCAAAAATTAAGGAATACTCAAAAATTCCTTATGCGCTAGGTTTCGGCATATCAGACGCGGAGCAGACGAGGGAAATGAAAAAATACTGCGACGGTGTAATTGTCGGAAGTGCAATAGTTAAAATTATCGGAGATTACGGAAAGCAGTCCGAAAAAAAAGTGTTTGAATTTGTTAAAGGGTTAAGAGAAGCCTTAGATTAAATTAATCGGTTCTTAAAATCTGAATATTCGGGGCAAATACAATCAATATATCCGTTACCTACTGGTTGAATATGATATTTTTGCAAAATGTCATCTAATTCGTGTTGCTCAATCATTTGCCTTTCTCCGTTCGACAAACTTTGATTTAGTTCTTTCCACTTTATCTTGATGATAACTACATTTCCACATATCATATTCTTCTTTAGAAATCTCATTGCCACAGAACTCATTTGCTTGCTGTTCCTTAGCAGTCAGTATAGTAAAAAATTTTAATTTACTGTTGAATTTTCATCAGACATATTTTCCCTGCATTCAGGGCAATAGCCGTAAATGTCAAGCCTGTGTCCTTCGACAAGAAATCCTGTTTCTTCGCTCAGCTTTTTTTCATAATTTTCAAGCGGGCAGCTCATTATTGAAATGATTTTTTTACAGCCGAGGCAGATAAGATAGTGCTTGTGAATTTCATGGTTTATTTCAAATAAAGTTTTGCTGTTATCCTGCATATTTAACTTTGTCACAAGCTTTTTTTCTGCCATTGTTTCAAGAGTTCTGTAAACGGTTGAAAGGCTCACAGAAAGATTTTGGCTTTTAAGCACTGAGTAAATATCCTCCGCGCTGACAGGCTGGTTGTTTTTCTCGAGAATGTTAAGTATGGCGGTGCGCTGTTTTGTATTTTTAAGGTCATTGCTTTTCAGCTTGTCTGATTTTGGAGTCATAAAATCATCACCTTTCCGAATTGCCTATTGATTTAAGTTTATTTCTTGCGGCGGAGGTTTTAAATGAATTATATCCGTATGCAATAAAATAGCACAGTACGCACAAAATTACAATAGAAGCACCCGAGGCAATATTAAGATAATAAGAGATCCATAAACCAGCTATGCAGAAGAAAGCCCCGATAAAGACAGAAGCAAGCATTCTTTTTTTGAGATCCTTGAAAAATATTGCCGAAACGGCAGCGGGAGCAGTCAGTAGGGCAAGAACAAGAATAATTCCCACAACGCGGATAAGTACGACAACTGTCATTGCGATCAGCGCCAGAAGAAAATATTCAAGGAACGTAGTTTTTATTCCGATAATTGAAGCAAATTCCTGGTCAAAAAGATATGCTTTCCAGTTATTGAAAAATATAAAGACAGACAATATAACCACAACCGTCAGACCTGCCATCAGCATTAAATCTGATTTTGTTACCGAAAGAATATTTCCGAAAAGATATGAAGACATATCGGGCGGATAGCTGTCCATCATTGCAATAAAAAGGATTCCGAGAGCCATTCCGAGAGGCCAGAACAGACCAATTAGTATTTCTGTTTTGGCGTTTCCTTTTCGGCTGATATAGCCTATGCCAAGCGCTGATAAAAGCGAAAATAAAAATGCTCCGAGAACAGGCTCAAAGCCTAACAGATAGCCGAGGCCTACGCCGCCGTAGGCAGTATGTGCAATTCCTCCGCTTAGCATAATAAGCTTTTTTTCTACTACAATCACGCCTATAATTCCGCATACTATACTGGCAAGAATGCCTGCAACCAACGCATTCTGAAGAAAATGATACTCCAATAAAGCACTAATCATGATGTTCCCCTCCGTGTTTTCCCAATACTCTGTGCGGTACGCCGTGTGCAATTAAATCTACGGGACAGCCGTAAAGGGCGGTTACGATATGATTGTTCAGCTCAGGCACACCATGATAAATTAGCTCGCGGCTAAGACAGGCAAGACTTTTTACTTCTGATGAAACGGCAAGAAGATCATGGGTAATCATAATGATAGTCATGCTTTTATTTAGTTCTGAAAGTAATTCGTAAATCTGTTCTCTTGATTTTGCATCAACGCTTGCCGTCGGCTCGTCAAGAAGAAGTAGCTTTGGCTTTACGGCAAGACCTCTTGCAATAAGCATTTTTTGAAATTCTCCGCCGGAAAGCTCTGAAATTTGTCTGTCGGCAAGAGTTAATATTCCGACCTTTTCAAGAAGACTGTCAGAAAACTTTTTGTCTTCCGAAGAAAACCTAAAAAAAGGGGAGAGCCCCTTTTTCATAACTCCTGTAAGAACGACCTCACGGACAGAAATAGGGAATTTTTTGTCAAGCTCGCTGAACTGCGGAACATATCCGACAGTCCCCTTACATTTTTTGAATGCTTGTCCATATATTTCAACCTTTCCGGACATTTCCGGAACAAGACCGAGAATAGCTTTCAGAAGAGTTGATTTCCCGCCGCCGTTAGGGCCTATTATGCCAAGATAATCGCCGTCATGAACATCAAGACAGACACCGGTAAGTGCCGGTGTCTGTCCATAATATACCGAAAGATTTTCTATATGAACCGCTGTATTGCTCACTTCATTGCCTCCACCATTGTATTTGCCATATTTTTTAAATTATTAATATAATCAGCCGCAAGAGGGGAAAGCTGAATTGTCTTTCCGCCAAGTTCTTCCGCAAAGGCTTCAGATTGACTGCTGTCAATTTCCTCCTGATAAAATAATACCTTTATATTTTTTTCTTTTGCATAGTCAATCATTTCCTGTAAATGCTGAGGGGTTGATTCTTTTCCCTCTTCCTCAAGAGCCAGCATTGTAAGCTCGTAATCGTCGGCAAGATAGCCGAATGCAGGGTGATATACTATAAAGCTTTTGTTTTTTACGCCTACAGTTGCAGCCGCAATGTCCATATCCAAATTATCTAGCTGTGAAATATAATTATCGGCATTATTCTGATAGGTATCTTTATTTTTAGCATCAATTTTAATCATTTCGTCGGCAATAGCCTGTACCATAACCTTTGCTCTTTTAGGTGAAAGCCAGATGTGCGGATCTCTTTCGCCAGATTCAAAGGTTCTGTCAGGATAAGCCTCAGAAACTTTTTCCTCAAGCTTGATAATAGGAACATCTCCTGCATTGGGCAGAATGTTGGCTTCCTCTGTGGGAACGCCTATTGTAAAATACAGATCAGATTTGCTGAATTTCTCTATTTCAATAGGTGTAGGTTCATAGCTTTCGGGACTGCTTCCCGGCGGGATCATAGTTATAACCTCTGCAAGCTCACCGCATACTGCCTGTGCAAACGTTGCTTCCGGAACAATGCTTACTGCAATTATGGGCTTTTCATTTTCTGTTTTTTCTTCATTTTTCTGACAGGATGTCAATGTCAGCGTACCTAACAACAATCCTGTGGCAACTAATAATGACAAATACTTTTTCATAAGGAATACCTCCAATATTATAAATGCGATTAATTCTCATTTGCATTTATAGTAGCACATCTGTAAGCATATGTCAAGAATAAATTATAAGTTATGTCAACTGAATAATTTACTTTGTTAATTTGTTATTTAATATATTATACAATAATAATTCATTGACATAATTTTCACTTTATTATACAATAATATTGGATTATTATGCAATAAATAATTGGAGTG
>DAOPYP010000072.1:0-5057 GCA_035352975.1 Oscillospiraceae bacterium
ATCAATAACGTCGTCCTTGACTGCTCCCGTAAAGGCAAGTCTTTCGGCAACAATTTTATCCTCAAACTTAGGCCACAAAACTCCTGGAGTATCTAAAAGCTCGACATCCTTATCAAGATTAACCCACTGCTTGTCACGGGTAACTCCCGGTCTGTCCTCAACCTTGGCTTTTCTGGTCTTTGCTAAACGGTTTATAAAAGATGATTTCCCGACATTAGGAATTCCGACTATCATCAGATGAAGCGGTCTGCCTATCATTCCCTTTGCTCTTCTTTTTTCAAGCAGCTCGCTCATAACCTCTTTTACAAACGGAATAAATCTGTTTACTCCCTTACCGCTCCGGCAGTCTGCGGAAAGTGCGGGAATTCCCTGCTTTTTATAATAATCAAGCCATAAGGACGTGATTCTGTCATCAGCGGCATCACATTTATTTAAAATAACTATACGCGGCTTGCCCTCTATAAGCTTATTTAAGTCAGGATTTCTGCTGCTTAATGGTATCCTTGCATCAGTTATCTCGACAACAGCATCAACAAGAGAAAGATTTGCCTGAATCATTCTCCTCGTTTTTGTCATATGCCCCGGGAACCATTGTATCGACGGTATTTCAGTCATTAAATCACTCCGGATATTTTTTTATTATAATTTCCCAAAAGAATCAAAAGGATACACTCTGAAAACTGCTCTTCCCCATATATCCTCTTTATTTACAAAGCCCACATACGGCGAACGGCTGTCAGTTGAGTTATTTCTGTTGTCGCCCATCACGAAAACACAGTTTTCAGGTACGGTTACAGGATATTCAAACGCGCCTAAATCGCGGGTGGTAATGTCATTTATAAAAGGCTCATACTGTTCTTCGCCGTCAACATACACCTTCCCGGCTTCAAAATCAATATCGACAGTCTGTCCCTCGGTTGCAATAACCCTTTTCACAATAGATTCGTTAAGTGCTGTACAGTTTAAGGTTACGATATCCCCTGCTTTGGGATTATAAAACATACTTGAGGTTAAAATTTTATCACCGTCATGAAGAGTGGGTAACATTGAGGGTCCGTCCACTTCAGCCGGCTTTAATATAAAAGTAAAAAATGTTACAGCTATAAAAACAGAAAAAAGTATTGCCTCTATCCAGTCAAGGATTTCTTCAAATATATTTATTTCTTCGTTATTCTGCGTGGCTTTAGCTTCTGACATTGATAATGCCTCCCTTAATGTAAATAGCAAAAAAGGGGCATAAAGCCCCTTTTAAATTAACGGATCTGCTCTTTAACCTTTGCAGCCTTACCAACGCGGTCGCGAAGATAATAAAGCTTAGCGCGGCGAACTTTACCGTTTCTAACAACTTCAACCTTGTCAACGACAGGTGAATGAACCGGGAAAACTCTTTCGATTCCGCAGCCGTGAGCAACACGTCTTACTGTGAATGTTTCGTTAATTCCGCCATGCTTCTTAGCGATTACAGTACCTTCAAAAATCTGAATTCTGTACTTTTCGCCTTCCTTGATTTTTACGTGAACTTTAACTGTATCACCAATTGAAAGTTCAGGTGCCTCAGCCTTAAGGCTTCCCTCGCTGATTAATTTTAATGCGTCCATGAGTATTTTCCTCCTATAAATTCCAGATGTTCATAACCTAACATAAGAGGCAGAGGACCATCCGCTTTAATGTCTGACCTTTCGGTCGGCATTAACCCCCGATTATCTTCTGAAATTTTAATTTCATCAATAACGGATACTTAAATGCTTTAATATTTTAACATAAAATAAAATTAATTGCAAGCTTTTTTATATAAAATCTTCGTTATTTTCACAAAGAATTTTTGTGCGTTCTATACTTAAATCAAAGAATTCAATTCCGTAGGCTTTCTTAAAAGCGTCTGTTACGGTATTTATGCCGATATTCCTTTCTGTTCCCGCTGAAAGCTTTATATATAGATTCACATTGCCGTCTGATTCAAAAATTCTGTAATCGGCTATATCATTTTTGATGTCAGTTGTGATATTCCCCTTTTTCTTTGAGAATTTTTCAACATTTATTATAGGAAGCGAAAGAAATTCATACAGCTTTTCTTTAATACCTGAATTTTCAGAAACGTCGGGAAATGTCAGAACATATTCGGCATAAGCAATTTCGGTGTGCTTTTTTATGGGAGCAGTAATTTTTTCTATTCGCAGCCCCTCGGGAAGAGCATTATTGAAACGTTCTTTGATTTCTTCAAAAGGAATATTTTCAGTAACTGAAAAATCCATTACTTCATAGCTGCTGCTAAGTCCAAGTGAAAGCGCTAAAGGGAACATCAGATAAACACGCGGATTAAAGCCTTGCGTGTACCAGACAGGAAGCTTTGCACGTTTCATACTCCTTTGAATACACCTTAAAAGGTCAAGGTGAGAAATAAATTTTGCACGTCCTTTTTTTGAAAAAATCGCTCTGACGTGAATTCTGTTATCCTCCAAAACAAGCACCTCCAGTTTTTTTGCTTACTCCGCAGGCAGAGCATTCAAGACGACAGTTGGGTGTTGTTTCAGACATTTTTGCCTTTTTGTTTTCCTTTATGAAAAATTCTTTTGAAACAAGATAATCAAGGTGATCCCACGGAAAAACCTCGTCGTATCGGAGCTTTCTGTTTGCATAAAATTCCATAGTAAGAGAGGAATCTGAAAAAGACTCCTGCCATTTTGAAAAATTATAGAACTCGTCCCAGCTGTCAAAAATACAGCCCTTTTTCCACGCTTTATAAATAACATCGCCGATTCTCCTGTCGCCTTTTGCAAGCGCCGCCTCAAGTATACTAACGTTGACCTTATGCCAACTAACACTGATATTTTTCCTTGATTTTATGCTGCTCAAGAGAAGATGCTGTTTCCTTTCAATTTCCGAAACAGTGTCCTGAGGCTCAAATTCAAACGGCGTAAACGGCTTAGGTACAAACGTTGCGACGCTTATTGAAATCTGAATGTGCTTTCCCCTCGGTCGATTCGGCATTGAATAGAACAGATTTACTATGCGTTCAGCGGTTTCGGCTATTCCAACAATATCCTCGTCAGTTTCGGTAGGAAGTCCCAGCATAAAATAAAGCTTTACAGTTGTATATCCACCCTCAAATGCAATTTTACAGGCAGACATAATTTCTTCCTCGTCAACATTTTTGTTTATAACGTTTCTCATGCGCTGTGTTCCCGCTTCGGGGGCAAAAGTTAGACCGCTTTTTCTGACTTTCTTTATCTTTTCAAGAAGCTCTTCGGAAAAATTATCAATTCTCAGTGACGGAAGAGAAAGATTTACTTTTTCATTTTCAGTATAATCAATAAGGGTGTTCAGCATTGTACTTATATCGGAATGGTCACTGGTACTGAGGGAAGAAAGCGATACTTCTTCATATCCTGTCGATTCGCACAAGGCTTTAGCCTCTTCAAAAATAGTTTCAGAGGATTTTTCCCTGAACGGACGGTAAATAAATCCCGCCTGACAAAAACGGCAGCCTCTTATACAGCCTCTCAATACCTCAACAACCGCCCTGTCATGAACCGTTTCGGTAAAAGGCACAACGAAATCCTTAGGATAAAACACCTTGTCCATATCCTTTATGATACGCTTTTTTATAACTGCGGGTGCGCCGTGTGACGGTGTAACAGACTTAATCGTTCCGTCATCGTTATATAAAACGTCATAAAAAGAGGGCACATATACTCCCTCAATTTTTGAGGCGGCGGTAAGAAATTCCTCCTTTGAGGCTTTTAATTTTTTCATTTCAAGATATAAATCCATAAGCTCAAGGTTTAATTCCTCACCTTCACCCAGAACGAAAATATCTATAAAGTCAGCAAGAGGTTCGGGATTGCATACACAAGGTCCGCCGGCAATAACTATCGGCGAAAGCTCGTGCCTGTCCTTAGCCAAAACGGGAACTCCCGAAAGGTCAAGCATATTTAAAACATTTGTGTACGAAAGCTCATATTGAAGTGTAAAGCCGATAAAGTCAAAGTCTTTTATCGGCTCAAAGCTTTCGAGTCCGTAAAGCGGAATGTCGTTTTCACGCATAACCTTTTCAAAATCAGGCCAAGGCGCAAAAACTCTTTCACACCAGAAGTTTTCTCTTGCGTTTTTAAGCGAATACAGAATTTTCATTCCGAGATGTGACATTCCTACGTCATAAACGTCCGGAAAGCAAAACGCAAACCGAACGTCCACTTTTGATTTATCTTTTATTACGCTGCCGAATTCTCCGCCCGTATACCGTGCAGGCTTTGTGACATTTAAAACAAGCTGTTCTATTTTTTCCTGAAGCATTATTATCCTCCGATTTTTTTATCCTTTTAAGCATACACTACTTTTTTAAAAGTTTCAACCTCTTGTCACATAAGAATTGTCGATATTATAAAATAGATTATAGTAATAAAAAATGTTATATTCCCGGCATTATATTTAAAAAGAATTATGGATAGTGCTAATATCAGCGCAATGCAAATTATTTTTACAGCGGTTTTTAAAGCATATGTTTTAGACGGACTAAAACAATGTTCAATAATCAGGTCGAGAATTTTCCCTCCGTCAAAATTTTTAAGAGGGATAATATTGAATATTCCCGTAACAAGATTCAATACCGCAAAAAACTGAAACATATCGTCATTTTTACCTATAAACCATAGTATTATAAAAGATATAAAATTTATAAGACAGCCTCCGGAAAGAATAAAAAGCTCCTGCCCCAAAGATAAAATACGGCTTTGTTCAGGCACTATTTTTATTCCCGCTCCGTAAAATGCAATTCTGCTCACTTTTGCATTAACCATACTCATTGCGATAAGATGTCCGCATTCATGGAGCATGCAGGCATAAAGACCCCATAGTATATACTTATATTCATCAATAAGCATTAAAACGGCTATAATCGCAAAAAAGCTGAAATGCAGGCATATTCTTATCTTAAAAAATCTAAATTCTATCATTTGGAGCAGTATTCATAAAATCAGAAATGGTTGATACTATTGAAACAAGTGCGTCGTTCACCTTGTCATCAGATACCGACACCGTACGGTATTTTTGTACAATAT
>DAOPYP010000072.1:5067-7246 GCA_035352975.1 Oscillospiraceae bacterium
AAAGCTTGGGAAGAACGATATTTATAACCACAAAAGCAATTGCAAGAATTATACACACGATACATTGCATTGTAATAACATCGCTGATTTTTTCACTTTTCTGATTTCTTTTCTGCTTAATTTCATCAATAATTTTTTCATCGTCGATTACTTCTCCCTGAAATACTTCATCCGTTTCGTCAATATTCGGCATTAATAAGCCATTCATCTCCATAGCAATCACCTCACTGTAAATTTATGTGAACGGCAATTGCATTATGACAAAAATATCAGCAGGGTTGTCTTCCTGCTGATATTTTTTAATATTAAAGTCTGGATTTAAAATCTTCGTATCCGAATTTTTTAATCAGCTTTATTTCATTTTCTTTAGTCAAAAGCATGATCGACGGAAGATTTATTCCGTTAAAGGTATTGGTTTTAACCATTGAGTATATAGCCATATCGCAGAAAACAAGTCGGTCGCCCGTTTTTATTCTTTCGTCAAAAGAATAATCGCCGATAATATCTCCCGCAAGACAGGTAGGTGCGCCAAGACGATAGGTATATTTCTTTTCAAGGGGCAGTCCTGAGCCGATAATATTCGGACGATATGGCATTTCGAGAACGTCCGGCATATGACAGGCGGCGGAAGTATCGACAATTGCAATATCCATTCCATTTTTTATTACGTCAAGAACTTCGGTTACAAGAAAGCCTGCATTTAGCGCAACAGCTTCGCCCGGCTCAATATAGACCTGAATATTATAGGTATCCTTTATATGATTTATACACTTAACAAGCCTATCAAGGTCATAATCTTTACGAGTAATATGATGTCCCCCGCCAAAATTCAGCCACTTCATTTTATGAAGATATTTCCCGAATTTTTCTTCGACTTTTTCAAGAGTTCGTTCAAGTGTATCAGAATTCTGTTCGCACATAGTGTGAAAATGAAGTCCGTCAATACCGTCAAGCTCGTTTTCTTCAAAATTGTCAAGAGTTACGCCGAGCCTTGAATTTTCAAAGCATGGATTATAAATATCCGTTTCAATTTCGGAATATTCTGGATTGATTCTTATTCCGCATTCAATATGCATGTCCGATAATTTAACTTTTTCTCTGAATTTTTTCCATTGTGAAAAGGAATTGAATACCATATGGTCGGAGTATGAGATTATTTCTTCAATTTCGTCCTCTCTGAATGCAGGCGCAAAGGTATGAACTTCCTTGCCCATTTCTTCAAATCCGAGCCTTGCCTCAAATAATCCGCTTGAAGTAACTCCGTCAAGGTATTCGGATATAAGTGGATACGTTGAATACATACTGAATGCCTTTTGTGCAAGAAGAATTTTACAGCCTGTCCTGTCTTTTACTGATTTAAGCACCTCAAGATTTTTTATAAGCAGCTTTTCATCGGTAATATAACATGGCGTTGGAAGCTTTAATATATCAATGTCGAGCATTTGTACCCTCCGTAAAATTATAATTAATCAACAAGAACAGGGCTGAAATCTTCAATCCATGGAAGTCCCCATTTATTTAGCGCATCCATAAACGGATCTGGGTCAAATTCCTCAACGTTATAAACTCCGGGCTTTTTCCATTTGCCCGTAAGCATCATCATAGCACCTATCATAGCAGGAACACCCGTCGTGTAGGAAATTGCCTGAGAACCTACTTCTTTATAGCACTCCTGATGGTCGCATACGTTATATACGTAGTATATCTTTTCTTTTCCGTCCTTAATCCCCTGAAAAATACAGCCTATATTGGTTTTACCCTTTGTACGCGGTCCCAAAGATGCTGGGTCGGGAAGAACTGCCTTTAAAAACTGCAGCGGAACAATTTCCTTTCCCTCATACATAATCGGCTCAATTGAAGTCATTCCAACATTTTCAAGGCACTTTAAGTGTGTAAGATAACTCTGTCCGAATGTCATAAAAAAGCGTATTCTTTTAATTCCCTTAATGTTAAGAGCAAGCGACTCAAGCTCCTCATGGTGAAGAAGATACATATCCTTTTTCCCGACATCGGCAAAGTCATATTCACGCTTTATCTCCATCGGTTCGGTTTCAATCCATTTCCCGTTTTCGATATAGCTTCCCTTTGCGGAAACCTCGCGGATATTTATTTCAGGATTAAAGTTTGTTGCAAAGGGATAACCGTGATCACCGCCGTTGCAGTCAAGAATATCAATATA
>DAOPYP010000073.1:0-7134 GCA_035352975.1 Oscillospiraceae bacterium
GCCTTCAATCGGCATAGCGTTGTAGATTGAAGCTCTCATTCCGCCGACAGATCGGTGTCCCTTGATGTTTATGAAGCCGCTTTTCTTAGCTTCGGAAACGAATTTTGCGTCAAGCTCTTCATTGCCGGTAACAAAAGGAATGTTCATAAGTGAACGGTCCTTACCCTGAACGGTAGCCTTGAACATTTTTGAACTGTCAAGGAAATCGTAAATAACAGCGGCTTTCTTTTCATTTAAAGCCTTCATAGCCTCAAGTCCGCCCATTTCCTTAACCCAGTCAAGAACAAGCTTTAAGATGTAAATTCCGTATGTCGGAGGGGTATTGTACATCGAGCCGTTTTCTTCGTGAATTTTATAGTCAAACATTGTCGGACAGTAATCTCTTGCGTTTCCGATTAAATCCTCGCGGATAATTACAACGGTAAGTCCTGCGGGTCCCATGTTTTTCTGTGCGCCTGCATAAATCATGCCATACTTTGAAACGTCAACAGGCTCTGAAAGAATACAAGACGACATATCAGAAACCAGCGGAACGTCACCTGTTTCAGGAAGCTCTGAAAAACGTGTACCGTAAATAGTGTTGTTCTGACAGATGTGGAAATAATCCGCAGTCGGATTGAACTTCGACTTATCAAGCTCTGGGATATATGAGAAGGTCTTGTCGGCGGAGGAAGCAACTGCCGTACAAGTGCCGTAACGTGAAGCCTCCTGATATGCCTTCTTAGCCCACTGACCAGTGATAACGAAATCAGCCTTGCCGGTTTTATTGAGAAGATTGAGAGGAATCATAGCAAACTGTGAGGAAGCGCCGCCCTGTAAAAACAAAACCTTATAGTTATCGGGAATAGCCATTACTTCACGGAGCAAAGCCTCGCACTCGTCGATAATTGCCTGATACTCTTTTGAGCGGTGAGACATTTCCATTACCGACTGTCCTGACGTTTTGTACTCCAACATTTCATCTGCTGCAATTTTAAGAACCTTTTCAGGTAAAATCGCAGGCCCTGCACTGAAATTATATACTCTTGCCATTTTTAAAAACCTCCACCTTATAAAATATAAATTACATATTTAATTATATTATTATTTTCAGTCAAAGTCAATAGATTTTTGCAATATAATGACAAAGTATTAACAATGTATCCTGCGTCAAGATAGAGATTTATGGGTATAAAATATGCAAGTTATACATAGTTAACAAATAATATTATTACAATTTGTAATAATTAATAATTCTTTAAAAAATATTTCAAAGTATGTTGAATTTGTACTTTAGTTATCATATAATTAGTATATCAATTTAATATGGAGGAGATTTTCTATGGAAGAAAATAATGTAATATCATTCAGCGAGCAGGAAGTAAACGACGGCAAAGGAATCGCAATAGCAATGCTTATCGTTCCCATCCTATTTTTCCTTCCTCTTGTAATGGAAGACAAAAAGAACAACCAGTATTTAAAGCACTATTCAAACCAGGTTTTATTAAACATACTTTTAGGCGTTGCAATCAGCATTGTCGCTATTATTCCTATCCTTGGCTGGATTGTTGGTCTTGCCGGCTGTGTGATTTTATTCATTAACTGGATTATGCTTCTTATCGGTATTTTAAACGGTCAGGCTAAAAAGAACATCATCTACGGTAACATCGTTATCCTCAAGTAATTTATTCTACATAACAAAAAATCGGTACGTAATGTACCGATTTTTTTATGCTTTTTTATGATGCGAGAGGTGAACAGCCCGTAATCGTCGAACCGAAAGTGTCCTGGTCGGAGGATTTTAACTGAACCGTGCCTGTGGGGATTGAAGACGCCTCCCACAGGGCGAACTTAACGGCATTACCGTCGGTCGTTGTGACAAAGACAGCACCGCCGTAAAATTTATCACCGAGCTTACTTCTTAAATCATCGGTCGTCACAGCGACATTTTTAAAGGTAATGCTTGAGGTGTGGTCAGATTTTGCCACTAAAGCACCTATTGTATATGTACCTTTAAGATCGTCCCCATTGTCATTGTCAGAAACTTGCTTTGCTAACCATGACGATGTAGCCGTATAGACTATTTGTGCATTTTGATTAGCGGCGGAAATTCTTGAATCTTTAAGATATCCGATTATTAAAGGAACAAGTACAGCGGCAAGAACAGCAACTATCGCCATAACGACAATTAATTCAACTAAAGTAAAGCCTTTTAATCTTAATTTCTTCATAAAAATCCCCCATTAATCTAATGTCTGTGAAAAGCTAAAATATCTTATCAGAAAAAAGACGCCGTAAAAGCGGCGTCTTTTTAATTGATAATTAAGACTTATGTAATTAAAATTACGGAGCAGGAGTAACAGCAGGAGCAGCATCAGCAGGTTTATCAGACAGAGGTGAGCATCCAACTATCGCATCTGTAGCACCCTTTGCCTTATCTTCCTGAGTACTTGTTGTAAGCTGAGCTGTGCCAAGATCTGTTGCTGTACCAGCAGACCAAAGTGCAAATGATACTGCATCCCCTCCAGCAGTACAAACTGCAAGAGCTTTACCATAATACTTCTCACCAAGCTTGTCGTCAAGGTTTGGTGCGGTAGGAAGGGTTCCTGTAGCTCCTGCGCCTGCTGTTAACGATGTCCCAACATCCTTAGTATCGTCACCCGTTTTAACTACATTTTTAGCTACATAAGTTAGTGTAATTGTGCAGCCTTTAAATGCAGCAGCATTGTCATTAGCAGCTACTTCTTTTGCCTGCCATGAAGATACAGCTGTGTAAACTGAATGTGCAGCCTGGTTAGCAGCAGAGATTCTTGAGTCCTTCATGTAGCCGAGAAGTCCCGGAACAAGAACAGCAGCAAGAATGCCGATGATTGCCATAACAACGATAAGTTCTACGAGGGTAAAGCCTTTGAGGTTTGACTTGAAATTTTTCATAGAAAATTCCTCCTATATTAATTTTGTATAAAAAGCGCTGTAAACGTGATAGAAATAATTACAGCACGCTTTTCTGAGATTAAAGCAACTCGTCGTTCATTGGATAAACGCCGATAATGTGGTTGCCGTTTGAAGTGACAAGGTCTTCCTGTTTAGCTCTGTCAGTAATATTATGAGTGTATGTGCCGTTTAAATATGTTGCTTGAGTCCAGTCATCATCCGCCGTCCATGCGGCATATCTCACCGTCTTGGTGGTCAAATCAATGCAGATAAAGCACGAGCCTAAGTCTGTCCCCGATTTCGCCGGTTTTAAGCCAGCCAGATACTTGGTGAGATCAACACCTGATAGTGCGGGAGTAGAAACCCCAGTTCCGTCACGATTAACCCAACTCCCTGGAATAGCAGTTGTCGCGGTAAATTTGTAAGAATCGGTTGTACCAATTGTATTAGTTGAAGCCAAAGTTATACAATCAGTAGCTCCAAAAGAAGTTGACTTAAATAAATTAGCCTCAGTTGATACTACCGCCGGATTATTATAAGCATCAATCGGCTTGTTGTCGGCTTCCATTTCATTCAGCCAGGTCTGTGCCCCTCTTGCCAAAATCTGAGCGTTATTGTTCGCCTCTTCGATTCTGTTGTCGCGTATGTACCCACCTATCCCCGGAACCGCAACAGCGGCGAGAACAGCAATTATCGCCAAAACGATAATAAGTTCAATTAACGTAAAACCAGGAATGGCTCTTTTTGTCTTCATTGGAATCACCTTCAACATTTCATTTTTTGAGTAACAAAATGTTTTTATTTAGTTTACGCCTTATATATATTATACACCGACATTTTTTATAATGTCAATAGTTTTTTAATAGCGTTTACATAAATTAAAAACTTTGTGCAAAATACTGTTTTTGGTATATTTTATTGTACAATTTAACAATAAAAATTTTTACATTTGTCCGCCCATAAATCTTTGGAGATCAGCTTTATTTGAACAGCGCTCGATTGCACTTTCAATTGAAATTCTTTTCTCAAGGGCAAGCTTAGCAAGGCTCTGGTCGAGCGATGTCATTCCGAGAGCGCGTCCTGTCTGGATTGCCGACGGAATCATATGCACCTTGTTGTCACGGATCATAGCGGCAACAGCGTCAGTTGCATAGAGAATTTCTGTTGCGGCAATACGCCCTGTGCCGTTTGCGAGCGGAACAAGCGTCTGCGTCATAATCCCGACAAGAGTAGCGGCAAGCTGTGTTCTTATCTGCTGCTGCTGATGTGCGGGGAAAACGTCTATAATACGGTTTACGGTGTCAGCCGCACTGGTTGTATGTAAGGTGGATAATACAAGGTGTCCTGTTTCAGCGGCGGTAACAGCAGCGGAAACTGTTTCAAAGTCACGCATTTCTCCTACGAGGATAACGTCTGGGTCTTCACGAAGAGCCGCTCTCAGCGAGCCTGCGAAGCTGTCGACGTCTGCGCCGACCTCTCTCTGATTTATCATGCAGCGTTTGTGCTCATGAACATATTCTATAGGGTCTTCTACTGTGATTATATGAGAACTTCTGTTTTCATTGACATGGTTTATCATAGCGGCAAGCGATGTTGACTTACCTGAGCCGGTAGGTCCTGTTACAAGTATAAGACCTCTCGGGCGCATTACAAATTCTGAAACAACCTTTGGAAGCTCAAGATCCGCAAGGGTAGGAATATCGTTTCTCAAAAGTCTTATTGCGATAGCAACATCTCCGCGCTGATGGTAAACGTTGACTCTGTGTCGGAAGCCTGATTTAGTTACAAACGAAAAGTCAGTATCAATAAATGCCTTAATGCTTTCAAACTGCCTTTGGTTTGTCATCTGTGAAGCAACGTTCATTATGATTTCATTTGTCATTTCTGGATATGAGCTGAGTTTTTTTAACGTTCCGTGAAGTCTTACAACCGGCGGAATTTTAGTGGTGAAGTGAAGGTCTGAACAGCCTAGTACTCTTGATTCATCGAGTATTTTTTCTATATTTATCATTTATATAATCCTTTCCTGTTGAATTATACTGCGTATGTTGTTTTAATTAATTCTTCGACAGTTGTTACTCCCTGCTGAACAAGCTCACTAACGTTATCACGGAGAAGCTTGGTCCCGCTCTCTTTGGCAAGAGCAGAAATTTGTTCAACAGTTCCGTCTGATGCAATAAGTGCTGACATCGCAGAGTTTGAAAGAATTATTTCGTGAATAGCGGTACGTGATTTATATCCTGTATTGTTACATTTGGAACAGCCGCATGCATCATAAATCTGAACAGAATGTGCAACTCCCATAAGCTTGTTTTCAGCTTCGGTTGACATTCTCGGCTTTTTGCATTCGGGGCAAAGGATTTTAACAAGTCGCTGTGCAATAACGCCGATAAGCGAGGTTGCAACCATATAAGCGACAATTCCCATATCCACAAGGCGGACAATGGTCGATGCGGCATCGTTTGTATGAAGTGTTGAAAGAACAAGGTGTCCCGTGATAGCGGCTCTGATGCCGATTTCAGCAGTTTCCTGGTCACGCATTTCTCCTATCATTACAATGTCAGGGTCCTGACGGAGGATAGAACGAAGAGCTGCGGCAAAAGTCATTCCTGCTTTTACATTAACCTGGCACTGATTGATTCCTTCGATGTTCTTTTCAACAGGGTCTTCAACGGTGATTACGTTAACGTCCGGCTTAGCAAGCTCGCCGAGTGCGGCATAAAGGGTTGTAGTTTTACCTGAACCGGTAGGTCCTGTTACGAGCAGAACGCCGTGAGGACATTTAATCATGCTTTCAAACATTTTATAGTTGTAGTCTGTCATTCCGAGGTCGGTGATTTTTCTAACCTTTACGTCGCCCGTTGAAAGAATACGTATAACTATCTTTTCGCCGTTTACCGTCGGAAGTGAGGATACACGGACGTCAAGGTTCGTTCCGTCAACAACCTGAGAAAAACGTCCGTCCTGTGGAACACGCTTTTCGGCAATGTTCATTCCGCTTATAATTTTAAGACGCGTTGTAAGTGCGTTATGTACAACATTTGAAATCTGCATAAGCTCAACAAGGTCACCGTTTACACGGACACGGATTCTTGTAAAGGTCTTGAACGGCTCAATATGAATATCGGTAGCGTCGGTTCTGAATGAATTCTCAACAATAGTTGTTGCAAGCTTAACGATAGGAGCATTTTCAATTCTTTCGGTAGCGCCGTCGTCAGCAGCTATGCTGTTCAGCTCGTCGTCGGAAAGGAACTGGTTGGTTGCACTTTCAAGAACGCTGTCAACATTCTGCATGGAATAGAACTGATTAATGCACTTTAAGATTCCGGACTTAGTTGCGAGAACAGGAACAACGTCCATTCCCGTCATAACCTTTACATCTTCAAAAATATAAAAATTTATCGGGTCGTTGGTTGCAACGGTAAGTCTTTTTCCGGTAAAGTTTACAGCAACAATCGTATGCTTTTTTGCAAGCGATTCAGGGATTTTCTTTACCGCTTCAACGTTAGGCTTGGTTGTTGACAAATCAACATAAGGTACCCCAAGCTTTTCCGAAAGAGTCTGTGCAAGCTGAACATCGGTTACAAACCCCAAATCAACAACATAATCTCCGAAAAATTTTCCGGGCACTGCGCTTTCTTTCTGAACGGTAAGAATCTGCTTGAGCTGTTCGTCAGTAATTAACCCTTTCAGAATCATATACTGTCCTAAAGGCATGTTTGTGGAATTCATAAAAAACCTCCAAAAATCTTTTTTGTTATATCCTGTACTTGTATTGTACTTATATATTATTTATGCTAAACTATTATATATTAACATCGAGGGGGATAATCTATGTATCTTAACGACATCGGCGAGCTTTGGCTGCCAATCAGTCTGATAATTTTCTTTGTTTTTCTTTTTGGAATAATTATCGGGAGCTTTCTTAATGTATGCATAATCCGGCTTCCAAGAGGCGAATCACTTTTCCGCCGCTCATCACATTGTATGACCTGCGGAGAGAAAATAAAACCATATGACATGATTCCTGTTTTCAGCTGGCTTATTTTAAGGGGAAAATGCAGAAACTGCGGAGAGAAAATCTCTTCACGCTATCCTCTGGTTGAATTTTTATGCGGAATAATGTGGGTTCTTGCGTTTTTGAAATTCGATATATCCGTACAGGCTCTTTTAACCGCATTGTTCTTTTCGGCGCTGATAGTCGTCGGATTTATGGACTGG
>DAOPYP010000074.1:0-7006 GCA_035352975.1 Oscillospiraceae bacterium
TACCAAATAAAAATATTTTATTTCTCCCCGACTGTAATTTAGGCGCTTACGTCGCAAAAAAGTTACCCGAAAAAAATATTCATTTAATGCAGGGTGGGTGTCCCATACACGCATCTGTCAATGCATCAGAGGTTGACGAAGCAAAAAGACTTCATTCGGGCGCACTGGTATTGTCCCACCCTGAATGTACACCGTCAGTGCTTGAAAAATCTGATTTTATCGGCTCAACCTCGGCAATTATGGACTATGCAAAAAAATCCGACGCAAAGGAATTCATTATCGGAACCGAAATTTCAATTGCTGAGCATTTATCATACGACTGTCCAGAAAAGAGCTTTTTTGTTTTGTCGAAAAAGCTGTTATGCCCGAATATGAAAATTACTACACTTATTGACGTTCTCAATGCGGTTAAAGGTACGGGCGGGCTTGAAATTGAAATGGATGATGAAACAATCAAAAAAGCTTCGGTTTGTATTGACGCAATGATTGAACTCGGAAAATAATTTTCTGAATTAAGAATTTTTTAAAAGCTGACAAAATATATATATTAAGTGAGTAACTTTGCAGGGAGGGGTATAAAATGTTTAAGGTTGTGACTATTGGGGAAGCCGTTGTGCAGTTTTCTCAGTTTAAAGATGATAACGGCGAACCGTGTTTTAAGCAAGACTTAGGAGGTGCACCCGCAAATGTTGCCGTCCAGGCAAGCATTCTCGGTGCTGAAACCTTTTTTATCGGGAAATCAGGTGATGACAGCTTTGGTCATTTCATAAAAGACAGTCTGATTAGATATAAGGTTGATACAAAGGGTCTGCTTCTAGATAAAGAAAATGCAACTTCTATTATGTTTTCCGAACTAGACGGAAAGAATAAAAAATGCTGTAAATATTATAATATTCAAGGAAACGAGGCTAACCTGAAATACGAAGATGTAAACTTAAGTATAATTGACAGCTGCGATATTTTCTACTTTGGCTCATTTTCGCTGATTAATGAAACTTCAAGAACAGCAGTAACCAAAGCACTGACTTATTCAAAAGAAAAAGGAAAGACCATAACATATGATCCGAATTACAGAGCATCGCTGTGGTCTTCGGAAAAAGAAGCAGTTTCAGTTATGAAAAGCGTTCTTGATAAGGTCGATATTATTAAAGTATCTGAAGAAGAGCTGAAAATACTTACGGGCTGTGATAAATTTGTTCAGGGTATTGCAGACCTATTAAAAACAGGCATACGAGTTGTCATTGTAACTCAAGGGCCTAAAGGCTGCATTGTCGCTTCCAGAAGCGGAATTCAGACACTTCGTACTTATAAGGTTAATTCAATAGATAAATCAGGCGCCGGCGACAGCTTTTTCGGAGCATTTATCTATAAGCTTGCAGAAAGCAACAAGCACATTTTAGATGTTACTTTAGAGGAGCTTCTGGAATTTTCTGATTTTGCAAATGCGTGCGGTGCGTTGTCTTCAACTAAAAAGGGAACAATTTCAGCAATGCCAAATAAGGAAGCGATTGAGGATTGTGTTTCCTCATGTGAAAAATTATAATTTTTTCGCAATTGGAACAAAAAATATTGACAATTTTAAAACATAGTGATATAATGATTAAGTTATATTTGCCGGTGTGATGGAATTGGCAGACGTGCTGGACTCAAAATCCTGTGGTAGTGATACCGTACCGGTTCGACCCCGGTCACCGGCACCATCATTTATTAAAATATGCGTCGTATTCTTAAGAATACGACGCATATTTTTTACCGAAATATCAAAAGATAAATTGCAATTTTTTTAATTTTTATTAGATTTTATAAATTACTCTTGATATATTTCATATAATAGGTTATAATGTACAATATGATTCAAAAGGGGGTATTAAATATGAACGATCAGACAATGACATTTTCTGTTCATGAAGATAAAGAAAAAGAAATGCGCAAAACACTTACGGCAGTATATGATGCCCTAAAAGAAAAAGGCTATAATCCTATCAATCAGATAGTCGGTTATATTTTGTCAGAAGATCCGACATACATAACCACTTATAATAACGCAAGAAGCCTTATCCGTCACATTGACAGGGATGAACTGCTTCAGGTACTTGTTAAATCTTATCTGAACGACTGATTATTTAAGCTCGACAATTGTAACGCCGTCTTCTCCCTCTCCGTAAACGCCTAATCTGAATGATTTTACAGACGGGTGTGTTTTGAGATATTTGTGGATTCCGCTTCGGAGTAAGCCTGTTCCCTTTCCATGAATAATCGTAATCATTCCAAGGCTTGAAAGTACAGCGTTATCAATAAACATTCCTACTTCGTGAATACCCTCATCGACGTTTTTACCTCTGATGTCTATATCCATGCTTATACTTCTATCTGCTTTGCGGGTTACCCCCTTAGCAGATATTTTTTTATTTTTAAAGGTAATTTTCGGCTCATCAATAAGCCTTAGCTTGTCAATGCTGACTTTGGTTTTCATAATTCCCGCCTGAACAAACACTGATCCGTTTGAATCCGGCTCGCCGGCAACAATTCCGTTTTTGTCTATATCGCAGATATAAACATGGTCACCTTTTTTAAGCGGTCTGGGGAGCTTATATCCGCTGTTTGTATTCTTAACGACAGGATTTGCTTCCTCATACATTTTGTTGAGTGAAGATTTCGCCTTTGTTTTTGCGGATATAGAAAGCTGTGAAAAGTTTTCCTTTTCCTTTTGCTTTCTGATTTCAGTAAGCTCGTCAATAAGTTCATCAGACTGATTTCTGACGTTCTCAATAATGCTCATTGCCTGCTGTCTTGCTTTTTCAAGCTCGAATTCCTTGTTCTTTTTAAGCTCATCAATTTCATTCTGAAGCTTTTTAGAATCCTCTTCAATCTTTGTTTTAAGCTTAGCTACTTCCCTGTTCTTTTCTTCAAGCTCAAAGCGTGATTTTTCAAGCTGTTCAATTACCTCTTCAAATCTTATGTTTTCAGAGCTGACAAGCTCTTTGGCATAATCAATAACGTCAGGAGAAATCCCAAGCTTTTGAGATATTTCAAAAGCATTTGACTTTCCGGGCGATCCTATAATAAGCCTATATGTCGGCTGTAAAGTCGCAACGTCGAATTCACATGATGCATTTTCAACATTTTCGGTCTGAACGGCATACATCTTCAGTTCCTGATAATGAGTGGTAATGACAACCTTAGAGCCTATATCGTTAAGCTTTTTGAGTATAGAAATTGCAAGAGCGGCACCCTCGACAGGGTCTGTTCCCGAGCCTAACTCGTCAAGCAATACAAGCGAATTTGATGTTGACGTATTCAAAATATCGACAACGCGGTTTATATGCGACGAAAAGGTTGAAAGGCTGTTTTCAATGCTCTGCTGGTCGCCTATATCGGCGAGAACGTGACTGAATACGGAAATTCTGCTGCCGTCCGAAGCTGGAATCATAAGTCCGCACATTGTCATTAACGTTAAAAGTCCGAGTGTTTTTAAGACAACAGTTTTTCCGCCCGTATTCGGTCCTGTGATAATAAGCGTCTGATAGTCATATCCGAGAGTAAGGCTTATCGGAACCGCCTTTTTTTCGTCAAGGAGAGGGTGTCTTGCTCTGTTTAAAATCACTCTCCCGTCGTCCGATAATTCAGGAACAGAAGCTTTCATTTTTGCCGCAAGATTTGATTTTGAGAAATAAAGATTAAGCTCGGCACATATTTCAAAGTCGGAAATTATAGAATCGGCATTATCTCCGCATTCAGAAGATAATTCAGAAATAATACGTTCGATTTCTTCCTGTTCTCTTCCTTTGAGTATACGAATATCGTTGTTTGTTTCAACAACGGCAAGCGGCTCAATAAAAAGTGTTGAACCACTTGACGACGTGTCATGCACAAGGCCGTTCACAGAATTTTTGTGTTCAGCTTTAACCGGAAGAACATAACGACCGTCACGGATCGTAATAATTGATTCCTGAAGGCACTTCTGAATGCTTGAAGAATGAAGCATCTTGTCAAGATGTTCACGGATTTTAGCACCCGACTGTATAATTTTTCTTCTTATGCTTAAAAGCTCGGGGCTTGCATCATCAGCAATTTCTTCCTCCGAAAGAATTGCAGAGGTGATTTTCTCCTCCAAATGCTTATTAGCAATAAGAGAATTAAAAATCGGACTTAATGATGTTTCAATCCCTGAGCACTGCTTGTACCAATCAGTAAGTAGCCTTGTCTGATTCAAAAGCTGTGCAATATCAAGAAGCTCCCTTAACGAAAGGCTTGAGCCGGCTTTTGCCCTTAAAAGTGATGCCGACACATCTTTAAAATTGTAAAATGAGGGCGTGCCAAATTTAACCGACAGATTGAAAGCGTCTGCCGTTTTATCAAGTTCCTTTTTAACGGAATAAATATCCGTCAGTGGAACAAGTGACAAAGCCATTTCTTTTGTTTTTTGATTGGATGCCTGTCCGGCAAGCATCTCTAAAATTTTATGTAATTCAAGTGTATTATAATAAGTATTCATTTTTCACCGCCGATAAAAATTAAATTGTGTGATAAAAATCAAGAGTTTTAAAATGCCTGTCAAAATGAGATGTTATGTATTTTTCTGAAAAATCATTGAGCTTTGACTGGGTCTCGTCAGACACCTTGAATTTCCATATCTTGTCAAGTTCAGACAAAACAATATAACGGACAATATGAAGAACAGCCTTATTTAAAACAAAGACATCATTTGTTAGTCCGTCAGTTTTGTTAAAGCATTGGCGGCAAAGCATTGTCCCCTCGTTAATCAGAAAATACATTTCATCATTCTCATAAACCGCGCATTTTTTACACGCAAGAATGTCTGGCATAATGCCTATATCCGAAACAAGCCGCAATTCAAAAATACTTTTAAGCTGTTCCTCAGAATGCTTGTTAAGCTCAAGAAAATGAAACGAATTAAGCGTAAGCCTTAAAATATCGTTTGAGGGCTGTTCGGATTGTATGGAATATTTCAAAAGCTCAGAAAAATATGAAGCAAGTGCAAGCTTTTTCAAGTCGGTTCTAATATTATAAAACGACCTTATAATTTCCGAACTGTTTAAGTAATATCGCTCTCCCTTTTTCTGAATACAAAGCTTTGAATATGCAAATAATTGTGTAGCAGCAGAATTTTTGCTGGTTATTTTTCTTGCACCTTTGACTGATATTTCAATAATTCCGTAATCCTTTGTCAGAAAATCAATAAATTTGTCGCTCTCGCTGATCATTCTCTCGTGGAGAACTATTCCCTCTGCTGTAATCAGCATAATCCGGCTCCTTAACGTTAACAGTGTTCATGGTATTAGTGTCTATGTCCTTATATTTCAGATAATCCGATATTCTCCCGCTTTTGACAAAATTGGTCCAGTTATCGTACATCTCAATATCCCCCTTATAAAGCATATTAAGATTATTTCCATATAAGCTGAAGTTATTTAAAAAATAACTCTGTAATTATTTCCTGCTGTCAAGTCCAAAATTTTTTATCATTCCCTCTTTGTTGCGCCAGTCCTGTTTTACCTTAACCCAGCACTGTAAATTCACCTTTATCTGAAAAAAGCTTTCAAGCTCTTCGCGCGCCATAGATCCTGCTTTTTTGAGCATTGCTCCGTTCTTTCCGATAATTATGCCCTTGTGGGAATCCCGCTCGCAGAAAATATTAGCGGTAATGTCAAGAAGGTCCTTGTCGTTACGTTCCTTCATTTCCTCAACAGTAACAGCAATACCGTGAGGAACCTCCTCGTTAAGAAGAATAAGGAACTTCTCTCTTACTATTTCTGCGGCAATAACTCTTTCGGGCTGGTCGGTAAACATTTCGTCAGGGAAAAAATGCGGCCCCTCGGACGCATATTTAGAAATTTCATTCATTACAAGGTCTATTCCGTCTTTGTTTATAACGCTTATCGGAATAATTGCTTTGAAGTCATATATTTCTGAATATTTTCGAATCTGTTCTGCAAGATTTTCCTTTGAAACAAGGTCAATCTTATTTAAAACTAGAATAACCGGAGTTTTTGAAAGTTTATAACCCTCAATAAGCTCTTTTTCATAACCGCTGACATTTTTGCTGACATCAGCAACAAATATCACGGCGTCTATTTCCGAAACGGAATCCCTTACCGCCTTATCCATATGCTCGCTAAGCTTATTTTTTGATTTGTGGATTCCGGGAGTGTCAATAAACACATACTGAATATTGTCCTTTGTCAGCACCCCTGTGATTTTTGTGCGGGTTGTCTGTGCTTTTTCGCTAACCATTGATATTTTTTCGCCGATAATGCTGTTTAAAAGTGAAGATTTCCCCACATTTGTTCGTCCTATAATTGATACGAATATATTTTTAGAATTCATATTGTTCCTTTCAGTTTCCTGTTATTTTATTGTTTTTTTTACACCCGAGAATATGAAAATTGCCGAAATTATCAATGAAATTATAAGTGCCAAAAGCATAAACGGATTTTTAAAGAAGTTCAGGATATTTAAAAGCACCTTAGGCTGAAAATACAGAAAAAATCCAACGAATAAAGCAAAAATTGCAGAAACAAGCACTGCCCCCGCTGCTATATTTTTGGCAGCCTTAGCAAGACCACTGTAATGAGGGGAAACCATATCCACCAAGGTTTCAACTGCGGTATTAAGCATTTCAGTTACAATTACAGATGAAATTGTCAGAAATATAAGGCAGTATTCGGCTTTAGTAAAATTATAAAAGAACGAAAACACAATAACATAAAAAGCGGCGGTAATATGAATTCTCATATTCCTTTCACTCTTTATGCAGAATTTTATTCCGTCAAAAGCATAAGAAAAGCTTTTGGCAAGACCGTTCAAATCCTTTTTAATTTTCATCCGGCGCAACAAAGCTGCTTTCTCTTGAAATGCCTAGTTTTTCAAGGATAGCTTCTTCCCTTTCGCGCATATTTATCATATCAAGCTTACCTGTTTCGTGGTCGTATCCCAATAAATGCAGCATTGAATGTACCGTGAGAAAGCCTATTTCACGTTCAAG
>DAOPYP010000075.1:0-6863 GCA_035352975.1 Oscillospiraceae bacterium
ACTGAAAAAATAAAAAAGGCATATCGGTTTTAATACCGATATGCCGCTTAATTATTATTATGCTTCAGGTGATTCTTCAGAAGAAGCTTCTTTTTCTTCAAGAAGAGCGCGCATTGAAATGCTGATTCTCTGTTTCTCAAGATCAATTTCAGTGATTTTCGCATCAACTTCCTGTCCTACGCTTAACACGTCGGAAACCTTGTTCACTCTCTGATTTGCAATCTGAGAAATGTGGATAAGCCCGTCAATCCCCGGAATAATCTGAGCGAATGCTCCAAAAGGAGTAACTGAAACTATAGTTGCTTTTACAACAGAGCCAACTTCGTAATTTTTCTTGAAATCTTCCCATGGATTTTCCTCAGTCTTTTTATATCCAAGTGAAATTCTGTTCTTTTCTTTGTCAAGATCTTTAACATAAACTTCAAGAACATCGCCTATAGAAACAACGTCTGAAGGATGCTTGATTCTCTTCCACGAAAGCTCTGTACGGTGAACCATTCCGTCAATTCCGCCGAGATCAACAAATACGCCGAAATCAGTAATTGACTTAACTGCTCCCTTAAATACATCGCCAACTTGTACTTTATCCCAGAATTTCTTCTGTACGTCAGCGCGCTGTCCCTTCATAACTTCCTTAATTGAACCGACTGCACGTCCGCGCTGTTCGTTTACTTCAATAACCTTGAATTCAACTGTCTTTTTGAGAAGCTCTTCAAGCTTGTCGTCGTGACGAAGTGTTGCCTGTGAAGCAGGAATAAATACCTTTACGCCGTTCGAGGAAACAAGAATTCCGCCCTTGATAACGTTCAAAACAACGCCCTGAAGAACAGTGCCCTCTTCCTTTGCTTTAAGGATATTATCAAAGCCTACCATTGCGTCAACTCTCTTTTTAGAAAGAGTAACAATGCCGTCCTGATCGCTTATGTTTGTCACAATAGCGTCAATCTCATCACCGACATTAACCACGTCAGCAGGAGATAATGAAGGATCATCTGTCAATTCTGACAAAGGAATATAGCCGGTATGCTTTGTACCGATATCTACAATAGCCTCACTGCTGTTAACTGCAGTTATGTACGCCTTCACCCTGTTACCTTTATATATTTTCTTGAAAGAAAGCTCCAACGCTTCTTCAAAATTGAAGTCCTCATCCTGATTTTTTAACATTTCACTCATGTGTGTTTGTACCTCCTTGATTATATAAGCCGGTGTGGATGCACCAGCAGTAATACCGATAGAATCAGTGTCATTAAAATCAATTTCGCAAATATCGCCGGCATTTTCGATATGATAACATTTTGTATACCGTGAGCAGACATCAAACAGTTTAACAGTATTTGAGCTGTGCTTTCCCCCGATAATAATCATCAAATCGGATTTTTTCGCAAGCTCCTCCGCTTCACGCTGACGTTCAGACGTCGAATTACAGATAGTATCAAAAATTTGAAGAGAATCACAATATTTTTTTGCAATTGCTTTACACTTGTCCCATATTTTAATATTATACGTTGTTTGCGCAATAATTGCAACCTTTTTTTCTCGAAAACTTAAATTTTTTAAAAAAATTTTTTCCAATTCATTTTCATCGGCCAAAATATAATATTCACCGCTGCAAAATCCAGCTATTCCTTCAACCTCGGGATGATCTTTATCCCCCGCAAGAAGAATGACAAAGCCCTCTTCTGATTTTTCTTTTACAACTTTGTGAATCCTTTCAACGAACGGACAGGTTGCGTCTATATAATCTATTTTTCTTTCGTTAAGCTCGTCATAAACAGACTTGCCAACTCCGTGAGAACGAATTATAACCTTCTCCCCGTCAGCCTCGTCAAGAGAAGAAATGGTTTTTACCCCTTTTGCTTCAAGATCCTTTACAACGTCGGGATTGTGAATTATAGGTCCTAAGGTTGCAACCCTTGATTTTTTTTCAAGCTCGTCGTATACAATTTTAACTGCTCTGTCAACTCCAAAGCAAAACCCGGCAGTTTTTGCCACCGTAATTCTCGACATTTAGACCGATTCCTCTCTTTTATTCCCCTCAACAAGCTCCGTAATCGCTGTCATAATTCTTAATTTCAAAGCTTTAAGCTCTTTTGATGATGCTTCATCGGACAGCAAAAGCTCGTTTGCGCTTATCTTTTTCCCGTAACGTACAAGTATTTTGCTTCGGAATTTTAGCTTAGGTCCTTCAAAAATAATACCTACGGGAATAACATCCCTATGCGCTTTTGAGGCAATAAGTGCTACTCCGGTTTTGCCTTTTCCTACCTTGCCGTCATATGAGCGCGTTCCCTCGGGGAAAATTACAAGGTTTTTCCCTTTTTCAAGCTTTTCTATCGACGTGTCTATAACTGTCGTGTCGCCTTTTCCTCTTTCAACCGGAAATGCTCCCATCATTTTTATAATTGCGGTGAAAAAAATGTTTTGTTTAAAAAGTTCTTCCTTTGCCATATATGCAAAAGGTCTTTTTACCGCGAGAGTTATAAGGACAGGATCCATATAGCTTCTGTGGTTGCTTGCATAAACATATCCGCCCTCTTTAGGGCAGTTTTCTTTTCCTTCAAAACGTATGCTATAAAAAATTCTCATGAATGTAAGAATAATTCCTCTTAATAGCGCCCACCACATTATTTATTATCACCCAGTCTTTCTGATATTATTCCCTTTATCAGCTCAACAGCCTCCTCAAGGCTTTTGCTCGTGGTGTCAGCAAGAACGGCATCGTCAGCCTGTTTCAAAGGTGCAATTTCACGGTGACTGTCATTATAATCCCGTTGAATAATATCTTTCAAAACGTCCTCATAAATCGGGGACTGTCCCTTTTTGACAAGCTCATCAAATCGTCTTTTTGCCCTTTCCTCAGGCGATGCCGTCAGAAAAATTTTTATATCGGCATTCGGGAGAACCACCGTGCCTATATCCCGACCGTCCATAATCACGTTATTTTCACGGGCAAGCTTTTTCTGAAGCTCAAAAAGAAATTCTCTTACAGCGGGAATTGCCGAAACATCAGACGCCACCATAGAAATTTCGGGCGTTCTGATTTTATCCGAAACATCTTCGCCGTTGATAAATACCCTCTGTTCGCCGTCAACAAATTTAATTCCTATATTTATTTCCGAAAGTAAAGCCGAAACTTTTTCCGCACTTTTTGTATCTGCACCATGCTCTTTTACATATAAGCCTATTGCGCGATAAAGTGCTCCCGTATCGACATAAATATATTCAAGCTCTTTTGAAACCGCTTTGGCAATCGTGCTTTTCCCAGCACCCGCAGGTCCGTCAATTGCTATATTTATCATAGAAATCCTCCTAAATATTCATTCCGGCGGCATATCCGGTAGAAAAAGCAATCTGGAGGTTAAATCCCCCCGTATATGCATCTACGTCAATAATTTCGCCTGCAAAATAAAGATTTTTAATCAGCTTGGATTCCATTGTTTTAGGCGAAATCTCCTTGACGGAAATTCCTCCGCTGGTGATAATCGCTTCTTCGACAGGACGAAAACGCTTTATGGTGAGAGGAAACGCCTTTAAAACCGAAATTAAATCCGAGCGCTGTTTTTTCGTTATCTGATTGACTTTTGCCGTCCCGTCAATTCCCGACAGCTTAACCATTACGGGAATCATTTTTGACGGTATAAGCTTATGAAGAACGTTTGAAAAATCCTTGTTCTGTGCTTCGGAAAAATCCCTCAAAAGCCTTGCGTCAAGCTTTTCTTCGTTAAGGGCAGGCTTCAAATCAATGAAAATCTTATATCTTCCCTGCTCCATTTCTCTTATATGTGAGCTTGCAGAAAGAACAAGCGGCCCCGAAACGCCCAAATGAGTAAATAACATCTCCCCCAGCTCGCTGTAAATCACTTTTTCGGTTTTTGTGTCTTTTAGCGAAAGGGTTACGTTTTTAAGAGAAAGCCCCATCATTTCCGTGCAGTAATTTTCTTCCGTTTCAATAGGAACAAGTGACGGAACAATTGGAATTATTGTATGCCCTGCTTTCTCCGCCATTTCATAGCCATCACCCGTTGAGCCTGTAAGCGGATAGGATTTCCCGCCCGTTGCAATAAGGACAGACTCAGAATAAATCGGATTTTTCCCCGACATAACACCTTTACAGATTCCGTCCTCAATAATAAGCGAGGTTATTCTGTCAGTTGTAATTTTAACGCCGCTTTTTTTCAGCTCTTTTTCAAGGGCATTCACAATATCCGCCGCTTTATCGCTTATGGGGAAAACCCTGTTTCCTCTTTCAGTTTTAAGAGGAACTCCAATATTCTCAAAGAAGTTCATCGTATCAGAAGCGGAAAACTGAGAAAAAGCGCTGTAAAGAAATCTCCCATTCTGAGGGATATTCCCCATAAGCGTCGTTATATCGCAGTTATTCGTAACGTTACAGCGTCCTTTTCCCGTAATCAGAAGCTTTTTGCCCAAGCGGTCATTACGCTCGGCAATCAGAACCTTTCTTCCGTTGCGGGCGGCGGTAACTGCGGCAAGCATTCCTGCCGCTCCCCCTCCAATTATAATTGCATCATAGTGCATTAATCCTTGCTCTCCCTTTGCTTTTCATAAACATCATACTTGTCCCAAATATCCTCAAGCTTTTCAAAGTTTTGAGAAACCTCCGTACGTTTTTTTATCCCTATTGCAACAATAAGCGCATTTATAAGGCTTAAAGGTGCAACAAGAGAATCTACGAATGACGCCATATCACTTCTTGCAAGAAGTAAATTGTCAGCATATTCCGCAAGCGGAGATGACTTGCTGTCGGTTATTGCAATAACCTTTGCGCCGTTATATTCCGCAAACTGAAGTGCTTTCGCGGTCTGTGAAGAATATCTCGGAAAACTTATTCCTATCATAACGTCTTCTTTTTCTATTCTCATAATCTGTTCAAACATTTCACTCTCGCTTGCGGTATTAATAAATCTTGCATTTTCAAACATTAGATTAAAATAATATGCCATAAAACGTGCAAGCGCAGAAGCACTTCTTGCTCCGATTATGTAAATCCTTTTTGCATTTATTATTGTGTCAACGGCACCGTAAAATTCTTCTCTTGAGCTTTCTTCCAGCGTTTTTTTGATTTTGTCTATATCGAAATTCAGTACCTTTTCAAAAATATCCTTTGAACCTATCTGGTCGCTTGTAACCTCTATTCGCTGAACGGAGGTAAGCTTGTTTCTTGCCATTTCCTGAAGTGCGCTCTGTAATTCCGGATAGCCCTCATATCCTAATTCTGCTGCAAATCTTACAACGGTTGATTCGCTGACACCGACTGTAACGCCAAGCTTTGCGGCAGTCATATACGCCGCTTTGTCATAATGCTCGATTATGTAATTTGCTATTTTTTTATGCCCTTTTGAAAAATCCGAAATATTCTGATTTATTTTGAAAAAAAGGTTCCTGCTCACTCAAAAACAACTCCCATAAAAATATTTAAAAAGACAGCTGTTCATCCCCATAAACTGTCCTGAAGCCTGATTATTTCTTCTTTTCTTTTTTTTGTTAACACACTGTCAACTGAGTATACACCATTTTTAAAAATAAGACAATCCCCCTCTTTTGCATTATGAGGAAGATTTTTTCTTATTATTACAAGATGCTCTCCGCTTTCATTCTCAAGCACAGCCTTTTCGTCTTCAAATCGTTCAATGATGAACATGACTAACCCTCTTTTTCAAATTCAAAGCTGATATTCTTTCCATCAGAAGTACATACTATAGTCCCCTGTAAATCAGTACGGTAAATATCTTTTGAATATTTTAAAATGCGCTGAATTGCCTTTTCAGACGGATGATTATAGGAATTGTCTGCACCTACGCTCACAACCGAATAAAGCGGCGATACGGCGGAAAGGAATTTCATTGTCGATGAGGAATTGCTCCCGTGATGTCCAGCTTTTAAAACATCAGCGTCAATATCGGCGTTTTTTTCTAATAGATCGGTTTCGGACTCTTTTTCGGCATCCCCCATAAATAGAAACTTGTTTTCCCCGTGAGTTACCATACAAACAATTGAATAGTTGTTAAGGCTGTCATAATCATTCAGCGGCGCAAGAATTTTAAGCACAGTATTTTCATCTAGCTGATATTCTTCTCCAACAGTAGCAGGAGTCAGCTTTAAGCCTTTATCCTTAACCGCATTAAGAAAATTTATATAGGTTTTTGTGGTCGGAGTCATTTTTCCCGAAACCTTAGGCGCTATAACCTTTCCTATATCAAAGCTTTGAATTATTTCGGGAAGTCCTCCGATATGGTCGGAATGAGGGTGTGTCCCTATTACATAATCAAGCTTTGTTATCCCAAGCGACTGAATATATGAAATCACTTCGGGAGCATTTTCATATTCACCGGAATCTATAAGAACCGTTTTGTCTTTTGAAACAATAAGCTCACAGTCGCCCTGTCCGACGTCTATATAATGAACAGAAAAATCACCGTCAACGGCTTTGTTTGCGTCCGAAAGACCGATATGTGAAAATACACGCTCATAATTAACAATATTAAAATAATCAAGTGCATACATAACGGTAACTATTATTACCGCCAGTGCCAAAAGAAGAAGCTTTATTTTGAAGTCGGTCTTCGTCTTTCTTTTTGGTGACATTTTCTGTCTTCCTTTCGGTTCTTATCCGCTGTTTTTTCTTTTCTGATATAATCCATATCCGGTTCAATAAGACATTTTTTGTCTGTTCCTATAAGATCTGTTCTTCCCGCTTTTTTAAGCGCAGAAATCACTATACGCTTGTTCTGAGGCTTGAAATACTGTAAAAGTGCCCTTTGCATTGCCTTTTCCTCCGAAGTTTTCGGAACATACACAGGCTTCATGGTATACGGATCAAGCCCCGTATAATACATACAGGT